>NZ_JBHXFI010000011.1:0-169592 GCF_042724075.1 Streptomyces sp. NPDC127097 | reverse complement strand
GGCCCGCGGCGTTTTCTGCGCTAGGGAAGCTGTGCGGCGCGGGACTCCGCGCGCGACTCACGGCGGTTGTCGCGGAAGGTGTTGACCCTCCGGGCCGTCGCGAACAGCGGGATCATCGCGCCCAGGACCACCTGAAGGGAGCAGCCGGTCTGGAGCAGCAGCTCACCGCCGGGGGCGTCCAGGGCCCAGGCGGCGAGCATGCCCATGCTGAGCACGATCCAGCTGAGCATCGCCACCGCGAGGCGGCCCCGCGGCTTGGGGTACTCGACCCGGCTCACCATCAGCCAGGCCACCCCGATGATCGCCAGCAGCGTCGGCAGGAACGGCAGCTCCAGCAGCACGATGGCGACGACGGTCAGGGCGCCGAACGGGCTCGGCATGCCCTGGAAGATGCCGTCACGCAGCGTGACACAGGAGAACCGCGCAAGCCGGAGCACCACCGCCAGCAGCACCACGACCGCGGCCACCAGGGACACCCGCTGGTGCGCGCTCTGGAGGGCGACCATGCCCCAGGTCACGACGAAGTACGCGGGCGCCAGTCCGAAGCTGATCAGGTCGGAGAGGTTGTCGAGCTCGGCCCCCATCGCCGAGGCCCGCAGCTTGCGCGCCACCAGCCCGTCGAAGAGGTCGAAGACCGACGCGAGCAGCATCAGGATCACGGCCATCGCGGCACTGTGCCGGGCCATCCCGCCGTCCTCGTTGCCCGTCAGATGCGGGATGAGGACCCCGGTGGTCGTGAAGTACACGGCCATGAAGCCGCAGATCGCGTTGCCGAGGGTGAGGGTGTCCGCTATTGACAGCCGCGTGGACAGCGGCATGTCGTCCTCGTCCTCATCGGTCTCGGGCGCCCAGCCGGCCTGTGTTTCGGGATCAATCACGGTCAAGGCGAGTCACCCCCGCGGTGGTGGCCTGGCCGACCTCGACCGCGGCCTCGACGCCCTCCGGGAGGTAGACGTCGACCCGCGAGCCGAAGCGGATCAGGCCGATCCGTTCACCCTGCTCCACCTTGGTGCCCTGGGGCACGTAGGGGACGATACGGCGGGCCACCGCGCCGGCGATCTGCACCATCTCGATGTCGCCGAGCTCGGTGTCGAAGTGCCAGACCACCCGCTCGTTGTTCTCGCTCTCCTTGTTGAACGCCGGAACGAATCCGCCGGGGATGTGCTCCACGGAGGTCACCGTGCCGGCCAGCGGCGCACGGTTGACGTGAACGTTCAGCGGGCTCATGAAGATCGCGACCCGGGTGCGTCCGTCCTTCCACGGCATGATGCTCTGCACCACGCCGTCGGCCGGAGAGATGACCCGGCCCTGAGCGATCTCCCGCTCGGGGTCGCGGAAGAACCACAGCATGCCCGCCGCCAGTGCGGTGGTGGGCACGGCAACGGCGGCCCAGCGACCCGACCGGCGAGACCGGGCGAGGCTGACCGCTGCCGTGGCAACGGTCGGCAGGAGCCACGGCGACGCTCCGCGCGCGAGGCGGACGCGACCGCGTTGTGCAGAGGATTGGCTGTGGGGCATGGATGACCTTCGTAGCGGAGGATGCCGCTTATGGACACGGGGGACGGCGGCTTTCCATGGATGCTATCGGTTACGAGCGGCAACTGGCCAAGAGCCAGAGCCAATCCGTGGCCGAAGAACGATGACGGGGTGTGATCTTCGTCTAGGACAGAGTGGTACAAACGGGGTGTTCACCCCTGGATCCGGTACTCCTCCAGTAGCCGTCGCCCAATGATCATTTTCTGGATCTCGGCGGTACCTTCACCGATCAGGAGCATGGGGGCCTCGCGGTAGAGGCGCTCGATCTCGTACTCCTTCGAGAAGCCGTAGCCACCGTGGATGCGGAACGCGTCCTCCACCACCTCCTTGCAGTACTCGGAGGCCAGGTACTTCGCCATGCCCGCTTCGAGGTCGTTTCGCTGGCCCGAGTCCTTTTTGCGAGCGGCGTTAACCATCATGGCATGGGCGGCTTCGACCTTTGTCGCCATTTCCGCCAGTTTGAACTGGATGGCCTGGTGCTGCGCGATCGGCTTGCCGAAGGTGTGCCGCTGCTGTGCGTACGAAACGCCCAGCTCGAAGGCGCGCTGGGCGACCCCGCAGCCGCGCGCGGCCACATTGACCCGGCCGACCTCGACGCCGTCCATCATGTGATAGAAGCCACGTCCGGTCTCGCCGCCGAGCACCCGGTCGGCCGGGATCCGCAGCCCGTCCATGATCAGCTCGGTGGTGTCGACACCCTTGTAGCCCATCTTGTCGATCTTGCCCGGAATCGTCAGGCCGGGGCGCACCTCACCGAAGCCGGCCTCCTTCTCCACGAGGAAGGTCGTCATCGACTTGTGCGGCGCGGTGCCTTCCGGGTGGCCCTCGTCCGTACGGCAGAGCACCGCGACGAGGGTGGACGAACCGCCGTTGGTGAGCCACATCTTCTGGCCGTTGAGGACGTAATCTCCCCCACTCTCAGCTCCGTTCGAGCGGGAGGTGCCCCCATCGTCCCGCACGCCCTTGGAAGAAATGGCCGAAACGTCCGAGCCCAGTGCGGGCTCCGACATCGAGAAGGCGCCCCGGATCTCACCGGCCGCCATCTTCGGGAGGAAGTAGTCCTTCTGCTCCTGCGTGCCGTGCTGCTTGAGCATGTACGCCACGATGAAGTGCGTATTGATGATGCCCGAGACACTCATCCAGCCGCGGGCGATCTCCTCCACGGTCAGCGCATAGGTGAGCAGGGACTCACCCAGACCGCCGTACTCCTCGGGGATCATCAGGCCGAACACACCGAGTTCCTTGAGGCCCTCGACGATCTGCGACGGGTATTCGTCGCGGTGCTCCAGCTCGGTGGCGACCGGCAGGATCTCCTTGTCCACGAAATCGCGGACGGTGGAGAGGATTTCCCGCTGAATGTCGGTCAGGCCCTCGGTCTGCGCGAGACGGGTCATGGCTACTTCTCCTTCTTGGCCGGGGCCACGAGCTCCGGGCGGCCGGGCTGCTCGCCGCCGCGCTCCTTGATGTACGTGGCCGTGGGGACCATGACCTTGCGCCGGAAGACGCAGACCAGGGTGCCGTCCTGCTTGTATCCCTTGGTCTCGACGTGCACGATGCCGCGGTCCGTCTTGGAGCGGGAGGGTGTCTTGTCGAGCACGGTCGTCTCGCCGTAGATCGTGTCGCCGTGGAAGGTGGGCGCCACGTGCTTCAGCGACTCGATCTCCAGATTGGCGATGGCCTTTCCGGAGACGTCGGGCACCGACATGCCCAGCAGCAGGGAGTAGATGTAGTTACCGACGACGACGTTCTTTCCGAAGTCGGTGGTCTGCTCGGCGTAGTTGCTGTCCATGTGCAGCGGGTGATGATTCATGGTGAGCAGACAGAAGAGGTGGTCGTCGTATTCCGTGACGGTTTTCCCCGGCCAGTGCTTGTACACATCGCCGACGGTGAACTCTTCATAGGTGCGGCCGAACTGCATCGCGCTTAAGCCTCCGGGGCCTCGAACTTGGATGTGCGGATCATGCCGGCGGCCCGGCCCTTGCCGGCGATGACCAGTGCCATCTTCCGGCTCGCCTCGTCGATCATTTCGTCGCCGAGCATCGCGGAACCCTTGGCTCCGCCCGCCGCCGAGGTGTGCCACTCGTAGGCGTCCAGAATCAGCTCCGCGTGGTCATAGTCCTCCTGGGAGGGCGAGAACACCTCGTTGGCGGCCTCGACCTGACCCGGGTGCAGCACCCATTTGCCGTCGAAACCGAGGGCGGCGGCGCGGCCGGCGACCTCGCGATAGCCGTCAACATTCTTGATCTGAAGGTACGGACCGTCGATGGCCTGGAGATCGTAGGTGCGTGCCGCCATCAGAATGCGCATCAGAATGTAGTGGTACGCATCCGCCCCATAGCCGGGCGGCTGCTCGCCGACCACCAGGGACTTCATGTTGATGGACGCCATGAAGTCGGCCGGGCCGAAGATGATGGTCTCCAGGCGCGGCGAGGCACCGGCGATCTCATCGACGTTCACCAGGCCCTTGGCGTTCTCGATCTGCGCCTCGATGCCGATCCTGCCGACCTCGAGGCCCATGGTCTTCTCGATCTGCGTCAGCAGCAGGTCCAGCGCCACGATCTGCTGGGCGTCCTGCACCTTCGGCAGCATGATGCAGTCGAGGTTCTGCCCCGCGCCCTCGACGACCGTGATGACGTCCCGGTACGTCCAGTGCGTGGTCCAGTCGTTGACCCGCACGACCCGTGTCTTGCCGGTCCAGTCGCCCTCGTTCAGCGCCTCGACGATGTGGTGCCGGGCGCCTTCCTTGGCGAGCGGGGCGCAGGCGTCCTCCAGGTCCAGGAAGACCTGGTCGGCCGGGAGGCCCTGGGCCTTCTCCAGAAAGCGCGGGTTGCTGCCGGGGACCGCGAGGCAGGAGCGGCGCGGCCGGCCGCCGGGCGGGCGGTTCGCCTGGGTCATGCGGGGACCTCCAGGGGGTCGAGCTGGTTCGCTTTCCGGATTTCGTCGACGATACGGCCGATGATCTCCGTAATACCGAAATCCTTGGGGGTGAAGACGGCCGCCACTCCGGCTTCCCGGAGCGCGGTGGCGTCGGCGGAGGGAATGATGCCGCCGACGATGACCGGTATAGGGGCATCTCCCGGGCCGTGAGGCCCAGGGGAAGCGTCGACGCCGGTGCGGCGCAGCCGGGCCAGGACGTCCGGCACCAGCTCGGCGTGCGAGCCGGACAGGATCGACAGCCCCACACAGTGCACGTCCTCGGCGACCGCGGCCGAGACGATCTGCTCCGGGGTGAGCCGGATGCCTTGGTAGATCACCTCGAAGCCGGCGTCCCGGGCCCGTACGGCGATCTGCTCGGCGCCGTTGCTGTGCCCGTCCAGGCCGGGCTTGCCGACCAGCAGCCGCAGCTTGCCGCTGCCGAGCTCGGCCGCGGTCTTGGCGACCTTCTCGCGGACCGCGGCGAGCGGGCTGCCCTCCTCGGCGGCGACCGCCAGGGGGGCGCTGGAGACGCCTGTAGGAGCCCGGAACTCGCCGAAGACGTCCCGCAGCGCCCAGGCCCACTCACCGGTCGTCACACCGGCACGTGCGCACTCCAGGGTGGCCGCGAAGAGGTTGCCGTCACCGGCCGCGGTCTTCTTGAGCGCCGACAGCGCGTCCTGCGCCCGGACCTCGTCGCGGTTGTCCCGCCACTGGTGCAGCGCCTGGACGACCCGCGCCTCGTTGGCCGGGTCGACGGTCATGATGGCCGTGTCGAGGTCCGCGGTGAGCGGGTTGGGCTCGGTGCCCTCGAAGCAGTTGACGCCGACGATCTTCTCCTCGCCGGCCTCGATCCGGGCCCGCCGCTCGGCGTGCGCGGAGACCAGCTGCGACTTGAGGTAGCCGGACTCCACCGCGGCCATCGCGCCGCCCATCTCCTGGATCCGCTCGATCTCCGCGAGGCATTCGGTGACCAGGGCGTCCACCTTGGCCTCGATGACATGCGAGCCGGCGAAGATGTCCTCGTACTCCAGCAGATCGCTCTCGTGCGCCAGGACCTGCTGGATACGCAGCGACCACTGCTGGTCCCAGGGGCGCGGCAGCCCCAACGCCTCGTTCCAGGCCGGGAGTTGCACCGCGCGGGCGCGGGCGTCCTTGGAGAGCGTGACGGCCAGCATCTCCAGGACGATCCGCTGGACGTTGTTCTCCGGCTGCGCCTCGGTCAGACCGAGCGAGTTGACCTGGACGCCGTAGCGGAACCGGCGCTGCTTCTCGTTCTCGATGCCGTAGCGCTCACGGGTGATCTTGTCCCAGATGCGGCCGAAGGCGCGCATCTTGCACATCTCCTCGATGAACCGGACACCGGCGTTCACGAAGAACGAGATACGGGCCACGACATCACCGAACTTCTCCGGCGGCACCTGCCCGGAGTCCCGCACCGCGTCCAGCACCGCGATGGCGGTGGACATCGCATAGGCGATCTCCTGGACCGGTGTGGCGCCCGCCTCCTGTAGGTGGTAGCTACAGATGTTGATCGGGTTCCACTTGGGGATGTGCGCCACCGTGTACGTGATCATGTCGGTGGTCAGCCGGAGCGAGGGGCCCGGCGGGAAGACATGCGTCCCGCGCGAGAGGTACTCCTTGACGATGTCGTTCTGCGTCGTCCCCGACAGCTTGGAGATGTCGGCGCCCTGCTCCTCGGCGACCACCTCGTACAGCGCCAGCAGCCACATGGCCGTCGCGTTGATGGTCATCGAGGTGTTCATCTGGTCCAGCGGGATGTCCTGGAACAGCCGTCGCATGTCACCGAGGTGGGACACGGGGACCCCGACCCGGCCGACCTCGCCGCGGGCGAGGACATGGTCGGGGTCGTAACCGGTCTGCGTCGGGAGGTCGAACGCGACCGACAGGCCGGTCTGGCCCTTGGCGAGGTTGCGACGGTACAGCTCGTTGGACGCCTCGGCGGTGGAGTGGCCGGCGTACGTCCGCATCAGCCACGGACGATCCTTCTGACGCTCAGTCATATCAGGCCCGTATCTTCGTGGTCCGCAGTCCGAGTTGCCTCAGACGTTCCGGAACCGGTTGATGGCGTCGAGGTGCTTGGCGCGCATTTCTTCGTCGCGCACGCCCATCCCCTCCTCGGGGGCCAGTGCCAGCACGCCGACCTTGCCCTGGTGGAGGTTGCGGTGCACGTCGTACGCCGCCTGCCCGGTCTCCTCGAGGGTGTACGTCTTCGACAGCGTCGGGTGGATCTTGCCCTTGGCGATCAGGCGGTTGGCCTCCCACGCCTCGCGGTAGTTGGCGAAGTGCGAGCCGACGATCCGCTTCAGCGACATCCACAGGTAGCGGTTGTCGTACTCGTGGTTGTAGCCCGAGGTGGAGGCGCAGGTGACGATGGTGCCGCCCTTGCGCGTGACGTACACCGAGGCGCCGAAGGTCTCCCGGCCGGGGTGCTCGAAGACGATGTCCACGTCCTCGCCGCCGGTCAGCTCGCGGATGCGCTTGCCGAAGCGCTTCCACTCCTTGGGGTCCTGGGTCTGCTCGTCCTTCCAGAACTTGTAGCCCTCGGCGTTGCGGTCGATGATCGCCTCGGCGCCCATCTTCCGGCAGATCTCCGCCTTCTGGTCGGAGGAGACCACACAGATCGGGTTGGCGCCGCCGGCCAGCGCGAACTGGGTGGCGTACGAGCCGAGTCCGCCGCTGGCGCCCCAGATCAGGACGTTGTCGCCCTGCTTCATCGCCGCGCCGTTCTGCGAGACGAGCTGGCGGTAGGCGGTGGAGTTGACCAGACCGGGCGACGCCGCCTCCTCCCAGCTCAGGTGCTTCGGCTTGGGCATCAGCTGGTTCGACTTGACCAGCGCGATCTCGGCCAGGCCGCCGAAGTTGGTCTCGAAGCCCCAGATCCGCTGCTCGGGGTCGAGCATGGTGTCGTTGTGGCCGTCGGAGGACTCCAGCTCGACGGACAGACAGTGCGCGACGACCTCGTCGCCGGGGCCCCAGGCGTTGACACCGGGGCCGGTGCGCAGGACCACGCCGGCCAGGTCGGAGCCGATGACGTGGTACGGCAGGTCGTGCCGCTTGGTGAGCGGGGAGAGCCTGCCGTAGCGCTCCAGGAACCCGAAGGTCGACACCGGCTCGAAGATCGAGGTCCACACGGAGTTGTAGTTCACGGAGGAGGCCATGACGGCCACCAGCGCCTCGCCCGGGCCCAGCTCGGGCACCGGCACCTCGTCGACGTGCAGTGACTTGCGGGGGTCCTTCACCTTGCTTTCGAGGCCGGCGAACATCTCGGCCTCGTCCTTGTGCACGGTCACCGCGCGGTAGGACTCGGGGATGGTCAGGCCGGCGAAGTCGGCGCTGGTGGTGTCAGGCGCGAGGATTGCGTCCAGGATTTCGTTCACGGGGTGCCTCCGGCGGTTGGGGCCTCCCCGGCTCGACCGCGGTGGAGAGCTCGGGGAACCGTTGAGGGAACGGTTGGGGGGAACGTCGGGGGTGGTGCGGAGGTGGTGCCGTCGGTTCGGCCGGGGTGGCGCCGTTGCCGTCGCCTCTGCGCGGATCGCAGAGCCGTCGGCCGCGGTGCCGTGGCAGCGCTGGGTGAGCGCGGTGCCCAGCGGCTGCTGGGAAGTGCCTGTGACGCAGGCGTCCGGGCGGACAGCCGCATAGGGCTGGTGGGACAGCCGGCGCGCGTGGGTTCTCAGCACGCCGGCCGCCCGGACACTCTCAACGTATGACACCGCGTGCCAGGCGACAAGACACTGAGTGCCAAGAATTTCTCTCAGATGTCATCTCGTCGGCACGCATGAGCAAAAGAGGGCCGATGGGAAGCCTGGAGGTGACGCAAAGGAAAGGGAGATGTGCGGAGCGTGAGCAGTCGGGGCGTTACGCCATCCGGGTCGCGGCCCGGTCGGCTCATGGGCGCCGGGCCGCGCTCGGGTGCTGCTCCGGCCGGAAGGCCGTCAGCCGTTACTTCCGCTCTTTGATCGCCTTGCGGATGGTGCGCATGACCTCGTCCAGCGGGGCGTCCGTACGGGCCACCGCGACCAGCACCTCACCCTCCCGGGAGACGGAGGCCGGCGGGGTCTCCTCGCCGCCGGGGCGGCCCGCGCCGATACCGGCGCCGAAGGTCTCCCGGACGATCTCGAAGGCATGGTCGAGCTGGGCCTCGACATCGCCCTGGGCGTCGGCCCGCAGCCAGCGCCGCAGCACGTGGTTGTGCGCGGTGACCACGGCGGAGGCCGCGACCTCGGCGAGCAGCGGATCGTCGTCGCCCTCGCGGTGCGCGCCCTCGTCGAAGTGGCCCAGGAGGTAGCGGGTGAACAGTCGCTCGTAGCGGGCCACCGAGGCGATCTCGGCCTCGCGCAGTGTCGGGACCTCACGGGTCAGGCGGTAACGGGCCACCGACACGGCCGGGGAGGCCGCGTACATCCGCATGACCTCCTTGATGCCGCGGCAGACCGTGTCGAGCGGGTTCTCGTGCGGCGGGGCGGCGTCCAGGACGGCCTCCGCGCGGACCAGGGTGTCGTCGTGGTCGGGGAAGATCGCCTCTTCCTTGGAGCGGAAGTGGCGGAAGAAGGTACGCCGGGCGACGCCCGCAGCGGCCGCGATCTCGTCGACCGTCGTCGCCTCATAGCCCTTGGTCGCGAACAGCTCCATCGCCGCAGCCGACAATTCACGGCGCATCTTGAGCCGTTGCGCGGCCGCTCGGCGGGTTCCGGGAGTGGCGGCGTCGGGGTCGGAGGGCTGCGTACGAGCGGGCTGGGACATGTGGGGACGGTACTGCATATTTACGCGACCTGCGGCATGAGGTGCCACCTCCGCCCCGGTGAGCGGGGGTGGACCGCCGTCGGGTTCCAGCAGTCCACCCCATCCTCCCCCCGCCGGGCGGGGGTGCCGCCACGCGTCAGCGCCGGGCGTACTCACGGAAGCCGCGGCCGGTCTTGCGGCCGAGGCAGCCGGCGGCGACGAGGTGCTCCAGCAGCGGCGCCGGGGCCAGCCCGGGGTCGCGGAACTCGGCGTGCAGCACCTTCTCGATGGCCAGGGACACGTCCAGGCCGACCACGTCGAGGAGTTCGAACGGGCCCATCGGGTAGCCGCCGCCGAGCTTCATGGCGGCGTCGATGTCGTCCAGGGTCGCGTAGTGCTCCTCGACCATCTTGATCGCGTTGTTCAAGTACGGGAACAGCAGCGCGTTCACGATGAATCCGGCCCGGTCGCCGCAGTCCACGGGGTGCTTGCGGACCTTGGCGCAGACCGCCCGCACGGTGGCGTGGACATCGTCGGCCGTCAGGACCGTACGGACCACCTCGACCAGCTTCATGGCCGGCGCCGGGTTGAAGAAGTGCATCCCGATGACGTCCTGCGGGCGCGAGGTGGCGCGGGCGCAGGCCACGACCGGCAGCGACGAGGTGGTGGTGGCCAGGACGGCGCCCGGCTTGCAGACCTTGTCCAGCGTCCTGAACAGCTCCTGCTTGACCGCCAGATCCTCGGCCACCGCCTCGACCGCGAGGTCCACATCGGCGAACGCGTCCAGCGACCCGGCCGGGGTGATCGCCGCCAGCGCGGCATCCCGGGCCTCGCCGGTCATCCGGCCCTTGTCCACCGAGCGGCCCAGCGACTTGGCGATCCGGGCCTTCGCCTTCTCGGCCTTCTCCAGGCTGCGGGCCGCCAGCACGACCTTGTAGCCCGCCTTGGCGAAGACCTCGGCGATACCGCTGGCCATCGTCCCGGAACCGGCCACGCCGACGCCGGAGACCGTACGCCCGGCGGCGCCCTCGTCGGTGGCCGCGGGGCTCTCCGCGTCCGGCACGACCGTCGCGCTGCCCGGGGCGTCGTACGTGTAGAAGCCGCGGCCCGCCTTGCGGCCGGTCAGCCCCGCCTCGGCCAGCTGGCCCAGGACCGGCGCGGGAGCGTGCAGCCGGTCCTGGGACTCGGCGTACATCGCCTCCAGGACCGTACGGGCGGTGTCCACCCCGATCAGGTCCAGCAGCGCCAGCGGGCCCATGGGCAGCCCGCAGCCGAGCTTCATGGCGGCGTCGATGTCCTCGCGGGTGGCGTACTTGGCCTCGTACATCGCCGCGGCCTGGTTCAGATAGCCGAACAGCAGGCCGTCCGCGACGAAGCCGGGGCGGTCACCCACTGCGATCGGGTCCTTGCCCAGGTCGCGGGCGAGCTCCGTGACGGCCGCGATCGCGGTCGGCGCGGTGAGCACCGAGGAGACCACCTCGACCAGCTTCATGGCCGGCGCGGGGTTGAAGAAGTGCACACCGAGCACCCGCTCGGGGCGCTGCGAATCCGCGGCCAGCCGGGTCACGGACAGCGCGTTGGTGCCGGTGGCCAGGATGGTGTCCGGCCGGACCACCGCGTCCAGATCGGCGAAGACCTGCCGCTTGAGCTGGTAGTCCTCGGGCACGACCTCGATGACGAGATCGGCGTCCGCGGCGGCCTGGAGATCGGTGAAGGTACGGAACCGGGCCAGGGCGTCCTGGCGCTCGCGCTCCGTGAGCCGCTCGCGCTGCACGGCGCGGGCGGTCGCGGCTTCGAGGGCGGAGACGGCACGGCGGGCCGCGGCTTCGTCGGTGTCGATACCGATGACCTCGCGGCCGGCCCGGGTCAGCACCTCGGCGATACCGGTGCCCATGGTGCCCAGACCGACGATGGCGACGGTGGAAAGGGACGGCGAAGAGGCTTGAGTTGAGAGATCTGGGGTGGACTGAGGGCCCATCGCGAGACTCCTGAGGGTGTTCCCCTGAAAGGCAGGGGAGAAGTGACGACTGAGGGTGTCCGCGGACGCGAGGCATGTGATCGCAGCGGCCGAACAGCGGCGGAGAGCCGCGAGGAGCCGCAGCGCCATGGCAGCGCCGGCGGGGTGGGAGACGCGGCGAGAGCCCTGTCCCGGGGCCTTGCCGTGTGCTCCGTACTGTGTCGTGCTGTGCCGAACCGACTTCACTCTGTGGCGGCTGCGTCACCAGGCCGCCCGAGCAGTGGTGCTGCTCGTTCCAGCAGGTTAACCGGTGAGTAACCAGAGCGCCAGGGGTAGCAGGGGTCACTAGGCTGTGGCGCAGGCCACGTCGCGGGAACCGGGGCGGCCCGGCGGGAGGGGAACGGCAAATGGAAGAGGAATTCCACGAGTTGACCGACCGGGTGCGGGCCGAACTCCGCTCCCCACAGGATCTGGTCGCCTACGAGCGGTTGCTCGGGCTGGCCCGCAAGAACACCCCGGCCGGACGCGAGGAACTGGCCCGGATGCTGGTCGCCGTCGAACGTCCGCTGTGGGCCCGGGAGATCGCCGCCTTCGTCCTCGGCTGCGCCGGCGACAAGCGGGCCTTCGAGACGCTGGTGCTGTTACTGAACTACCGCGAGCCGGTGCGCTGCGCCACCGCCGCGCATGCGCTGGGCCGGCTCGGCGACCCCCGCACCGCCCGCGCCGCGGCCGCGCTCGCCACCAACCCGCTGCGCACCGCCTACGCCCTGCACCCGGTCCGGCTGCTCGCCGAGCTCCGCGCCCCGCAGTCCGTCCCCGCGCTGATCGCGACCCTGGAGCGGCTGCTGACCCCGCACAACCCCTACTGGCGGGTGGCACTCGCCTGCGTGGAGGGCCTCGGCGCCCTCGGCGACCGCCGCGCCGTCCCCGCCCTCACCGCCGCCGTCACCCACCCCCGCCTGGCGGCCGCCGCGGCGGCGTCCCTGGCGCGACTGGGGGTGCATGAGGATGTGCGGGCGGGGGAGGGCGCGGCGTCGAAGGGCGCGGCCTCGGGGGGCGGGGGCGAGGCGGATACGCCCTAGGGTCAGGGCCGGTCGTCGGAGTCCCGTCGTTGGCCCGTAGGGCGGTCGCTGCCCTCATGGGCCAGCGACCGCCGATAGCGCAGTTCCGGGACGCTGCTGCCGCCCACGTCGTAGGACTCCTCGGCGCCGTCCGGGGCGAAACCGGCCCGTTCGTAGAAGCGCCGGGCGCGGGTGTTGCCGCGGACGACCCACAGGTACAGCGTGTGGAAGCCGTGGGTCCGGGCGCGGGTGGTGCCGGCGGTCAGCAAGGTGCGGCCGATGCCGGTGCCGATCAGGGCGGGGGTGACGTAGAGGGCGAGCAGTTCGCCGGCGGTCGGGCGGGGGGCCGGCAACTCCGTGGCTCCTGGGGCGATATCGGGGTCGCGGGCCGGGCCGACGCACGCCCAGCCGACGACCTCGCCGTTCCGCTCGGCCACCAGGTCCGAGACCTCCGGTGACCGGCGTGCGAACCACGAGCGCCGCCGCTCGGCATCCGCCGCCACGCTCAGCGCGTCCAGATACGCCTGCGGCATCAGCCCGCGGTAGGCCGTCTGCCAGCCGTGGACCCGCACCGCGGAGACCGCTTCGATATCGGCCTCGGTCATCTCCCGTATCCGTACGGGGCGGAGCGGCTGGGTGGGGGTGCGTGCGGAAGTCCTCTCGGTCCCGTCCATGCCGGAGAGGTTAGGGCCTGGCCCCAGGGGGCTCTCAAGGGGAATTCCGCGGACGGGAGGCCGGGAGCCGCTTGACCTTGTCCCAGGCGTCAGGGTTCGAGACTCGCGGCATGGAACAGGCAAGGAACTCCGGGACGTACGGGTCCGGAACGCACCGGTCCGGGACGTACGGGTACGAGGCGTACGGGTCCGGAACGCACCGTCGGGTGGTGATCGTCACCGGCGCGGGGACCGGCATCGGGCGGGCCACCGCCCATGCCTTCGCGGCGGAAGGGGCGCGGGTGCTGGCGGTGGGGCGCCGGCCCGGCCCGCTGGCGGAGACGGCGGCGGGCGTCGGCTCCGGGGGCGGCTCCGAAGGCGGCGCAGCGGGCGGCTTCGAGGGCGGCGAGATCGTGCCGTACGCCGCCGATATCACCGCGGACGGGGTGCCCGAGGAGCTCGTCGGTCACGCGGTCGAGACGTTCGGCCGGCTGGATGTGCTGGTCAACAATGCCGCGGTGGTGGGCAGCGGCGCGCTGGGCAGCTTCACCAAGGAGGGGATGGATCCGCTGCTGGCGACGAACCTTGTCGCGCCGGTACTGCTGAGCCAGGCGGCCGTTCCTCATCTGGAGCGGACCGGCGGGGTGGTGGTCAACATCAGCACCTCGGTCGGGCAGCGGGGCTGGCCGGGCAACGCGGTCTACGCCGCGACGAAGACCGGCCTCGAACTCCTCACCCGTAGTTGGGCGGTGGAGCTGGCCCCGCGCGGCGTACGGGTCGTCGCGGTCGCGCCCGGGGCGATCGAGACCCCGATCGCCCGGCATCAGGGGTGGCCCCCGGAGCGGCGGAAGGCCCTACGGGAGTGGCAGATCGCGCACACGCCCCTGGGGCGGGTGGGCGGTCCGGAGGAGGTGGCCTGGGCCGTCACCCGGCTCGCCGCGCCGGAGGCGTCGTTCGTGACCGGGGTGGTCCTCCCGGTCGACGGGGGAGCGGTGGTCGGCTGAGCAGCGGTGGGGACGGCTGACGGGCGAGGTGGGGTCGGCTGACGGGCGAGGTGGCGTCCGGGGTGGGGCCGGGCGGCCCTGCCCCACCCTGGTAGAAACGGTGCCGGACGGGGAGGTGAGCCGGTGCGGATCGGGGAGCTGGCGCAGGTCACGGGGGCGTCGCCGCGGGCGCTGCGCAACTACGAGCGCGAGGGGCTGATCGCCTCGGAGCGGATGGCGAACGGCTATCGCGTCTACGACGAGCGCGCGGCCGTACGGGTCCGCAATATCCTCCACCTCCTGGCGGCCGGGCTCACGCTCGCCGATGTCCGCTGCTTCGCGCCCTGTCTGGACGGCGATATGACCAGCGCCGCGCCGTCACCCGAGGGGCTGCGCATCGCCCGGGCACGGCTCACCGTCATCGAGGAGCGGATCGCCGCCCAGACCGCGGTCCGCGACCGGCTGGCGCGGGCCCTGGAGTCGGTGCCGGTCACCCCTGTCTGAGGGCTGCGGCAGGGTCATATCAGGGTCAACTGGGTGGGTTCCGCCGGGCGGTGGGCCTCGTCGCCGGGGCTTCCGGCCGGTGCGGGAGCGGCGTCCTGCGGCGGGATCCGGCGGGCCTCGCCGGGCCGGGCGGGCCCGATGCCGTACTCCGCGGCGAGTTCATGGACCTGGCGGGTGATCCGGCGCTGGTACCACTTGGGGGCGTAGGCGCCGTCCGCGTACATCGTCGTGTAGCGCCGCACCAGATGCGGGTGGTGCTGCCCCAGCCACGCCATGAACCATTCGCGGGCGCCGGGCCGCAGATGCAGCACCAGCGGGGTCACGGACCCGGCGCCGGCCTCCGCGATCGCCCGGACCGTGGCCCGCAGCTGGTCCGGTGCGTCCCCGAGGAACGGGATCACCGGCGCCATCAGCACCCCGCACGGGATGCCGTGCGCGGTGAGCGTGCGCACCACGTCCAGCCGGCGGTCCGGGGCGGGGGTGCCGGGCTCGACCGTGCGCCACAGCTCGCGGTCCAGGAAGCCGACGGAGACCGAGATGCCGATGTCGGTGACCTCGGCGGCCTGCTGGAGCAGCGGCAGATCGCGCAGGATGAGCGTGCCCTTGGTGAGGATCGAGAACGGGTTGGCGTGATCGCGCAGGGCCTCGATGATGCCGGGCATCAGGCGGTAGCGGCCCTCGGCGCGCTGATAGCAGTCGACGTTGGTGCCCATCGCTATGTGGTCACCGCGCCAGCGGCGCCCGGCCAGCTCGCGGCGCAGCAGCTCGGGGGCGTTGACCTTCACCACGATCTGCGAGTCGAAGCCCTGCCCGGTGTCCAGGTCGAGATAGCTGTGCGTCTTACGGGCGAAACAGTAGACGCAGGCGTGGCTACAGCCCCGATAGGGATTCACCGTCCATTCGAACGGCATCCGGGAGGCGCCCGGGACGCGGTTCACGATCGAGCGGGCGCGCACCTCGTGGAAGGTGATCCCGCGGAACTCGGGGCTGTCGATCGTCCGGCTGACGACATCCGTGCCGAACAGCGCGGACGGGCTTTCGCCGAGATTGTCCCAGCGCATCGGGCCTCCTTCTGGATCCTGCCGAGCCCCCGTTCGTCATAATAGAACACATGTTCCCTTCCGGCTCGGCGGCCCTGAATTTGGGCGCGTCGCCGAGGGGTGGTTGGCTTGGCGGCGCATCGCAGGACCGGCAGCCGAGTACTGGAGGAAGACACACATGGGGCAGGTCGAGGCCATCACGCAGCGCGAGATCGCGGCGGATCCGGAGGACGTGTTCGACGCGCTCGCCGACTACTCCGGCACGCGTCCGCAGCTGCTGCCCGAGCACTTCAGCGAGTACGAGGTCCGCGAGGGCGGCGACGGCAAGGGCACCCTCGTCCACTGGAAGCTCCAGGCCACGAGCAAGCGGGTGCGCGACTGTCTGCTGGAGGTCGACGAGCCGACCGACGGCCAGCTCGTGGAGAAGGACCGCAACTCCTCGATGGCGACCACCTGGGTCGTCACCCCGGCCGGTGAGCGGCGCGCCAAGGTCGTCGTCACCACCACCTGGCAGGGCGCCGGCGGTATCGGCGGCTTCTTCGAGCGGACCTTCGCCCCCAAGGGGCTCGGCCGGATCTACGACACCCTGCTGGCCAACCTCGCGGCCCACGTGGAGAAGTGAGCGGCAGTCACTTCCGTCACCCGGCATGCATGCCGTCACACTCACCGGTTCGGGTGGTTTCCGCTGAACCGAAGTGTGCGGCCCGCCGGAGCACTTCGGTACGGAAAGCCCTGATGGGAGCCCAATAGGCGCCACGGGCAACGTACTTGACGTCCGGTCCCGCCCCGCCCGCACCCCCTTTGCCGCGCTTGAACCGTGTTGTCGCCCAATGCGAGAACTTGGGCGGCAACAGGCGTGACGAGGGGAGCAGCACGTGGGCGGGACCACCCTGGGCGAGCGGGTCGAGCGAACCGATCCGCCCGTATCCGGTGCGGCAACGGGACCGGCTCCGGGACCGGCACCGGAGCCGGCTCCGGCTCCGCATCGAGCTCCGGCTCCGCATCGAGCTCCGGCTCCGTCTTCCGCCGCGAAGTCGGCCCCCGCCGCGAAGCCGGCTCCCGCGCCGAGCCCGGCTCCGGCCACGAGTGCCGGGCCCGTGGCGCGCGCCCCCGGTGCGCCGGTGCCGGTCGGCCCCCGCCGCAGCCGTCTGGTCCTCGCCGGCCTGCTGCCGGCGCTGCTGCTCGCGGCCCTCGGCCAGACCGTCGTCGCCACCGCGCTCCCGGAGATCGCCGGTGAGCTGCACGGTACGGACGCGATGCCCTGGGCCGTGACCTCCTCCTACCTGCTCGCCTCGGCCCTCGGGCTGCCGCTCCACGGCAGGCTCGGCGACCGCTTCGGCCGGAAGCCCGTCGTCCTCTTCGCCCTCCTCGTCTTCACCGCCGGCTCGGCGCTGGCCGGCTGGTCCCGCTCCATGGACGAACTGGTCGCCTTCCGGGCCGTCCAGGGCATGGGCGGCGGCGGGCTGATCATCGGCGTCCAGGCGCTCATCGCCGACGTCGTGCCGCCACGGGCCCGCGGCCGCGCCATGGGCCTGATCGCTGCCGTCTTCGGTCTCGTCTGCGCCGCCGGGCCGCTGATCGGCGGCTTCTGTGCCGACCATGCCTCCTGGCGCTGGTGCTTCTACCTCAATGTCCCGTTCGGTGCGCTGACGTTCCTGGTCGTCGCCTGTGCGCTGAAGCTGCCCCGGCCCGCGCGGCGGGGCAGGCCGGACCTCGCCGGGGCGCTGCTGCTCGCCGCGTTCGCCACCTGCCTGGTGCTGCTGACGAGTTGGGGCGGTACCACCTACGCCTGGGACTCCCGGGTCGTCCTCGGTCTCGGCGCCGGTGCGCTCGGCACCGCCCTGCTGTTCCTGGCGGTGGAGTACTTCGCCGCCGAACCGCTGATCCCGCTGCGGCTGTTCCGCCACACGGTCTTCCATGTCACCGGCCTGACCGGCGCCACCGTCGGCCTCGCGCTCTTCGGCGCCGCCGGCTGTCTGCCGGCCTTCCTCCAGCCGGCCGGCGGCACCACGGCGACCGAGTCCGGGCTGCTGGTGCTGCCCCTGACGGGCGGCATCGTGATCGCCGCCCTCGTCTCCGGCCAACTCATCAGCCGCACCGGCCACTTCAGGTCCTTCCCGGTCCTGGGATGTGCGATGGCCGCGGTGGGGATGTGGCAGCTGTCGCGGATGCAGCAGGACACCGGGCGGGAGGACTTCAGCCTCTGGACGGGCCTTCTGGGCCTCGGGATCGGCGGTGTCCTGCCGGTGCTGGTGCTCGCCGTGCGGAACTCCGCACCCGCCGCCGACCTGCGCACCGCCTCCGGTGCCCAGCACTGCTTCCGGCGGCTCGGCGGCAGCGTCGGCGCGGCCCTCTTCGGCGCCCTGCTCGCCGACCGGCTGGCCCGCCGGCTCGCCGACCGGCCGCCGGCGTCGGCGCAGCTGCCCGGTCCGGAGCCGATCACCCCGCAACTGCTGCGTGTGCTGCCCGCCTCGCTGCGCGACAGCGCTCTCGCCGCGCACGCGGACGCCATGCCAAGGATCTTCCTCTACCTCGTGCCGGTGCTCGTCCTGGGCCTCGTGCTCGCCCTCTTCCTGAAAGCGAAACCCCTGGTGTCCCACGCCCCTCACGCTCCGCAGGCCACGCCGTCCCCGCAGATGCCGTACGGCGACCCGGCCGACCCCGCCGCCGTACCGCAGGCGCGTACCGCACCGGACCCGGCCGCCGTCAACTCCCGGGACTCCGGCACCTCTTATGCCCGTGCGCACAGCTACGCCGCCAACGGACACGCGACCAAGGGACACGCCGCCCCTGGCCACGCCGCCGCCATGGCCGGACTCCCGGTCTGCGGCACCGTCCAGCACCACGACGGGAGCATCGTGCCGCGCGCCGCGCTCACCCTCATCGATGTCGCCGGCCGGCAGATCGGCCGCGGTGCCACCGGAGAGGACGGCCGGTATGCGCTGAGCACACCGGGTGCCGGCTCCTATGTGCTGATCGCGGCGGCGGGCGGCCATCAGCCGCAGGCGGTCACCGTCACCGTCGGCGAGCGGCCGGTCGAGCTGGATGTCGTGCTCGGCGGCGCGGGCCGGCTCGCGGGCACCGTCACCACCGGCGACGGCACCCCCGTACGCGATGCCATGGTCACCCTCACCGACGTACGCGGCGAGGTCGTCGCCACCACCCGCAGCGGGCGCGAAGGCGGCTATGTCATCGGGGAGTTGGTGGCCGGTGAGTACACCCTGGCGTCCAGCGCCCCGGCGTTCCGCCCCGCCGCGCTGCCGGTGACCGTGCAGGCTGCCCGGGAGACCCGCCAGGACATCGAGCTCGCCGGTGGTGCGGTGCTGCGCGGGACCGTACGGGCCGGCGGCGGGCGCCCCGTCGAGGACGCCAGGGTCACCCTGCTGGACGCGGCCGGGAATGTCGTCGACACCGCGACCACCGGGCCCGACGGGCTGTTCCGCTTCGTGGATCTGTCGGCCGGCGAGTACACGGTCATCGCCGCCGGATACCCGCCGGTGGCCACCGTCCTCCAGGTCGCCGGCGGCGGCCGCACCGAACGCGACCTCCAGCTGGGGCACGAGGACTGAACGGACGGCCGAACGGTCGCATTTGACGCTTCGTCATATACGCCTGCCATTTGGGGAGATGGGGTGCGGATGCGGCCCCCGTTGGCCCGGCGGCAGGCGCGGCCGTGATGGGATGGCCGGATGACGGAGATCAGCTTTCCGGAGCCCCGCATCGGAACCGAATGGGCCCGGCGGCACATCGGGGCGTTCCGTGACCCGGCGGCGTTCGAGCGGTTCGCGGCGGTGTACCGGGAGGCGATGGACGGGCTGCCCGAGCCCGATGAGCAGCGGACCGTGGACACCTCGTACGGGACGGTGCGGGTGTACCGGTTCGGCTCGGGGGGCGGCGTGCCGCTCGTCCTGATGCCGGGACGGCAGTCATGCACCCCGTTGTGGCGGACGAATCTGCCCGGGCTGATGGGGAGCGGACGCCCCGTATACGCCGTCGACGGGCTCGGGGAGCCGGGCTGTAGCGTGCAGTCGGCGCCGATGACGTCCGGTGCCGATCAGGCGGCCTGGGTCGACGAGATGCTCGCCCGGCTCGCACTGCCCCGGGCGCATGTGCTGGGGGTGTCGATCGGGGGCTGGCTGGCGGTGCAGGTCGCGCTGCACCGTCCGGAGCGGATCGCGTCGGTGATCGCACTGGATCCGGCGAACACCTTCGCGCCGCTGAGCTGGAAGATGATCGTGGTCTCGCTGGGCAGCGTCCTCCCCGGGATGCCGGAGGGGCTGCGCAACCGGCTGCTGGGCTGGATCTCCGGCGGGATCGACAACGCCTCGGAGCACATCGAGGGCCGGCTGATCGCCTCCGGTATGCGGGACTTCAAGGTCAGCTTCCCGGCCCCGGCCCTGCCCGGTGCGGACGAGCTGCGCTCGATCGGCGTCCCCGTGCTCGCCCTGATCGGGGGGAAGAGCATCGTGCATGACGCCGGGAAGGCCGCGGCCCGCGCCCGCACCCTGCGCGACAGCACCGTGGAGATCTGGCCGGACGCCTCCCACGCGATCAACGGGGAGTACCCGGAGCGGCTCGCGGAACGGGTGCACGCCTTTCTCGACGGGGTGCCCGAGCACCGTCAGGGCTGACCCGTAAGGGAGGCCGGGGCCGCACCGAATCGCAGCCGGGTGATGAGCGGGCGGTCGGTGCGGAGCAGGGGTACGGCCGCGGCGCGCGGAGCGAGAAAGCCGAGGAAGCCGCGGCCCGCGGGGAGCGGCACCTCGGACACCTCGCTGATGGCCGGATGGACCTGCCGCAGCCGGTCCCGGTCGGCCGCGTCCATGCCCCAGGGCATCGGGGGCAGCCGAGGGCCACCCGGCCCCTTCGCGCGGGTGCGGGCGCTGAACCGCCGCGAGACGGTGTCGAACACCATCGTGCCGCCGGGGAACGCACCGGCGCAGGCGGCGATCAGCCGGGTCACCTGGGCGGGCTGGAGATACATCAGCAGCCCCTGAGCGGTCACCAGGACACCGCGCGAGGGATCGATGCCCGCCATCCACTGGCCGTCGCGGGCGTCGCAGGCCACCAGGTGCTGCCGCTCCCCGTGGGGCAGCAGGCGCCGGCGCAGCGCCAACGGGTCGTCCAGATCGACGGTGACCCACTGGGTCCGGCCGTTGTCCACCCGCCAGAACTGGGTCTCCAGTCCCTCGCCGAGCGCGACCACGGTGCCGTCCGGATGGTCGGCGAGAAACGCGCGCACCACACCGTCGAACCCGAGGGCCCGCAGGGCGAGGGCCTGCGCCAGCCAGGGCCGGGCGGCGCCCAGCCGCTCCTGGAAGGGGAAGTCGATCTCGGTGACGAGCTGTACGGCGCGTGGATCGGGCAGCACCGTGTCCGGGCGGGCGGCCTCGGCGGCACGGTGATGGAGCGTCCACAACGCCGTTTCGGGAACGCCCGCGAGGTCTGCCTTGACGCGGCCTGGCACCGAGTTCCTCCCAGAGTGCGGTGTGGGGTGGTGAGCCGGCGGAGCGGATGCCGGACGGACCACCGGATGCGCGGTCTCGCTCATGCGGCGTTGATATCCCGGTCCCGTCCCGTACGGGGCCGTTCGGGGGGCCGGTCACCCGGGGGAGTGCAAAGTCGTACCGCCCCGTCGGACGGCGGCGGTCGCCGGGCGGGGCCGGATGCGTACGGTGCGCCCCGCCCACGCACCGTACGCAGGCGGCGCGTAGGGTTTTCCGCCGCGGGTTCCCCGGGTGAATCCGTCGTGGAATCAAGGGGGTTGGGGGAGTCGTGGCGGCAGCGGGGTGGCGGCGGCGGGTGCCGAGCGGGCGGGTGGTGGCCGTCCTCGTGGTGGTCCTGGTGGTGCTCGCGGGCGGGGGGTACGCGGCGAAGCCGCTGTGGCAGCCATGGTGGTACGCGACGCAGGTGTGCGCGGGGCTGCTCTCGACGGGCGACCTGGCGGACGTACTCCCCGCCGAGCAGCTGAAGGCCGGCAAGGAAGCGGCGGATCTCGCCCACGGCCGGATGAGCTGCGGGGTGGACACGCCGGACGATCACTTCGCGTTGCTGGCGGACGTCGATTCCGACCCGGACGAGGTGGACCGCCGGCTCAACGGCGAGTTCGCCATCCCCACCACGCCGGGGTTCGTCTTCCCCGCGGGAATCCCGGGCTTCCAGGGCCAACTGGGGCACTACATCGTGCAGGAGTGCCCGGATCTGCGACGGGACTCCCTCGGCCGCAAACGGCGGCTGGTCACCCGGGTGATCGGCAAGTGGGACGAGAAGCACGGCACCCCCGCCACCCTGCGGATCGCGGTCGCGCTCGCCAACGGCGCCTCGGAGCAGGCCGGTTGCGGTGCGCCGAAGCTGCCGTTGCCGCAGCGGGCGGTGCTGCGTCCGACGCCCGTGCCGCCGGCGAAGGGCGGCGCCGGCTGCGGCTGGCTGGCCCGTGCCCGGCTCCCCGAGAACCCTACGGGTAAGCCCTGGCGGGTCGTCCCGCGCGCCGACCCGCATGCGGCGATCACCCACTGCGCACTGATGGACGGCACGAGCGGGTTCCCGTATGCCGAGTTCAGCGGCTGGTACGGAGACTGGACGGACGAGTCCTTCAAGACCCTGGTCACCGCCAATGTCTCGCTGCCGCCCGACTTCCCGGACGGCGGCCAGGCGATGAGCGAGGACTTCGGCATCGCCGCCGCCCGCTGCGACGGCGAGTCCGCCCACTACCTGGCGAGGAGCGCACCGGACCGGCGGCACGCGGGGCGTGAACTGCGGCCGCTGCTGGTCGCGTTCGCCCGGGACCAGGCCGAGCGCCGCGGCTGCGGCCACCTGGCGCTGCCGGGGAAGCGGATCTTCCCGAGCAGGGGATGACGGAGCTGGTCTTCCGCCGCCTATGGGCAGGCGTGCGCCGGCCGCCGCGTACACCGGCACCCGCCCGACGCCGCCGGGCCGGAGATCAGTGCGTCAGATCGCGGTGGATGACCCGGGCGGCGCGCTCGACGGTGGCCACGCCGTCGTCCATGGTGTGGCTGCCGGTGGAGAGGACGGCCATGCCGTAGTCGTTCCCGCCGCCGTTGAAGGTGCCGACGCTGTTCACCCGCCAGCCGTCGGTCTTGCGCGGCAGCCAGCCGTTCTTGACGTGCACGGAGGCGCCGCCGGGGGCGCCCGCGGGGACACCCCAGCGCTGGTCCGGGACGACCCGGTGCATCAGGTCGAGGGCGTAGCCGCGGGAGGCGCCGGTGAGCACCCGGTTGTCCGTGGTGAGCAGCTCCATCAGCTTGAGCTGGTCGCCGGCGGTGATCTGGGTGAGACCCCAGGCACCGTGCGTGCCGGGGACGGTGTGCCGCATCCCGGCCAGTGACAGGAAGTGCTGGACGCCGGCCGGGCGGACCCGGCGCCAGAGCGCGGTGGTCGCGTCGTTGTCCGACTTGGTGATCATGGCGGTGGTCAGCCGCACCTCGTGCGGGGTCAGCTTGCGGTGCGTCTCCTCCGCCTGCCGCAGCAGGGCTCCGAGCACCGTGACCTTCACCACACTCGCCGAGTCGAAGTGGGCGCCGGCCTTGAACTCGCAGTGGGTCCGGGTGCGCCGGTCGTAGACCGCCAGCGCCGAGGCGCCCTCCCGCCCGTGGAGGGCGTCGGCGATGTCCTGGGACAGCGCGGGCGCCAGGCCCGGCTGCTTCGAGGTGCACACGACCTTGGAGCCGCCCACCGGCGTGCTGGCGGAGCCGGCCGCGGCCGGGGTCGCCGTGGTGAGTACCGCGAGCAGCGATCCGGCAGCCACGACCGCGGCCAGCCCGCGGCGCGCGCAGGTCGATATGCGTGATCCGTGCATGGAGGTGGTGTCCTGTCCCGCTGTGTATCGGAGGCTGCGCCGTCGGGCGGCCGGCCTCGTGCGACCGGCGCTGCCGGGTCACCGCGGCCGTGCGGCCGGCCGGTGTCCCGCTTCATGGGTCACGGCGACGATACGTGGCGGGGGTGGGGGCACCCCGGGCGAGATGGGTAGTTTGTCCGTATTTGGGGGGTGGGCTGGAGTGTGAGATTCGCCAAAATCACGGGCGAATCGGGGCACGCCCTAGCGGCGTGGCAGGGCCTTGCGGGGGTTGGGGGCGGCGCGCGGCCGGCGGGTCGCGGCCGCCCGGCGCCGGCGGGTGGCGGCCATCAGCTGGCGGCTGCGGAGGGCCATCTCGATCTCGAAGCGGGTCCGTGGGTCCCGGAGGCGGGCGCCGAACAGCTTCTCCAGCTGACGCATCCGGTAGCGGACCGTCTGCGGATGGATGCTGAGCGCCTTGGCCACCTCGGGAGCGCCCATGCCGCCGAGCCAGGCGAGCAGGGTGGCCTCCAGGCGCTCGCACCGCTCAGGCGTGAGCCCCGCGAGCGGGCGCAGGCGGCGGGCGATCAGGGTGTGGGTCAGCGACTCGTCCTGGAGGAGGACGAGCGAGGAGAGATGGTCGTCGACGAACACCACTCCGGCCTCGGGGCCGTCGTGCGCGGACGCCAGATCCAGCAGCCGGGTCGCGGCGCGTACCGAGGAGGCGGCCTCCGCCGGCGGCACCGCATGGCCGACCACCGCGGCGCGGTGGCGCAGGACGCCCTTCAGCCGGGCCCGGCCGCTCTTGCCGTCGGCCAGCGACGCGGGGATCAGCAGGCCCGGCGGTTCGCCCGGTGCGCTGACGAGGCAGTCGCCCAGCGCGGACGCCACCAGATGGATGTCGGTGTCGGTGCGCAGCATGACCGCGCGCACCTTCTCGGGCAGTGGACGGCCGGACCGCAACACGTCCTCGATCAGCCGGGCGACCTGCTGGTGACCGCCCCGCTCGATGACTTCCTTGAAGCTCGGGTTGCGATCGCAAAGAGACTGCGCGATCAGTTCGGTCAAGATCGCGAGTTGGCCTTCGCTGTCGGTTCGCGTGTCACCGCATTGCGGTAACCGGATGCCATTGAGTGCCTCGCTCACCATTCTTGCCTCTGTTTCCTTGCGTGGGAAGCTGGTCCGGCCTGTTGTACCTCACCTGGCATGTGCCGTCGGCAGCTGACAGAACTCGTTCAGAAGTCCTTACGGATTCCGTCGGAAGTCCTTCCACTTTGCGACAGAAACTGTGCGAGATGCGGTGGGAGACGAGCGTACCCCCAGCTTCCGCTTGGAAGGAATCGTGGTGCTGAGATGAAGAAAACGTGTGGTTGGCCACAACTGGGCAGTCCTGGAAGGTGCCGGACGGGGTGTCAGACCGAAGGCCCTGGTTAGGCTGGGCAAGCCGCCCGGTATCGCCGAAACTGTGGACCGGGCGACGTCGGATGTCGTGCGTACCGCCCCCTAGCTGCGACGGGACTGGTGCATGTGAAGATCCTCATCTCCGCGGACATGGAGGGCGCCACGGGCGTGACCTGGCCGGCCGATGTGCTGCCGGGAACCCCCCAGTGGGAGCGCTGCCGCCAGATGTTCACGTCCGACGTGAATGCGGCGATCGCCGGATTCTTCGATGGCGGCGCGGACGAGGTGCTGGTCAACGAGGCCCACTGGACGATGCGCAATCTGCTGCTGGAACAGCTCGACGAGCGCGCGCAGATGCTCACCGGGCGGCACAAGTCGCTCAGCATGGTCGAGGGGGTACAGCACGGCGACGTCGACGGCATCGCCTTCGTCGGCTACCACACCGGTGCGGGCACCGAGGGCGTCCTGGCGCACACCTACCTCGCCAACACCCTCACCGGCGTCTGGGTCGACGGCAGCCGCGCGAGCGAGGGCTATCTGAACTCCCTGGTGGTGGCCGAGTACGGGGTCCCCGTGGTGCTGGTCACCGGCGACGACCGCACCTGCCAGGATGCCCTCGGCTACGCCCCGCAGGCGCCCGGGGTGGCGGTCAAGGACTATGTGTCGCGCTATGCGGCGGTCTGCCGGCCGCCGGCCCGTACCGCGGCCGAGATCCGGGCCGCCGCCCACAAGGGAGCGGCGCTGGCGGTGCGTCAGGAACCGTCCCGGCGCGGGCCGTTCCGTCTGGAGCTGGAATTCGACGCCGAACACCTGGTGGGCGCGGCGACCTGCGTGCCGGGCGTGGAACGATGCGGGGAGCGCCGTATCGCATACAGCAGTCCCAACATGTACGAGGCCATCCGGTGCTTCAAGGCGGTGACCACCGTCGTGTCGTCCGCCGTGGAGGAGCAATATGGCTGAGGTGGAGTTCGCCGGGCGGCCCGGGGCCGGGCAGGTCCCCGGCGTGGACCGGCAGGCGCTCGACGAGGTGGTGCGGTTCACCTCCGAGCTGATCCGGATCGACACCAGTAACGCCGGTGATGGCGCCTGTCAGGAGCGCCCGGCCGCCGAGTACGTCGCCGAGCGGCTGGCCGAGGCCGGTCTGGCGCCCACGCTGCTGGAGCGCAGCAAGGGCCGTACGAATGTGGTCGCCCGTATCGAGGGCACCGACCCCGCGGCCGATGCCCTGCTGGTGCACGGCCATCTCGACGTGGTGCCCGCCGAGCCCGCCGACTGGAGTGTGCACCCCTTCTCCGGGGAGATCCGCGACGGTGTGGTCTGGGGCCGCGGCGCCATCGACATGAAGAACATGGACGCGATGGTGCTCGCCACGGTCCGCCAGTGGGCCCGCAGCGGGGTGCGGCCGCGGCGGGACATCGTGCTCGCCTTCACGGCCGACGAAGAGGCCAGCGCCGAGGACGGCTCCGGCTTCCTGGCCGACCGGCACCCCGGGCTCTTCGACGGCTGCACCGAAGGCATCAGCGAGTCCGGGGCCTTCACCTTCCACGCCGGCGACGGGATGCAGCTGTACCCGGTCGCGGCGGGGGAGCGCGGCACGGCCTGGCTGAAGCTGACCGCCCGGGGGCGGGCCGGGCACGGCTCGAAGGTCAACCGCGACAACGCCGTCAGCCGGCTCGCCGCGGCCGTGGCCCGGATCGGCGCGTACGACTGGCCGGTCCGGCTCACCCCGACGGTGCGGGCCGCGCTCCGTGAACTCGCCGCGCTGTACGGCGTCGACACCGATGTCGACGCGCCGGACTTCGCCGTCGATGCGCTGCTGAGCAGGCTCGGCACGGCCGCCGAGCTGGTCGAGCCGACGGTCCGCAACAGCGCCAGTCCGACGATGCTGGCCGCGGGTTACAAGGTCAATGTGATCCCGGGGACCGCCGTCGCTCATATCGACGGCCGGGTGGTCCCCGGCGGCGAGGCGGAGTTCCGTACGACCATGGACGCGCTCACGGGCCCCGGGGTGAGCTGGGAGTACCACCATGGCGAGGTCGCGCTGGAGGCCCCGGTCGACTCCCCGACGTTCGCCGCGATGCGGGCCGCGATCGAGCGCTTCGACCCGGACGGCCGGGTCGTGCCGTACTGCATGTCCGGCGGCACCGACGCCAAGCAGTTCTCCCGGCTGGGCATCACCGGCTATGGCTTCTCCCCGTTGAAGCTGCCCGAGGGCTTCGACTACCAGGCGCTCTTCCACGGTGTGGACGAATGCGTGCCGGTCGAGGGGCTGCATTTCGGGGTCCGGGTGCTCGATCATTTCCTGCGCGCGGTCTGACCGGCCGACGCGTGGCCCGACCGGTGGTGGAGAGGAACGACAGCATGGTGACCACGGCTCCGTACGGCGGCTGGACGTCCCCGATCGATGCCCGGATGGTCGCCGCGCACGACGGCCGCCCGGCCTTCGTCGGGGTCGTCGGCGACGAGGTGTGGTGGACCGAGCCGCGGCCCGGCGAGGGCGGCCGGCGGGCGCTGGTCCGCCGGCGGCCGGACGGCACCGAGGAGTCGGTGCTGCCCGCGCCCTGGAACGTCCGCAGCCGGGTGCTGGAGTACGGCGGCCAGCCCTGGGCCGGCGCCGTCACCGAGCGCGGACCGCTGGTCGTCTTCAGCAACTTCGCCGACCAGCGGCTGTACGCCTACGCACCGGACAGTGACGAGGCCCCGCGCCCGCTCACCCCGCACTCCGGCACCGGTGACGGGCTGCGCTGGGCCGACCCGGTGCTGCGCCCCGAGCTCGGTGAGGTCTGGTGCGTCCTGGAGGAGTTCACCGGCGACCGGCCGACCGATGTGCGCCGGGTGATCGCGGCCGTGCCGCTGGATGGCTCCGCCGCCGAACACCGGGCGTCCGTAAGGGAGTTGAGCGACGACAGGCATCGCTTCGTGACCGGTCCGCGGATCTCCCCGGACGGCCGGAGCGCCGCCTGGCTCGCGTGGGACCACCCCCGCATGCCCTGGGAGGGCACCCTGGCGATGGTCGCCCGGATCACCGGCAAGGGCGAGTTCGAGGACATCCGGCCGCTCGCCGGCGACCTCGGCCCCGGCGCGCCGCACGGCGGTGCGGCCGGTGAGTCCGTCGCCCAGATCGAGTGGGCGGCCGATGGCGCACTGCTGTTCGTCTCGGACGTCAGCGGCTGGTGGGAGCTCCAGCGTCTCGACCCCGGCGGCGACGCGACGCGCCGCGGTCTGTGCCCGTCCCGGCAGGAGGAGTTCGGCGGGCCGTTGTGGACCGTCGGCCAGCGCTGGTTCCTGCCCCTGGACAACGGCACCCTCGCGGTGATCCACGGCCGGGGCGCCACCTCCCTGGGCATCCTCGACCCGGTGAGCGGCGAACTGGTCGACGCCGCGGGCCCGTGGACCGAATGGGCGCCCAGCCTCGCCGTGCACGGCAGCCGCGTCGTCGGCATCGCCGCCGGTCCGCACAGCTCGTACGAGATCGTCGAGCTGGACACCTGCACCGGACGCGCCCGGGTACTGGCCTGCCGGCACGCCGATGTCCTGGACCCGGCCTACTACCCCCGGCCGCTGAGCCGCACCTTCACCGGCCCCGGCGGACGCGACATCCACGCCCACATCTACCCGCCGCACAACCCCGACCACCGTGCCCCCGACGGGGAGCTGCCGCCCTTCGTGGTGTGGGCGCACGGCGGCCCCACCGGCCGGGCGCCGCTGGTGCTCGACCTGGAGATCGCCTACTTCACCACCCGGGGCATCGGCGTCGCCGAGGTCAACTACGGCGGCTCGACGGGCTATGGCCGGGAGTACCGCGAGCGGCTGCGCGGCCAGTGGGGCGTGGTGGACGTCGAGGACTGTGCCGCCGTCGCCCGCGCACTGGCCGACGAGGGCACCGCCGACCGCGCCCGGCTCGCCATCCGCGGCGGCAGCGCCGGCGGCTGGACCGCCGCCGCCTCGCTGACCACCACCGACGTCTACGCCTGCGGCACCATCAGCTATCCGATCCTGGACCTGACCGGCTGGGCCACCGGCGAGACCCATGACTTTGAATCGCGGTATCTGGACTCGCTGGTCGGACCGCTCGCCGAGGTGCCCGACCGCTATCGCGAGCGCTCGCCGCTGCACCGCGCCGACCGGATCACCGCGCCGTTCCTGCTGCTCCAGGGCCTGGACGATGTGATCTGTCCGCCCGCGCAGTGCGACCGGTTCCTCGCGGCGGTCGCCGGGCGCGGCATACGGCACGCCTATCTGTCGTTCCCCGGCGAGGGCCACGGCTTCCGCCGCGCGGAGACCATCGTGCGCGCCGTGGAGGCCGAACTCTCCCTCTACACCCAGACCTTCGGCATCACCCGCGGCGATGTCCCGACGCTGGAGCTGCGCGGATGACGGAGATCCGGCCGGTCCGGCCGCCGCGGCTGCGGCCCGGCGACCGGGTGGCGGTGGTGGCGCCCAGCGGCCCGCTCGTGGCGGAGCGGCTGGACCGCGGGCTGGATGTGCTCCGCGGCTGGGATCTCGACCCGGTCGCCGCGCCCCATGCCCGCGGTACCCACCCCACCCTGGGGTATCTCGCCGCCTCCGACGAGGAGCGGGCCCGCGACCTCCAGGACGCGTGGTGCGATCCGTCCGTGAAGGCGGTGTTCGCGGCGCGCGGTGGCTACGGCGCCCAGCGGATGGTCGATCTGCTCGACTGGGACGCGCTCCGTGCCGCGGCCCCCAAACCGCTGATCGGCTTCAGCGATGTGACGGTGCTGCACGAGGCGTTCGCCCTGCGCGGCGGGGTGTCCACGCTGCACGGGCCGGCCGTCGCGGGTGAGGTCTTCCTCAAGGACGACGCCACCCGGGAACATCTGCGGCGCACGCTGTTCGCGCCGGAGACCGTCCGCACCCTGGTGTCGCCGACCGCCCGGCCGCTGGTGCCGGGCCGGGCCCGCGGGGTCACCCTCGGCGGCTGTCTGACCATGCTCGCCACCGAGCTGGGCACCCCGCTGGCCCGGCGGAGCGCGGCGGGCGGGCTGCTCCTGCTGGAGGACGTCGGGGAACCGCCGTACCGCATCGACCGGGCGCTGACCCAACTCCTGCGGGCCGGCCGGCTGGACGGAGTCGCCGGCCTCGTCCTCGGTTCCTGGGCCCGCTGCGGGCCCTACGCGCAGGTGCGGGAGGTGCTGGTGGACCGGCTGGCCGGGCTCGGGGTGCCGGTGGCCGAGGAGTTCGGCTTCGGCCACGGCGATTCCGCGCTGACCGTGCCGCTGGGGGTCCCCGCCGAGCTGGACGCGACGGCCGGCGTGCTGACCTTCGACGTGCCGGCAACGGTGTGAGAGCCATGCCTGTTTGACGGTTGCTCACCCCTCCACCGTCCAGGGCCTCATGGTGTCTCCACGGCTGCTCCCGCCGGAAAACGGCACTGAACGCACGTCCTAACCACGACGCGTGCCCGGAGCGTTGACTTGCCGTTACCCGTGTCACAGCATGAGCGCGCCGCTACCGACTGGTTGGTACGACCTGTGTGGAGGTCCTCGTGCCCAGCGTGTCCCGAGCCGTGTCCCGCCCCGTGCTCCGCGGGTCCCTCGCCCTGCTGGCCGGCTCCGCCCTCGCCGCGCCGCTCTTCCTGACCGCCCCCGCGGTGGCCGCCGCCGACCCGTACACCGTCACCGCGCTGAAGGTCACCGTCCGGAGCGGGGAACGCCGCTGCACCGTGGACGCGGATGTCTACCGCCCGGCCGGAGTCGACGCCGCCCACCCGGCGCCCGCCGTGCTGACCACCAACGGCTTCGGCGGCAGCAAGAAGGACGGCTCGACCGACGGCCTCGCCAAGGCCCTCGCCACCCGCGGCTATGTGGCGCTGGCCTACTCCGGGCTCGGCTTCGGCAAGACCGGCTGCCCGATCTCCCTCGACGACCCCGGGATCGACGGCCGGGCGGCGAGCGGGCTGGTCGACCTGCTGGCCGGCGCCCGTACGGCCGACAACGGGACACGTCTCGACTATGTCGCCAAGGACGGCGCACGCGATCCGCGGGTCGGCATGATCGGCGGCTCCTACGGCGGCGCGATCCAGCTGGCCACCGCCGCCGTCGACCACCGGGTCGACGCGCTGGTCCCGCTCATCACCTGGAACGACCTCTCGTACTCCCTGGATCCGAACAACGCCGGCCGCACCCACGGCGTCACCGGCCCGCTGCCCGGTGCCTACAAGTGGCAGTGGACGAACGGGTTCTTCCTGATCGGTGAGGCGCAGGGGCTGCTGCATCCGCAGCTCGACCCCTCGCGCACCGGCGGCCCCGGCTGTCTGCACTTCGTCGCCCGGGCCTGTGAGACCAAGCGGCTGCTGGACTCCGGAAAGTACCCGGCGCAGCGGACCGACGCCGTGCTCCGTTATGCGCGCAGCGTCTCCCCGGTCTCGTATCTGCCGTCGGTCAAGGCGCCGACGCTGCTCGTGCAGGGGCAGGACGACAGCCTGTTCAACCTCAACGAGGCCACCGCCACCTACCGGACCCTCGCTGCGCAGGGCACCCCGGTCAGGATGATCTGGCAGGCATGGGGCCACAGCGGCGGGATGAGGAAGCCGGTGCCGGGCGAACTCAACCTGGCGCAGGGCAATCTGGACACCAGTTACGTCGGCCGGCGGATCCTGGCGTGGTTCGACCGCTATCTGCGGCACCGGACGGCCACCGGCACCGGCCCCGCCTTCGCCTACCACCGGGACTGGGTGACCGCCGGGTCCGCCTACGCCACCTCGCCCGCCTTCCCGGCGGGCGGCACCCGGCGGCTGTATCTCTCCGGGGACGGCAAGCTCGTCGCCCAGCGCGGTGCGGTGGCGCGCGGCAGCCGGGCGTACCGCAATCTGCGGATGGCCACCAGTCACTCGGAGAGTTCGCTGGCCGGGCTGCTGGGGCTGCCGGACGTGGCGCCGTACGACGCCAGGGGCAGCTACCTCGACTGGACGTCCCAGCCGGTGGCGGGCGGGCCGGTGGACGTGGTGGGCGCGCCCAGGGTGACGCTGAAGGTCACCTCGCCGCAGGCCGAGCGGGCACAGCGGTCCGCGGACGCGGCCGACAAGCTGGTGCTGTTCGCCAAGCTCTACGATGTCGCGCCGAACGGCAGGAAGACGCTGGTGCACCGGCTGGTGGCCCCGGCCCGGGTGCCCGATGTGACCCGGCGGTTCACCGTGGAGCTGCCGGGCATCGTGCACCGTTACGAGCCGGGGCACCGACTGCGCTTCGTGATCGCCGCGAGCGACGACGCCTATGTGGGCAATCGCGGCGTGAAGCCGGTGACGGTCACCAGTACGCCCGAGGACACCGGGGTCCTCGAACTGCCCGTCACCCAAGGGGTGTTGCGGTAGCGGATGGGGTGGATGCCGTAGGGACAAGGAGGGGCGGACGGCTCGGGCGCGCCGCGGGCGCCGGGCCAGCCGGGGCCGCGCGCGTCAGCCGGGGCGTCCGCGGGGTGCTACTGGTCGTCCGTGACCGCGATGGCCTGCACGGGGCAGGCGCGGGCGGCTTCCCGTGCCAGCGGGTCGCCCGCGCCGTCCTCACGGCCGGGCAGCAGCGCACTGAAGCCGTCGTCGTCCTGTGTGAAGACCCCCGGCGCGGTCAGGGCACACTGGCCGGCGCCGATACAGCGGTCGGTGTCGATCGTGATCCGCATTCCGGACCCCTTTCTCTGGTCTGCCGTCCTGGCTGCTACCAGGCCAGCGGCAGTTCGATCATGCCTTGCAGGGTGTCGCCGCCCTTGAACGGAATCTCGGCGGCCGGCACGGCGAGCCGCAGCCGCGGAATCCTGGTGAACAGCGAGCGCAGCGCGATCTCCATCTCCGCGCGGGCGAGGTTCTGCCCCAGGCACTGGTGGATCCCGAAGCCGAACGCCACGTGATGGCGGGCCGAACGGCCGAGGTCCAGCTCGTCCGGTGACGGATAGGCGGCATCGTCCCGGTTGATCAGCGAGGCGGGGAACAGCACCCCGTCGTCGGCGCGGATGATCTGTCCGCCGATCTCGATGTCCGCCGTCGCCACCCGCAGCAGGCCGTCCGCGATGGACAGGAACCGCAGCAGCTCCTCGATGGCGGCCGGCATCAGACCCTCTTCGGCCTTGAGTTGCGCCAGCTGCTCGGGGTGCTCCAGCAGGGTGAAGGTGGCGAGCGAGATCATGTTGGCGGTGGTCTCATGACCGGCCACCAGCAGGATCATGGCGAGCTGGACCAGCTCGTCGTGGGCGAGCGCGCCGGTCCGCAGCCGGTCCTCGATCAGCTCGTCCAGCAGTCCGTCGCCGGGATTCTTCTCCTTGGCGGCGATCAGCCCGGTGAAGTACTCCTCCAGCTTCAGCCGGGCGTCCTCCGCCTCCTCGGCCGACCGGCCGCGCAGGATGCGGCGGGACTCCTCCTCGAAGAACTCATGGTCGGCGTACGGGACCCCGAGCAGTGCGCAGATCACCATCGAGGGGACCGGCAGGGCGAACGCGGAGACCAGCTCGGCGGGCGGGCCCTGCTCCAGCATCCGGTCGAGCAGCCCGTCGACGATCTGCTGGATCTGCGGCCGCAGTGCGGCGGTCCGCTTGAGGCTGAAGCTGGGGATCAGCATCCGGCGCTGGGTGTTGTGCTCCGGGTCGTCGACCCCGATCAGCGGTGTGCGGACCCGGCGGATGGCCGCGAAGCGTTCGAAGGGGATCGGGAAGGCCGGGTTCTGCCGGTCGGCGGAGAGTCGCTGGTCGGTCAGCAGCGCCCGGGCCTCGGTGTGGCCGGTGACCGCCCACACCTTGCGGCCGTCGTAGAACGTGACATGGGTCAGCGGGCCGGCCTCGCGCAGTGGCTGATACGCGGCGGGCGGGTGGTAGGGACAGGTGCGGTCCTGAAAGTAGGGGATGGCTTCGGTCACGAATTCCTCCCGTACGAGGCCCGAGTGGCTCGAGTTGCTCGTGTGTGAGATGACAACGCTGTGGCGCGCCGTGTTCGCCGCGCCGATCTCACCTCATGCCTCGGATACCGGGCACGTCTACGCGCAGTTCGGCCAACTTCGTTCAGATTGCGACATGTTCGCTTTCATCGCCTCCGTCCCACGGCCGTACGAGGGTGTCGATCACGCCGTCCAGATAGCGGTCCCGTGCCGCCTCGGCCGGCAGGCTCTGTGGGACGGCGTGCCCGAGCTGGGTATGGCCGAGGTAGGCGGTGTACGCCAGCAGGCCGCGGTGCCGCGCCTCCCCCTCGGGGAAGCCCAGCGCCGCGAAGAGCGCGGCGACATAGCCGATGCGCCGGTCGGCCACCCGGGCGAGCGCGGCGGCCACCCGTGGATCCGTCGCGTTCGCCAGCAGGGAGACCTCCAACGGGTCCGTGGTGGCCCGTGAGATGGCCTGCGCGAGCAGCCGGCGCAGTCGTCTGCCGGGGTCCGGCTCGGCCTCCATCGCGGTGATCACGGCCTCGGTGCCGACCTCTTCCCAGCGCTCCAGCGCGGCCTCGATCAGCGCGTCCCGGTTGTTGAAATGCCAGTAGAAGCTGCCCTTGGTGGTGCCCAGCCGGACGGCCAGCGGCTCCACGGCCACCGCGGCGAGGCCGCCTTCGCCCATGGCCGCCAGGGCGGCATCGGCCCAGTCCCGGGCGCTCAGCCGGGGTCGTGCACCGCTGCCGCCGGGGTCCTTCGCTCGCTGCTGCGCCATATCCGTACGGTACCGTACGGGTAAACATACGCCACCGTATGGAGCTGCCCGTGCGTACCGTCCGCGATGTTCATACCCGCACCGTCCACGCCCCGGCCGACACCGTCGGTGCGCTGCTCGACCGGCTCGGCGGCGCGGACGATCCGCTCTTCCCCACGCCGGTCTGGCCGCCGATGCGCTTCGACCGCCCCCTGGGGGTCGGCGCCGACGGCGGGCACGGCTTCATCCGCTACCGCGTCGCGGCGTACGAGCCCGGCCGCCGTATCCGCTTCGACTTCACCGGCGGCGAGGACGGGTGGCACGAGATCACCGTCCGGCCCCTGGGGCCCGACAGCTGCCGGGTGGAGCACGTCCTGCACAGCCGGCTCCGGCCGGCCAAGGCGGCGGTGTGGTCACTGGCGCTCCGGGCCGTGCACGGCACGGTCGTGGCGGAGATCTTCGACAACATCGAACGGGTCGCCACCGGCCGGGTGGCGGCCCCGGTCCGCCGGTCCCCGAGGGTGCGGCTGTTCCACCGGCTGCTCTGGGACCGGCCCCGGGCCGTCGAACTCCCCGCCGCGGCCCGGCTGGCCCACCGGGCCTTCCCGCGTACCGACTTCCAGGACGCCTGGCAGATGGATCTGCTGCCCGGTATGCCGCAGGAACCCGCCGCGTGGGAGGGCGTGCTGCGCGGCGCGTCCTTCCCGGTCGTCGGCCGCACGGACACCGAGATCCTGCTGGGCGAGGACGCCCGGCACCTGGACTTCCGGGCCTCGGTCCTGGTCGCGGACGGCCGGGTCACACTCGGCACGGTTGTCCGCCTCCACCGCACCGCCGGCCGGCTCTACTTCGCCCTCGTACGCCGGGTCCACCCCTTCATGGCCCGGCTGATGCTGCGCCGCCTCCACCGCCGGCTGGCGCTCGCCGCACCGACCGCGGGGGAGCGGGCGGCGGTCGGGTGACGCAGGGGCCGGGCGCGCCGCCCGGCCGGCTGGCCTGGCGCTGCCGCCCTTCGTACGATCTGCCGATGACGAGCAACGACCGCTACCTCGCGCGCGGCCCGCGAGTGGGTATCCGGCACTTCACCGCCGCCGACCGGGCAGAGTTCACCGGGCTCGCGCGGGAGAGCGCGGAGCTGCACCGCCCCTGGCTCTTCCCGCCCACCACGGACGCCGCGTACGACGGCTATCTGCTGCGGCTCCAGGAGCCGCAGCGCGAGGGGTTCTTGATCTGTGAGACGGCCGACGGCCGGATCGCCGGCTACCTCACGATCAACAACATCGTGCACGGCGCGTTCCGCTGTGGCGCGATCGGCTACGGCGCCTTCGCGCACGCCGCCGGCCGCGGGCTGATGAGCGAGGGCCTGCGGCTGGTGATCCACCACGCCTTCACACAGCTGGGGCTGCACCGGCTGGAGGTCAACATCCAGCCGGCCAACGAGCTCTCGATCGCCCTGGTCGAGCGGGCCGGGTTCCGGCGGGAGGGGTTCTCCCCGGACTTCCTCTTCATCGACGGTGCCTGGCGCGACCACGAGCGCTGGGCGATCACCGCCGAGATGGTCTCCGGGCGGGCGGAATGAGGCGACGTCCGTGCGGAATGAGGCGAGGCCCCTGCGGTGTGCGGCGATGTCAGTGCGGTGTGCTGCGATGTGGTCATGACCATCGACTTCCACCGCAGTGTGCCGGTCTTCCGGATCTTCGACGTCACCAAGGCCCATGAGTTCTATGTCGACTACCTCGGCTGCACGGTCGACTGGGAGCACCGCTTCGCGCCCGGTATGCCGCTCTACACGCAGGTCTCGCGCGGTGGCCTCGTGCTGCACCTGTCGGAGCACCACGGCGACGCGACGCCCGGCTCCACGCTCTACACCGAGCTGAGCGGGGTGCGCGCCCTGCACGCCGAGCTCGCCGGGAAGAACTACCCGTATCTGCGGCCCGGTCTGGAGCAGGACGAGATCGGGACCTCGCTCACGCTGACCGATCCCTTCGGGAACCGGCTGCGCTTCAACGAACCGGGCGCCGCCGCGCAGCCGTCCGACGGGGCCCCGGCCGGCGGGACTTGCGGTTGATCTTCATGGTGTCGGTAGGTGTGCTGGGGCGCCATGGGTGCCGTATTCCGTTTGTGCCTGCGGCAATGAGCCGAAGTGCCAGGCTATTTCGCCGCATCTCGCCGGGCCTCCCCATTTCCGGGGCGGCTGTGTGACGATCACCGTATGCGCCGAACCGTACTGATCGATGCCCCCTCCAACCTGGGACTGCGACCGCCCGCGCCCGGCACCGTGCCCGGCTGCTACAAGCTCGCGGGCGCACTGCGCGAACAGGGACTGCTGCGCCGGCTCGGTGCCCTGGAGGGCGGTGTGGTGGTGCCGCCGCGCTACGACCTGGGGGACTGGAAGGAGGGGGACGGCGACTTCAACGCCGCCGCCCTCGCCGCCTACACGGGCCGGCTGGCGACCCGTATCGAGGGCCATGTGAGCAGCGGTGACTTCCCGGTGGTGCTGGGCGGGGACTGCACCATCCTGCTCGGCGCGGTGCTCGCGCTGCGCCGGCTGGGGCGCTACGGCGTCGCCTACCTCGACGGGCACGGCGACTTCCGGCACCCGGGCAACGAAGCGGTCTCCGGCCCGGTCGGGGCCGCCGCCGGGGAGGGCCTGGCACAGATCACCGGGCGGGGCCAGGCGGACCTCACGGACCTCGACGGGCTGCGGCCGTACGTCCGCGACGAGGACGTCTGTGTCCTCGGCATCCGCGATGTGGACGAGGACCAGGAGGAGTTGACCGGCCTCGGCATCAGCCACGCCCCGGTCGGCGAGATCCGGCGGCGCGGCCCGGAGGCGGTGGCCCGCGAGGTCCTCACGCACTTCCAGCGCGCGCACCTCGACGGCTTCTGGATCCATCTCGACGCCGATGTGCTCGACCCGTCCGTCATGCCGGCCGTCGACAGCCCCGACCCCGGCGGCCTGCTCACCGACGAACTCCGGGCGCTGCTCGGCCCGTTGGCGGCCTCGCCGCGCTGTGCCGGCATCAACGTCACCATCTACGACCCGGACCGCGACCCCGAAGGGACCGGCGCGGCGCTGCTCGCCGATCTCCTTGAGAGTGTCTTTGCGCAACCCTGACCCCGCCCGGCCCCGAGAGACCCTGTGCAGACCGGCGGTCACGCGGTTCCATGGTCAACAGGAGGCCGCCGCAGCCGAGGTGGCCCGGTCCAGCATTGCGAGGCAATCGTGGCCACGAGTGTGCGACGCACCACCCTGACCCTCCCCGCCGCCCCCCTCGGCCCGGACAACCCCCTCCCCGCGCTGCGGGCCGGTCAGGACGTGCACCACATCGAGGTCCCCCAGGACGCCGGACTGCCCGCCGACATGGCGCGGCAGCTCGGCTGTGCACCGCTGCGCTCGATCCTCCCCGTCCCGCTGCGCGACGGCTACGGCCGGTCCCGCCGCCACACCGACCTCGATGCGCTGGTCCTGGAGAACGACCGGCTGCGCGCCACCGTCCTGCCCGGCCTCGGCGGCCGGGTGTACTCCCTGCACCACAAGCCCACCGGCCGGGAACTCCTGTACCGCAACCCGGTGTTGCAGCCCGCGGCCTTCGCCCTCAACGGCGCCTGGTTCTCCGGCGGTATCGAGTGGAACATCGGCGCCACCGGACACACCACGCTCTCCTGCGCCCCGCTGCACGCCGCCCGGGTCCCGGCGCCGGACGGCGGGGAGATGCTGCGGCTGTGGGAGTGGGAGCGGCTGCGCGATCTGCCCTTCCAGGTGGACCTGTGGCTGCCCGAGGGCTCCGACTTCCTCCATGTGGGCGTGCGCATCCGCAATCCGCACCATCACACCGTGCCGGTCTATTGGTGGTCCAACACCGCCGTGCCCGAAGGGGAGCACACCCGCGTCCTGGCCCCCGCCGACGCGGCCTGGCACTTCGGCTACGAACGCACCCTGCGCCGCGTCCCGGTCCCCGACGCCGACGGCACCGACCGCAGTTACCCGCTGCGCAGCACCTACCCCGCCGACTACTTCTACGACGTGCCCGACGGCGCCCGCCGCTGGGTCACCTCCCTCGACGCCGACGGCCGCGGCCTGGTGCAGACCTCCACCGACACCCTGCGCGGCCGCAAGCTCTTCCTGTGGGGCGCGGGGCGGGCCGGGCGGCGCTGGCAGCAGTGGCTCACCGAACCGGGCAGTGGCGGCTACGCCGAGATCCAGGCAGGGCTGGCCCGTACCCAGCTGGAGCACGTGCCGCTGGACGCCGGCGGCGAGTTCAGCTGGCTGGAGGCGTACGGGCCGCTGGACACCGAGCCCGCGGTGGTGCACGGCGCGGACTGGGGCGCGGCCCGCGAAGAGGTCGTGGCCCGGCTGGAGGCCGCCCTGCCCCGGGCGGATGTCGAGGCCGCCTATGCCGCCTGGCTGCCGTACGCCGATCAGGAACCGAAGGAATCGCTGGCCGGCGGCTCGGGCTGGGGCGCACTGGAGGTGGCCCGCACGGGCCTGGACCTGCCCGGTACGCCCTTCGGCCCGGCCACCCTGGGCGCCGAGCAGGAGCCATGGCTGACGCTGTTGAGAACCGGCGACCTGCCGGCCGGCGGCCCGGTCCCCGGACCGGTGCTGACCGCGCCGCCCTGGCGCGATCTGCTGGAGTCCGCACCGTCCGGCCCGTCCACCGACTACCACCTGGGGCTCGCCCAGTGGCAGGCCGGCGACCGCGCCCAGGCCGTCCGCAGCTGGGAGCGGGCCCTCGGGCACGGCGCCGGCTGTCTGCCGCTGTACTGCCTGGCCGTCGCCGAGTCCGCCTCGGGCGAGCCGGCCCGCGCCGCCGACCGGTATGCGCAGGCGTGTGCCGAAGCGGCGCGGGCGGCCTCGGCGCCGGATCCGGCCGCCCGGGCCTGGCGGGTGGTGCTGCCGGCGCTCGCCCGGGAGGCGGTGCCCGCGCTGCTCGCGGCCGGGCGTACGGAGGAGGCCGCGCGGCTGCTCGCGGGCCTGCGGCCGGCCGACCCCGCCGACGGCCGCTTCCGGCTGCTGACCGCGCAGGTGCTGCTCGCCCAGGGGCAGCCGGCCGCGGCCCGGGAGATCTTCGAGGCCGGCTTCGAGATCGCCGGTCTGCGGGAGGGCGACGAGGTGCTCGGCGACACCTGGTACGCCATCGCCGAGCAACTGGTCGCGGGCGGCGGCCCGGTCACCGAGGAGGTCCGCGCCGCGGCCCGGTCCGCGCATCCGCTCCCGGAGCGCTACGAGTACCGGATGCGGCCGGTGTAGCCCGCGGCGGCGCCCGGCGGCCGGCACCGTTCGCCCGGCACCGTTCGCCCGGCCGCCGTCAGGCCAGCGGCTTGTCGAGCACCGCCTTGGTGTGGCTGAAGGTGTCCAGCGAGTACTCGCCGTGGTAGTGCCCCATCCCGCTCTCGCCGACCCCGCCGAACGGCAGCCCGGGCGCGGTGAGATGGGCGACCGGCAGCCCGAAGGTGAGCGCGCCCGAGGAGGTCTCCTCCAGCAGCCGCCGCTTGGTGTCGTCGGAGGCGGTGAACGCGTAGAGCGCGAGCGGCTTGTCCCGTTCGTTGATGAAGGCGATCGCCGCGTCCAGGTCGGGCACCGGCACGATCGGCAGGACCGGGCCGAAGATCTCCTCCCGCATCACCGGTGCGTCGGGGGCGACGTCGGCGAGGACGGTGGGCGCCAGATAGCGCGTGGCGCGGTCGTGCGCACCGCCGGTGACCGTGCGTCCGCTGTCGAGCAGGGCCGTCAGCCGGTCGAAGTGCCGGGTGTTGACGATCCGTCCGTACTCGTCCGCGGCGGCCGGGTCGTCGCCGTACGTCTCGCGCACCGCCGCGACGAGATGCGGCTCGATCTCCCGGGCGGTGTCCCCGATCGCGAGGACGTAGTCGGGCGCCACACAGGTCTGGCCGGCGTTGAGGAACTTGCCGGCCACCAGCCGCCGGGCCGCCGCGGCCAGGTCCGTCCCCGGGTCGAGGACGACCGGGCTCTTGCCGCCCAGCTCCAGGGTGACCGGCGTCAGATGCGGTGCGGCGGCGGCCAGCACGATCCGGCCGACGGTGCCGTTGCCGGTGTAGAAGATGTGGTCGAAGCGCTGGGCCAGCAGGGCGGTGGTCTCCGGGACGGCGCCCTCGACGACGGCCACCGCGTCGCCGTCCAGATAGCGCGGCAGCAGCCGGGCCATCGCGGCCGAGGTGGCGGGGGCGAGTTCGCTGGGCTTGACGACGGCGCAGTTGCCCGCGGCCAGCGCGCCGACGAGCGGGGTGAGCGCGAGTTGCAGCGGATAGTTCCAGGGCGCGATCACCAGGACGACGCCGAGCGGTTCCCGGACGGTGTGCGCGGTCGCCGGGAGCAGCCGCTCGGGCAGCTCCGCGGGCCGGGGTGCCAGCCAGTCGTCGAGCCGGTCCAGGGTGTGGTCGATCTCGTGGAGGGTGAAGCCTATCTCGGTGCGGTAAGCCTCCTCCGGGCCCTTGCCGAGGTCGTCGGCGAGGGCGCCGAGGAGCTCGTCGCGGTGCTCGGTGAGCAGGGTGCGCAGAGCCGTCAGCTGGCCGCGCCGCCACTCCGGGGAGGCGGTGCGGTGGGTGGTGAAGGTGCGGCGGAGCCGGCCGACGACGGCGGCGGCGTCCAGGTCGGTGGGGTGCGTCTGAGGGGTCATGGCGCCGAGGCTACACGAAACGAAAATATTTCGTTTCGTAATGCGGGCCGGTAGACTCCGGGAGTGGCCGAACGCACCGAGGACAACCAGACCGCGCACCCCGAGCGGAGGCCCGCCCGCGGCCGGCCGCGGGACGCCGAACGCGACCGGGCACTGCTGGCGGCCACCCTTCAGGTGCTCCAGGAGAGCGGCTACGGCGGGCTGACCACCGCGGCCGTCGCCAAGCGGGCCGGGGTGTCCACCGCGACCCTCTACCGCCGCTGGCGCTCCAAGGAAGACCTGGTCGTGGGCACCGCCGTCAGCTGGGCCAGCGATCTCGGCCCGCAGCCGGACACCGGCAGCCTCCGGGGCGACCTCGCCGTCCTGCTCCGGGACAAGGCGGAGACGCTGGAGGGCCCCGGCGGCCGGCTGCTGCACATCCTGATCGGGGAGGCCGCGCACAACGAGGCGCTGGCCCGGGTCCTGGACTCCGCGATCGTCCAGCCGGTCCGCGACCGGGCCGCCGAAGTCGTGCGCCGCGCGGTCTCCCGCGGTGACATCCCGCCGCTGGAGAACGCCCATGTACTGGCCGATCTCGTCGTCGGCTCCATGGTCAGCCGCCTCTTCCTGACGCCCGACGTGACGTATCAGGGCGCGACGGACGGGCCCACGTCCGGCGAGGCCGCGATCGGCGAACTCCTCCCGTTCCTGCTGCGCGCCCTGGGGGCACCGCCCGGCTGAGGCCGTCCGGGTCTCCGCCGGGCGCGGAGTCCGCCCGCCCCGCTCACCGCGATCTCAGGAGACCGCGGCGATACGGCGGAAGCCTCGGTGAGCGTCTCCGGGGCGCAGCCGAAGTTCAGCCGCGCGAAGCCGTTGCCGGAAGGGCCGTAACGGTGCCCGGCGTTGAGGGCGACCCGGGCGGCGGCGAGGAGATGCGCGCCGGGGGTCGTCGCCCCAGCCGAGCGCACGGAAGTCGAGCCAGGCCAGGAAGCTCGCCTGCGGCGGCCGGTAGCGCACGTCGGGCAGCAGCTTCCCCAACAGGCCCCCCAGCAGCCGCCGGTTGTGATCGAGCACCTCCAAGGCGTCGGCGAGCCAGGGGCCCCCGTCGTTGAGCGCGGCCACCGTGGCGAGTACGCCGAGGTGCCCGGTGCGGTAGAGCGAGTGGGGCGACAGCCGGTCGACATACCGCTTCGGCGCCGGGGCGGCGGTGACGACGACGGCCGCCTTGAGCCCGCCCAGGTTCCAGCCCTTGCTGGCCGACAGGAACGAGAAGCCCCAGCGCCGCGCCTCCTCCGACACCGACAGGAACGGCACGAACTCGGCGCCCGGCAGGACGAGCGGGGCATGGATCTCGTCGGACAGCACATGGACGCCGCCGGGCCTTCGGCCACACCCCCGGCGCCCAACGCGACCGGCACTGACCCCGTCGGCCGAGCCGGTCCCGCCCCGGTCCCCGCACGCCTCGTACGCCATTTCGGTGACTGGCCGCGCGATCCTGGAATGAACCCCGGCCGTCACGCGTTGCAGCGGATCATGAAGGCAATCATCGCGAACAGCTACGGCGGCCCCGAAGTCCTCACCTGCACCGACCACCCCGATCCGAAGGTGGGCCCGGACTCGTTCCTGATCCGGGTCAAGGCGGCCGGGGTCAATCCGGTGGACTGGAAGATCCTCGCGGGCTATCTGGACCCGATGATGGACGTGCACTTCCCGCTCATCCCCGGGTGGGACGTGGCGGGCGTGGTCGAGGCGGTCGGCGCGGACGCCACCGAGTACGCGGTCGGCGACGAGGTCATCGGCTATGTCCGCAAGGACGAGGTACAGCACGGCACGTTCGCCGAACTGGTCGCCGCACCGGTCCGGACCCTGGCGCCCAAGCCGGCCTCGCTCACCTGGCAGCAGGCCGCCGGGCTTCCGCTCGCCGGGCTGACGGCCTATCAGGCGCTCGGCCGGGTCGGTGTGACGGCCGGTGAGACCGTTCTGGTGCACGCCGCCGCGGGCGGTGTCGGCTCGCTCGCCGTCCAGATCGCGGTCGCCCGGGGAGCCCGCGTCATCGGCACGGCCAGCGAGCGCAACCATGAGTTCCTGCGCTCCCTGGGCGCCGATCCGGTCACATATGGTGACGGCCTCGCCGCCCGGGTCCGGGAGCTCGCCCCCGAAGGCGTCGACGCGGCCGTGGACTTCGTCGGCGGCGGCGTCGTGGACGTCTCGCAGGAACTGCTCAAGGACCGCGGCCGGGTGGCCTCCATCGCCGACGGCGAGGTGAAGGTGAAGGGCGGCCACATGGTCTGGGTCCGCCCGGACACCGCCGACCTGACCGCCCTCGGCGCCCTCGCGGACGCCGGCAAGCTGACGGTGCCGGTCGCGTCCGCCTTCCCGCTGTCCGAGGCGGCCGAGGCATTCCGCGAGAGCATGACGGGCCGCACCCGCGGCAAGATCGTGCTGGATGTGTCCTGAGGTGAACGCCGGGCCCTAGCCCTCCCCCTCCTGCCTCCGGTCCACGTACTCGAAGACCGAGCCGTCCGGGTGGCGGGCGACCAGGTTGCGGCCGATCGGGGTGGGCAGCGGGCCGGCGATGATGTCGGCGCCGACTGCCTTCAGGTCGGCGACCGCTTCGTCGACGTCCTTGACGGCGAGGGTTGCCGTGATCTTGCGCAGCACCGACAACTCCGCCTCGGGGCCGCTCATCAGGAAGAAGCATCCGACGGCCGCGACGGCCACCCCGCCGCGCTGGAAGCGGATCGCCTCGGCGCCGGTCAGGCGTTCGTAGACGCCGATCGCGGAATCGAGATCACCGACGCACACCCGCAATGAGGTCCCCAGAATGTCCATACGGACCACCCTAGTTGGGGGACCTGCCGGTACGCGATCACTTGGCCATGATCAGACCGCTCTTCGCCGCGCCCCGGGACAGCACGATCTCCCGGATGCTGTCCCGGGCCCGTGCGTAGTCGCTGCGTCCGGGCCGCTCGGCCAGCGCCGCGTTGAGGTTCACGACGCGGAAGCCGTCGTTCACATCGGTGAGCTGGGGGAGGTACTCCGCCTTGCGGACCGTCCAGCGCCCGCCGGGAGTGGCCGGACCGGCGAAGGTGAAGCGGGCCATCGAGCTCTGGTTGCCGCGGCCGTCCGGCTGGTCGCTGTGGTTGAACATATGGCCCGCGAGCTGGTCGCCCATCCCGTAGACGACCCAGGTGCCATTGACCTTCTCGTAGGGCTGCGGGACATGCGCGTGCGTGCCCAGGATCAGATCGATGTCCGGCCGTCCGCCGGTGCGTGCGGCGGTCAGCGCGCGGGCCAGGGTGCGCTGTTGCTCGTCCGGCGGCTGCTGCCACTCGGTGCCCCAGTGGATGCTGACGACCACCACGTCCGCACCGGCCCGGCGGGCCGCTCGGGCATCGGTGAGGATCTTCTCGCGGTCGATCAGATTGACCGTCCAGGGCGCCCTGCCGGGCAGGGGTATGCCGTTGGTGCCGTAGGTGTACGAGAGTTGGGCGACCTTCGCGGGGCCGGCCCGCAGCAGCGTGACCCGGGACGCCTCGGCGGCGGAGCGGGCCGAGCCGGCATGGCGCAGGCCGACCGCGTCCATGGCGCCGAGGGTGCGGTGCACTCCGTCCGCGCCGTCGTCGAGGGTGTGGTTGGAGGCGGTGGAGCAGGAGTCGTAGCCGGCGTCCTTGAGGGCGGCGGCGACCTGGGGCGGGGACTTGAAACTGGGGTAGCCGGTGAACGGCCCGCCGTCCTTGCCGTAGATCGTCTCCATATGGCAGATCGCCAGGTCGGCGCCGGAGACCACCGGCTTCACCCCGGCGAACATGGCACGGAAGTCATGGCCGTTGCCGTGCGCGTCGTCGCCGGACCGCCGGATGATCTCGCCGTGCGGCAGTACGTCGCCGGTGGCCAGGAGGGTGAAGCCGGCCGGGGCGGAGGCCCGGGCGCCGCCGGGCGGGGCGGACGGCGCGGAGCGTGCGGGGCCGGTGGACTGCTGGGTTCCGCAGCCCACCGCCAGGAGGGTCAGCGCCGCTATCGCGGTCAGGCGTCGTTGAGGGCTCACGCCCCATCCATATCGGGATTAATAGGATTTATCTGCCGGGGAGGGGGTGCGGCTGGGCCGTCGGAGGGATGCGAGGAGGGGCGGGCCGGGCGAGCCGGCCGGCCGGAGCCCCCGCGTTCAGACCCGGCAGAGGATTTCGCCGTGCAGGATGCCGAACCAGCCGTCCTCGTCGGCGCCCCAGGACCGCCAGGCCCGCGCGATTTGTTGCAGCCGGTCCGCCGTGGCGTGCCCGCCGTCCAGCGCGAGCCGCGCATACGAGGAGCCGACCGTGCGGTCCGCCCACAGCTCGCTCCACCAGGACCGCTCCTCGGGGGTGTGGAAGAGCCAGGTGGCGGCCGTGGCGGTGATCGCGTCGGGGGCGAAACCGGCCTGCCGCGCCCAGGCGTGCAGCCGGCGTCCGGCGTCCGGCTCGCCCCCGTTGGCGCGGGCCACCCGCTGGTACAGCCGCAGCCAGTCGGCCATCCCGTCGGACTCCGGGTACCAGGTCATCGCCGCGTAGTCCGAATCGCGGACGGCGACGATTCCGCCCGGCTTGGTGACCCGGCGCATCTCGCGCAGCGCCTGGACGGGATCGCCGACGTGCTGGAGGACCTGATGGGCGTGCACCACGCAGAAGGTGTCATCGGGGTGGTCCAGTGCGTGGACATCCCCGACCGCGAAGTCGACGTTCGTCAGTCCGCGGCCGGCGGCCGTGGCGCGCGCCTGCTCCAGGATCTCCGGTGCGTACTCCAGGCCGGTGACCTGCCCGTCCGGCACCAGCGCGGCCAGGTCGGCGGTGATGGTGCCGGGGCCGCAGCCGATGTCCAGGATCCGCATGTGCGGACGCAGCGAGTCGAGCAGGTATCCGGCGGAGTTGGCGGCGGTGCGCCAGGTGTGGGAGCGCAGTACGGACTCGTGGTGGCCGTGGGTGTAGACGGCGGATTCCTGCGGCATGGTCGGCTCCTTCGCATACGGGGGAGGGCGACCGGGCGGCGGACGGCGGCACCCCGGTCGCCGCCCGGACGGCCGCCCGCACCGTGCTGCGGCCGCCCCTCGGCGTGGTGATCACACCGTACGCCGCCATCCCGAATGATGAGAGTGGGATCTCATCATTCGGGCAGCAGGCGATAGACCGTCAGCGCCTCCTTCTGCTTGTCCAGCGTCAACTCGCTGGGTGCGTGGGCCACTTCGCCGTCGAAGGCCAGCGTGGTGCCCTCCGGGAGATCGCTGATCCGCAGCCGGGACAGCCGCGCCTCACCGAGTACCGGGGTGCTGCGCGGGGTGCCCGACAGGGCCGCGAGGAGCAGCCGGGTGCGGGCCAGCCGGCCGCCGTGCACCACCCGTACATCGAGCACCCCGTCCGCCAGATCGTGCCGCCGCACCGGTGCGAACCCCAGCCCCCGGTACTGGCAGTTGCCGACGAACAGCAGCCATACGGCGCGCCGCTCGCCATTGATCCGCAGGGTCAGCGGCTCGGCGGTGCGCAGCACCTCCCAGGCCGCCAGCACCCCGGCCGGCCAGGCCCCGATCCGGCCCGCCCACCGCTCGCGGATCCGCACCAGCTCCGGATACGCGCCGATCGAGAAGGTGTTGAGGAACTGCCGCCCCTCCAGATGCGGCCCGGCCCGGAAGCGCGCCGTGTCCACCGCGACGGCCTCCCCGCTCTCCACGGCCCGGGCCGCCGCCGCATGGGTCTCGATCCCCAGGTCGTAGGCGAAGTGGTTCAGCGTGCCGCCGGGCAGCACCGCGAGCGGCAGCCCGTGCCGTACCGCGACCGCCGCCGCCGCGTTGACGGTGCCGTCCCCGCCGAGCACACCCAGCGCGCCACCCAGCGCTCTGGCCCGTTCCGCGGCATCTTCGAGGACCTTGTCCAGCGCCGGCCCGTCCGGCTCGCCGCACACCGTCACCTCGGCCTGCGGCAGTACCCCGTGCACCTCCTCGGCCCGGTCCGGGCGGGGGCCGGAACGCTGTCCCGAGCCCTGGTTCGCCACCACCACCAGACCGCGGCCGCCCGGCAGCGCGGGCGCCTCCGCACGCGGCCGGGCCGGCGGCGCCAACTGGGCGCGGGTCGGTGCGAAACCGCGCACCGCGAACGCCGCACCGGCCCCCAGCGCCGCCCCCGCCAGCACATCACCCGGATAGTGCACGCCCGTATAGACGCGGGAGAACGCCACCGACGCGGCGACCGGCGCCAGCGCCAGCCCCCACCACTTGTTCTCCATGGCCACCCCGGTCGCGAACGCCACCGCCGAGGCCGCGTGCCCGGAAGGGAAGGACGAGGTGAGGGGCTGGCGGTGCAGCTGCCGTATCACCGGCACCGCGTCCAGCAGCGGGCGCTGGCGCCGGACCGAGCGCTTGCCGAGGGTGTTCACCGTCGCCGACGCCACGGCCAGCGAGGCCACTCCGCGCAGCGCGGCCCGGCGCATCGGCCGGCCCCCGAGCGCGGCCGCACCGGCCGCCAGGCCGAACCACAGCAGCCCGTGGTTGGCGCTCCGGGTCAGCCGGGGCAGCACCCGCTGCGCGCCCGGCCATTCGCGCGCCGCGATCACGTCGAAGGTCCGCCGGTCGAGATGGGTCAGTCGCTTTCGCATGCGCCACCTTGTACCCCAGACCGCCCGGAACAGGCAGGATCCCGCCGCGGAGGCCCCGCGCGCGGCGCCGGGAGCGTCCGGCCCCGGCGGCCCACGGGCTGCCGGGCCCCGGGCTGTGCTTCCATGCCCGGATGATCAGGAGACGCCAGGACAGCGACCTCGACGCCTGTGTGGCCGTGCTGGCCGAGGTGCACACCCACAGCGGCTATCCGCACCACTGGCCGGCCGACCCGGCGCGCTGGCTGACCCCCGGCGGGCTGACCGCCGCCTGGGTCGCCGAGGCGGACGGCACGGTCGCCGGTCATGCGGCGCTGTGCGGGCCCGAGGTGAGCCGGCTCTATGTCGCACCCGCCGCACGCGGTGCGAGCCTCGGCGGCCGGCTGCTGCGCGCGGTCGAGGCGGAGGCGGCGGCCCGCGGCCTGCGGCCCGTACTGGAGGTGAAGGCCACCGACAGCGCGGCGATCGCCCTCTACGAGCGGCTGGGCTGGCTGCGCCGCGCCACCGAGCGGCAGGACTGGGGCGCCGGCGCGGTGGTGACGGTGCATCGCTACATGGCGCCGCCGGTACGCCCGGCGGATTGAGCGCCGGTCCCACCTCCGCTGACGTGTCGCCCCCCGTCGCCACCCCCGTGATCTGCCAAGGTGGACCGTGCCGCCCTTCATGTGATGGGCCCATGATCGACCCGCCGTCGTGGAGTGGAGGTACGGATGCAGCGGACCGCCCGGGATCCGCGGCACGAGCCGGACCTGGATCCGCCGGTGGGCCTGCCGGTCCTCCCGGAACTCGCCGCACACCTCTCCGCGGCCGCCGACCGCACCGAAGCCGAACCCCTGGGCGGCGCCGCGCCGCTGCGCACCGCCGCCTGCGGCTACTGGGAACGCCGCGGCCTGGTCACCACCCCCGACCGGGTGCTCGCCGCCCCCGGCGCGCCGGCCCTGCTCCTCGCGCTGTACGCGGCGGCCGGCGGGGCGGTGGTGCTGCCGCGGCCCTGCTCCGCGTCGTACGCACCGCCCGCCCGGCTACTCGGCCGGCCGGTGCACCTCGCCCCCGTACCGGCGGAATCGGGCGGGGTGCCGGACCCGTTCGCGCTGCTGGAGACCGTCCGCCGGGCCCGGATGGACGGCGACGGCCCCCGTGTGCTGGTCCTGTCCGTCGCCGACGACCCCACCGGCACCTGCCCCGCGCCGGAACAGCTGCACGAGGTCTGTGAGGCGGCGGCGGACGAGGGGCTCTGGGTCATCAGCGACGAGACCCGCCGCGATCTGCTGCACGATCCGCATGACACCGTGCTGCTCAGCCCCGCCGAGATGCTGCCCGACGGGGTCGTGGTGCTCACCGACCTGCGGGCCACGCTGGTGCCCGCCTCCTGGCCCGCCGCGCTGGCCCGCTTCCCCGGCACCGACCGGGGCGCCGCCCTCCGGGCCGCCGTGCTGGACACGCTCGCCGCGTCCCGTACGCCGCTCCCGGGGCCGCTGGGCTGCGCCGTCACCCATGCGCTCGGCGAGCCCGAGGAGGTGCGCGCCCGGACGGCCACCGTCGCCCGGGTGTACGGCGCGCTCGCCGCGGCGCTGCACCACACCGTCACCGAGGCCGGCGCGGTCTGCCGGCCGCCGCATTCCGGCAGCCATCTGTACGCCGACTTCGAACCGCTGCGCCGTCCCCTCGGGGCCCGCGGGATCGTGGAATCGCACGCGCTGGAACGGAAGTTGGCGCCCTGGGCGGCGCGCGGCGGGCACCGCTTCGGTGACGCGCCGGGCGCCCTGCGGGTACGGCTCGGCGCCGAGGTGCTGCTGGGTGCCGACCGGGAGCAGCGACGGCGTGCCCTGGAGGCCCCCGACCCGCTGGAACTCCCGCACATCACCGAGGCGTTGACCGCGCTGTCCCGCGCCCTGGCCGGACTCACGCTGTCCGCGGACGGCTGACCGCCGGCCGGCGCCCGCCCGCGCCGCCACCCCGTCCCCACTCCGCCCCGGTTCCGTCCACCGAAAGGAGCCCCTCGATGACCGAACAGACCGAGCGCTCCCTCGCCGAGCAGCCCTCCGACACCGAGCGACTCCCGCCCGCCGCACCCGGCGAGGGCGGCGGACCGGGCGGGGGAGGGGCCGGGGGAACGGCCGGGGGAGAGGCCCGGGGAGAGGCCGGAGGTGCGGCACGCACCACGGGCCCGGCCACCGGTCAGACCACCGCGGACGGGCCGGCTCTCCCGCAGGCCACCGCGGACCGGCCGGGCATCCCGCAGACCACCGCGGGCGCGCCCGTCCTCCCCCACGCCACCCCGCCCCCGCTCGCCCCGCCCCGCCCGCTGGGCGAACCCCGCACCTGGCCACGCGACTTCACCGACCGGCTGACCGCGCCGCTGCCCGGCGTCCGTGCCCTGGCCCGGATCGCCCGGGAGGGCAAACTCCGCCCGCCTCCCGACACCCTCCCCGAGATCCAGCAACTCCCCTTCGCGCCGGGCCCGATGCCGGCCGCCGGCCCCACCACCCTCGCCCTCACCTGGGCCGGGCACGCCAGCTGGATCATCCGCGTCGGCGGGCTGACCGTGCTGACCGACCCGGTCTGGTCCCGCAAGATCCTCGGCACACCAGCCCGGGTCACCCCCGTGGGCGTCCGCTGGGAAGACCTGCCGCCGGTCGACGCCGTCGTCATCAGCCACAACCACTACGACCACCTCGACGCCCCGACCCTCAAGCGGCTGCCGCGGCACACCCCGCTGCTGCTGCCCGCCGGACTCGCGCCCTGGGCCCGCCGGCGCGGCTTCACCCAGGTCACCGACCTCGACTGGTGGGAAGCGGTCGAACTGCCCGCCCCCGGCGGCCCCGTACGCTTCGACTTCGTCCCCGCCCACCACTGGAGCAAGCGGACGCTGACCGACACCTGCCGCTCCCTGTGGGGCGGCTGGCTGCTGACCGCGCCCGACGGGCGGCGGATCCACTTCGCGGGGGACACCGGCTACGGCCACTGGTTCGAGGAGATCGGCCGCCGCTACCCCGGCATCGATCTGGCGCTGCTGCCCATCGGCGCCTACGACCCGCGCTGGATGCTGCGGCCGGTGCACACCGACCCGGAGGAGGCGGTCAAGGCGTGTCAGGACCTGGGTGCCCGCGCCCTGGCCCCGATGCACTGGTCGACCTTCCTGCTCTCCGGCGAGCCGCCCCTGGAACCGCTGCACCGGGTCCGCGCCGCCTGGGCCGCCACCGGACGCCCCCGCGAGGACCTCTGGGACCTGCCCGTCGGCGCCTCCCGGGTGCTGGCCGAACGCTGAGCGCCGCCGCCGGGCGGAACGGGCGCCCCGCGGAAGGGACGGCGGACGACGGGACCTACGACCCGCCCTCGCCGCGGGCCGGCCGGAGGCGCCGCCAGACGGCCGGCGCCGCACCGAGCACCACGGTCACCGCGATCGCCATGGCCACGCCCTGCCACGCACTGCGGAACAGCGAACCGCTCAGCAGCCCGATGAGCTGATACGCCGCCGCCCACGCCAGACACGCCGGAAGGTCGCCACGGACGAACCTCCGCAGCGGCATCGCCGCGAGCAGACACGCCAGCATGACCGGGATCCGCCCGGCGGGCACCAGACGGGACAGCACCAGCACCAGCACCCCGTGCTCCCGCAGCTGGTGCTGCGCCCGGGCCAGCCGCTCCGGCGCGGCGCGGGCGCGCAGCCGCGCCAGCCAGCGCGAACCGTGGGGCGAGTGGCTGCCGCGCCGCCCGAGCGCATACAGCCCCACATCGCCGAGGAACGCCGCGCACGACGCCACCGCGAACACCATCAGCAGCGCGAACGGCGCGGTGTGGTGGAAGGCGACCACCGCCGCCGAGCTGACCAGCGCCCCCGTCGGCACGACGGGCACCAGCGACCCGAGCACCACCAGCAGGAACAGCGACGGATAGCCGACCACCTGCTGTGTCGACTCCGGCGGCACGCTCCGCACCAGCTCACCGACGAGTGCCATCACACGACCTTCGGCCGGACCGACTCGCCGTGCCCGAGCCGGTGCACCGTCACCTCCGGCGCCAGCCGCGCCAGCTGCCGCTCGAACTCCTGGCCCGGGGCGTGGAATTCATGCGGCCGGACGGCATCCAGCCCGATCGGCCAGTACGTGCCGTAGTGCACCGGGACCGCGCAGCACGGTGCCAGCCGCGCCGCCGCCTGCGCCGCCCGCCGCGCGTCGAGATGCCCGTGCCCGAGGAACGGCCCCCAGCCGCCCACCGGCAGCAGCGCCACCTCGCACGGCCCGACCTCCGCCGCCATCTCCTCGAACAGCCCGGTGTCGCCCGCGAAGTACGTCCGGGCCGCGCCCCGCACGACATAACCGAGCGCCGGCACCCGGCGCGGTCCGCAGGGCAGCCGCCGCCCGTCGTGCGCGGCGGACACCGCACGGACCGTCACCGCACCGGCCGCGCACTCCTCACCCGCCCGCAGCTCGGTGACCCGCAGCGCCCGGGCCGCCGCCACCCGCCGCAGCCCCGGCACCGCGGCCGTCGCCCCGCGCGGCACCACCAGCCGGGTCCCCGGCGCGAGCCGGGCCAGCGAGGCGGGGTGCAGATGGTCGGCGTGCAGATGCGAGACCAGGACGACATCGGCCCGCGCGGCCTCGGCCGGCGGCAGCGCGCCCCGCCGGCGCCGCAGATGGGCCAGCCGCCGCACGAACAGCGGATCCGTCAGCACCCGCACCCCGGAGTCCTCGACCGTCACAGTGGCATGCCCCCACCAGGTGACCTCCACCGACACCGAGCACCTCCCGTCCCGACGCGCCGGCCCGTGCCGCGGGCGGCCGTCTCGCTTCCCGTGTGCGGTTCTGCTGCTTCCCGTGTGCAGTCCCCTCGATCCTGCACCCTCCGGCCCGGAATCCGGCCGACGGGGGAGCGGCCGGCCGGGCGCACCCCTGGCCCTGACCTTCCCCCGGCACCTGGTGCCATGCTGGCGGCAGGCCCGCAGATCCGGGGCGGGCCGGAGGGCGAGGTGGCACGGCGTGCGGATGCCGAGGTGGAGAGCGCTCAGCGGTGCCCTGTTCCGGGTGCTCGCGGTCTGGCTCGTGTCCAGCCTCACCCTGCTCGTGCTCGCCGGGCTGCTGCCCGACTTCCGGCTCCAGTCGCCCGGGGACGAGAGCCTCACCCGCACCGCCCTCACCGCCGCACTGGGCGCCGGCGCGTTCGGCCTGCTCAGCGCCCTGGTGTGGCCTCTTCTCGTCCGCGCCCTGCTGCTGGTGCCGGCGCTCGTCCTCGGACTGCTGGTCTTCTTCCTCAACGGCTCCCTGCTGCTGCTCGCCCTCGATCTGATCCCCGAGGGGCGCGGCCAGGCCGCACCGGAGACCGCGGTGATCGTCGCGGCCGCGATGTCCGCCGCCTCCTCGGCCACCTCCGCCTTCCTCGCGGTACGCAACGACGAGGCGTACCACCGCCGCCTGGTCCGGCTCGCCGGCCGCCGCGGCCGCCGCGCCGCCGTCCCGGCCACCCCCGGCACGGTCTTCCTCCAGCTCGACGGCGTGGGCCACGACCTGCTGCGCGAGGCCGTCCGGGGCGAGCGGCCGCTGATGCCGACCGTCGCCCGCTGGGCCGGCGACAGCCACCGCCTCACCCCCTGGCGCACCGACTGGTCCAGCCAGACCGGCGCCAGCCAGCTCGCCCTCCTGCACGGCAGCAACGAGGATCTGCCGGCCTTCCGCTGGTACGAGAAGGACACCCGCACCGTCGTCGTCAGCAACCGGCCCAGCAGCGCCGCCGAACTCCAGCGCCGCGCCATCGCGCGCACCGGCGACGGCGGACTGCTCGCCTACGACGGCGCCAGCCGCGGCAACCTCTTCAGCGGCGGCGCCGACCAGGTCGCCCTGGTGATGTCGGTGGCGGCCCGGCGCGGCAAGCACAACCGCTCCCGGGCCGGCTACTTCGCCTACTTCTCCGACCCGGCCAACGCGACCCGTACCGCGGTCTCCTTCGTCGCCGAGGTCGTCCGCGAGATCGTCCAGTCGCTGCGCACCCGCTTCCGCCGCGAGGTGCCGCGCGTCAAACGCGGCGGCCTCTACCCCGTCATCCGCGCCTTCGCCACGGTCGTCGAGCGTGATGTGGTGGTCGCGGCCGTCATCGGCGACCTGCTCGCCGGCCGTACCGCCATCTACGCCGACCTCGTCGCCTACGACGAGGTGGCCCACCACTCCGGACCCGCCCACCGGGACGCGCTCCAGGTCCTGCGCGGCCTCGACCGGGCCCTCGCGCTGATCGCCCGGGCCGCCCGGCACGCACCGCGCCCGTACCGCATCGTGGTGCTCTCCGACCACGGTCAGAGCCACGGCCCGACGTTCCTGGAGCGTTACGGGCTGAGCCTGGGCGATCTCGTCCGCGCCGGGTGCGGGCTGCCGGTGCCGCGCCGTGCGGGACGTACGCCCAGCGGCGCCGAGGCCAGGGCGGCGGCGCGGGCCGCCCTGCACCGGCCCGAGGAGGCGGCGGGGCAGCACCCGGAACGGACGGCGGGGCCCGGCTCCCCCCACCCCCTCGTGCTGGCCTCCGGAAACCTCGGTCTGGTGTCGTTCCCCGACGTGCCCGGCCGGATCACCCGCGAGGAACTGGACCGCAGACACCCCGCCCTGCTCGCCACCCTCGCCAACCACCCCGGTATCGGCTTTCTGCTGGTCCGCTCCGCGGTGCACGGCCCCGTGGTGCTCGGCCCGGCCGGTACCGAGCACCATCTCGCCACCGGACGCCTCATCGGCACCGACCCCCTGGCACCGTTCGGCGAGGGCGCGGCCGACGCGGTACGCCGTACCGACCGCTTCCCGCACGCCGCCGACCTCATGGTCAACTCCGCCTGCGACCCGGCGACCGGCGCGGTACATGCCTTCGAGGAGCAGATCGGCTCGCACGGCGGGCTGGGCGGCGCCCAGAGCCACCCCTTCCTGCTCTGGCCGGTCGAGCTGACCCCGCCGGTCCCGGACGGCGAGCCGCTGACCGGCGCCGAACAGGTGCACCGGGTGCTGCGCCGCTGGCTGGGCGAGGCCGAGGGGCCCCAACTGCCCCTCGGGCCCGCCGCGGACGAACTCCGGCGCGGGGTGCGTCCACCCGAAGGTTTTTCACCCCAGGACCCCGCCGCACAGGACAAATCCCGTTGATTTTGGCGGATGCCACCGATCGCGGACGATGAACTCCGCTCGGTAACCCCGGGTGCACAGCGCACGACGAGAGGCCCACCACGCCATGAACGACCGGCACACGCGCCGCTTCGGTCTGGGTACCGCCACCTGCCTAGTGATGGGCAACATCATCGGTGGCGGCATCTTTCTGCTGCCGGCATCGGTGGCCCCGTTCGGCACCGTCAGCCTCGTCGCCTTCGGCGTACTGACCGTCGGTGCCGTCGCCCTCGCCCTGGTCTTCGGCCGGCTCGCCGAGCGCCACCCGGACACCGGCGGACCCTACGTCTACGCGCGCGAGGCGTTCGGTGACTTCGCCGGGTTCCTCTCCGCCTGGTCGTACTGGACCATGACCTGGGTCAGCAACGCCGCGCTCGCGGTCGCCATCGTCGGCTACGTCCATGTGCTCCTGCCGGGCCGCCCCTCCGACACCACCGACCTCGCGATCGCCCTCGGCGCGCTCTGGCTGCCGGCCCTCGCCAACTTCGCCGGGACCCGCTACATCGGCCTGGTCCAGACGGTCTCCACCGTCCTCAAGTTCATCCCGCTGCTCTTCATCGCCGTCGTCGGGCTGTTCTTCTTCGACCCGGCCAACCTCGGCTCGTTCCACGAGGGCAGCGGCAGCGCGCTCGGCGGGATGTCCGCGGCCGCCGCGATCCTGCTCTACTCCTACGTCGGTGTGGAGTCCGCCGCGATGAGCGCGGGCGAGGTCCGCGACCCGGAGCGGAACGTCGGCCGGGCCACCGTCCTCGGCACCATCGGCTCCGCCGTGGTCTACCTCCTGGGCACCGTCGCCGTCTTCGGCACCGTCGCCCACGACAAACTGGTGAAGTCCCAGGCGCCGTTCTCCGACGCGGTGAACGCGATGTTCGGCGGGCACTGGGGCGGTACGGCCGTCGCCCTCGCCGCGGTCGTCTCGATCATCGGCGCGCTCAACGGCTGGACCCTGATGAGCGCGCAGTCCCCGTACGCCGCGGCCAAGGACGGGCTGTTCCCCGCACCGTTCCTGACCAAGCGGCGCGGGGTGCCGACCTTTGGCGTCGTCGCCGCCGGGGTGCTGGCCAGCGCCCTCACCGTGATCAACTACCTGCTCGGCTCCGGCGGCGTCTTCGAGATCCTGGTACTGATCACCACCTTCTCGGCGACCGTGCCCTACCTCCTCGCCGCCGGCGCCCAGGTCTACTTCCTGCTCAGCGGCCGCCGCGACAAGGTCCGCCCGGCCCGCTTCGCCCGCGATCTGACCCTCGCCCTGACGGCCTTCGGCTTCACCTTCTGGCTCGTCGCCGGCGCCGGCTACGCCGCGATCTACCAGGGCGTGCTCTTCCTGTTCGCCGGCATCCTCGTCTACGCCTGGATGGCGGCCCGCCGTACCGCGCGCCAGGAGGAGGCGGAGGCCGCGGCGGCGCCGCCTACGCCCGCGGACCACGAAGCGGTTCCCCCGCCCGCCGCAAGTGCCGCAGCGCCTCCGCATACGACCTGATCAGCCCCGTCTCGTGGTACGGGACACCGATCTCGGCGCAGTACGCCCGCACGATCGCCCGCGCCCGCCGCAGATGCGGTGTCGGCATGCTGGGGAAGAGGTGGTGCTCGATCTGGTAATTGAGCCCGCCGAGCAGGAAGTCGACCAGCGCCCCGCCCCGGATGTTCCGCGAGGTCAGCACCTGCCGGCGCAGAAAGTCCGGCCGGGTGCCGCCGGTCAGCGTCGGCATCCCCTTGTGATTGGGCGCGAAGGTGCACCCCAGATAGACCCCGAACAGCGCCTGGTGGACGAGCAGAAAGGCGAGCGCCTTACCGGGCGACAGCACCAGGAACAGCGCGCCCAGATACAGCACGATATGCGCCAGCAGCAGCCCCGCCTCGCTGCCCCAGTGCTTCATGGTCGGGGACCGCAGCGCCCGGATGCTCGACACCCGCAGATTGAAGCCCTCCAGCGTCAGCAGCGGGAAGAACAGCTGCGCCTGATAGCGGCCGATGAAACGGGGCAGCCCCTTGGCGGCACGCGCCTGGTCCCGTGACCACACCAGGATGTCCGGTGCGACGTCCGGGTCGAGCTCCTCGTGGTTGGGGTTGGCGTGATGCCGGGTGTGCTTGTTCATCCACCAGCCGTACGACATCCCCACCCCGAGGTTGCCGAACAGCAGACCGCCGACCTCACTCGGCCGCCGCCCGCGGAACACCTGCCGGTGCGCCACGTCATGGGTGACCAGCGCGACCTGCGCGAACACCACGGCCAGGAACGCGGCCACGGTCAGCTGCCACCAGCTGTCACCCAGCGCGAAGAACGCCGCCCACCCACCGGCGAACGCCAGCGTCACCAGCGTGAGCCGCACCGCGTAGTAGCCGGGCCGGCGCCGCAACAGCCCCGCCGCCACGATGCGGCGCGACAGCCGCGCGAAGTCGCTGCCCGAGTCCGTCGCCGGACCGGCGGCCGGCCGGGAGAATTCCACCCTCGTCGTCATACCGCCGAGTCTTCTGACCCGGCCCCCGCCCCGACAGCCGGTCCACCCCCACACCGGACCGGGGGCTGGCGCCACCTCAGGGGGTGTGGCTGCCCTCCGGCGGGGCTGCTGGCGGGCCGTGGCGCGCCTGTCACCTGCCCGTTCGCCACCCGGCCGGCATCGGCCCGCCCGCCGGGCATCGCACGCGCTCCCGGCCACGGGGAAGCCCGCTGACCGCTCCGGGGCCGCTGCTACCCCCCGGGGGGCCGCACCGCTATCCGCTATCCCCTGGGGGCCGCGGCGCTATCCGCCCGGGGGCCCGCCGGGCTCCCCGGCCGTGCCGCCACCCTCCGCACCGGCCTGGCTGAAGACGGGCAGCGCCCGCACCAGGTCGGGGGGAAGGGCGAGGCCCTCCTCGGTGGACGGGTTGACCGCCAGCCACAGATCGTCCGCCGGCCAGTTCGCGGCCAGCTCGACGACCGGGATGCTCAGCGCCGCGCCGGGATCTCCCCCGGCCGCCACCAGCGCGTCCTCGTTGGTGAAGACGGGGATGTAGCGATTGCCGTCCTGCTCGATGACCGGCAGCGACACAGCGCCCTCCGGTCGCGGCTCCTCGCCCTCGACCGGCGGTGCCTGCGGCAGCAGGGCCATGCTGTTCGCGAGCTCGACCAGGGCGGCCTGGGTATCCGCCTCCGTCGCGGACCGCGCTCCCTCGGCGGACGATGCCTCGCTCGGGGGCGCGTTTTCGTCGGGTGTCGGGGTGCTCATGGCGTGTCCTCTCGTCGGCGTTGCTCACCGACCACCCGCTCGGCACGGGCGGACCCGGGTTTGCCCAGTCGCCACCGGCTGCCGCCCAGCGACACGAACCGGGACAAGCGTGGCAATACCCCCCAGGCTAGGCCGCCCCCCGTTCTACGCAACGTCCACCACCCGCGAGGCGGCGGGACGGCGGGTGAGCAGCGGTGACAGGGAGAGACGGAGCCCTCACCGGCGGCCTCCCGGGCCTCGGGCGCCGGCGCACCGGATCCCGCATGACCTCAGCAAAGAAGACCCGCCCATACTGACCCCTGATGCATGAGGAGATCTGACCAAGCTCAGGTGGGGGTTGCATGAGTACCGGGTCCGACCATCCGGCCTTAACGGCGGGGCGTTCGATGTTGTGGCTTCGCCGAATGGCGGTGCACCTCGGTGCGATGCATCTGAGTGGCGCGCTGTTGGTGCTCACTCTTCTCGTGCCGCCGGGGTGGGCGCTGGATACCTACGGAGCGGCGCCGCCCGGCGATCCCACGGCGGATGTGCCGCCGGTCATGATCCTGCTGGGCGCCCTGTTCGGCTGTGTGACCTTCCATGTGGTGGTGCAGATCCCGTCAGGACTGCTGGGTAGTTGGCTCGGGCGGAGGGGCGGAGTGCTCGCGAGCTATGCGGTCGCCGTGGCGGTGGCCGGCGCGCTCACGCCCGTCTTCTTGTGGGGAGTCGTCGGAGTGGCCGATGCCGCCGAACTCGGCTCCTTGTGGCTCGACCACATGGCGCGTGGCGCGTTGGGCCTGGCCGGGTATATCGGGCTGACGTCCGCCCTTTGGCCCCGGTCTGCGCGTCCGCTTCCCGGGGTGGAGGGCTGACGCTTCCTGCCGGTTCGGCCCCTGTCCTCCGTAACGGGGCGGGGCCTGAATGATCCCTTCCGGTCGTGCTCGGTCATTGTTGTTCAGCGTGCAACCATCGTGTCCCTTCGCAAGTCCTCCACATGCAACACGAGTTCATCAGACTGTGGAGGGGATCTCTCTTGCGTAAGCGTCCTGCTGTCGCCGCTGCCGCTGTCCTGGCCGGTGCGCTGTCCTTTCTTGCCGCCGGGCCGGCCCAAGCCGCGGAGTACCACTCGGCGTTGAAGATCCGGGGCGTCCAGTACGACGCGCCCGGCCGGGACTCCAACAGCTGCTCCTCGGGCAACACCCACCAGGAGTACCTGACGATCAAGAACTACTCGTCGTCGGCGACCATCAACCTCAAGGGGTACGTCGTCAAGGACGCCACCGGAAACCGCTTCACCTTCACCGCCAGTCACTACCTTGAGCCCGGGGACTATGTGAAGCTCCGGGGCGGCCACGGCACCGATTCCGACCGGTACGACGTGGTCTACCGCGACAACTGCAACTTCCTGTGGAACAACGACCGCGACACGATCTACCTGTACAAGCCCTCGGGCAGCCGCGCGGACGTCCACTCCTACACGAGGAGCGGGTCGGACTCCGACGGCAACGGCTACATCCGCTATCACCGCTGAGCGCCCATTACCTCGCGGGTAATCGACCCCCACCCCGCCGCCCGGCAAGGTGAAGGCATCGGTTCACGGGCCGGCGCACTCCGGCCCGTGAACCGGTGTCAGGCCGCGATGCCGTTCAGCCGGCAACACGCGGAACGTCGTGCGAGGAGTGGGGAGTTCGGAAAATGACGCAGCATCAGGAGCAGGTTGTTCAGCAGGCCGCCGCTACGGGGGACCGGTACGCGGCGGCCGTGGCGCGGTACTTCGAGGCGTGGAACGCGCGGGAGGAGGGGGCGCTGGGCAAGGCCGTGGCGGCGGCGTTCGGGGCGGACGTGACGTACACCGATCCGCTGGCCGATGTCGCGGGGCACGACGGGCTGGCGGCGGCGATCGCCGGGGCCCATGCGCAGTTCCCCGGGTATGAGTTCCGGCAGGCGGGCGCGGTGGACGGGCACCACGACATCGCGCGGTTCGGGTGGGAGCTGGTCAGCCTGGCGGACGGGTCGGCGCCGGTGGCCGGGTTCGATGTGCTGCGGCTGGGGGAGGACGGGCGGATCCGGTCCGTCCTCGGGTTCCTGGACCGGGTGCCGACAGCGTGAGGCCGTGTGAGCCCGCCGGTGGCGCCCGCCCCTAGAGTCCCGCCTTCCGCAGATGGGCCGCCGTCTCCGGATCGGCCGGCAGGAAGGTTTCCAGCGCCAGTTCGGAGACCGTCACATCCATGGGGGTGTTGAAGGTGGCGATGGTGGAGACGAAGGACAGCACGGTGTCTTCGTGCTCGATCATCATGGGGAGGGCGAAGGGGACGTGCTCCCCGAGGGCTGCCGAGGCGCGGCCGCCCGGCGGCAAGGGGTAGGCGCTCACCTCGTCGTAGAGCGCACGCAGGGGAGCGGAGCGCATCAGGGCCAACTGCCGCTCCATCTGGGCGAGAAGGTGGCCGCGCCACTCCCGGTAGTTGCGGATGCGCGGGGCCAGGCCCTCGGGGTGCATGGTGATCCGCATGGCGTTCAGCGGTGGCTCCAGCAGCGCCGGGGCGACGCCCTCCAGCAGCATGGTGATCCCGCGGTTCGCCGCCTGGACCTGATAGGTCCCGTCGACCACCAGCGCGGGGAACGGCTCGTAGCCGGTCAGCAGCCGTTCCATGCCGGCGCGCAGGGCGGTCATCGACGGGTCGTCCAGCGGGGTCTCCGGGAAGGTCGGGGCGTAGCCCGCCGCGATCAGCAGGGCGTTGCGCTCCCGTACGGGGACGTCGAGGTGTTCGGCGAGCCGGAGCACCATCTCCTGGCTGGGACGGGAGCGGCCGGTCTCGATGAAGCTGATGTGGCGGGCGGAGGAGTCGGCGCGCAGCGCCAGTTCCAGCTGGCTGACCCGGCGCCGGTCGCGCCATTCGCGCAACAGCGCGCCCACACCCGTGGTCGTCTCCGGCGAGGACGCCGCAGCAGTTGTCATGGGAGGGACGGTAGCCGAGGGGCGGGAGGCGGCGGGCCGGCCCCTACGGGAAGGGGGCGGTCCAAGGACGGTCCGAGGGCGGCGGGCCCACCCCTACGGAGAGCCGCCTGCCGCCCCGCCCATCCGCGCGAAAGGGCCCCCGGCGTGACACGCTGGGAACGGCGCGGCCGCCGCGGCAGCGGGGCTGCCCGGACCGCGCGACGTACCGGAAGCCGGCTCCTCGGCGGCCGGCCCACACGGCGAGAGGTGAGCGTGATGAACGCGCAGGTGGAACCGCTCAGTGCGAAGGAGATCGAGGAGCGTCTCACGGAGCTGCCCGGGTGGTCCGTGGAGGGGGACTCGTTGCGCCGTCACTACCTCTTCCACGGGCATGTCCCGGCCGTCGCCATGGTCGTCCATATCGCGCAGATCCAGGAGGAGTTGGGGCACCATGCCGATCTCACCCTGGGCTACAACCGGGTCGGCGTCGCGGTGAACACCCACAGCATCGGCGGCCGGGTCACCCACCTCGACTTCGGTCTCGCCCGCCGTATCGAGGACATCGCGCCGGGCCACGGAGTGCGCTGACCGTAGCCGCTCAGCTGCCGCTGCGCGGCCGCACCACCCGCCCCGCGCGGGCCAGCTCCACATTGAACTGGGCGCCGGACAGCAGCGACAGATGGGAGAACCACAGCCAGATCAGGAACACCACCGGCCCGGCGAGCGAGCCGTAGAGCCGGTTGAAGGTGCCGACGTACGAGGCGTAGAGGGCGAAGGCGGCGGAGGAGATCAGCCAGAGGAGCACGGCGACCACACCGCCGGGGGCCGCCCGGCGCACCCCGCGGGAACTGGGCGGCCCGGAACGGAACAGCACCATCGCCAGCACCGTGGCCAGGAGCAGCAGCAGTGGCCACTTCAGCAGGTTCCAGGTCGCCTCGCCCGCCTCGCCGAGCCCCACGGCCCGGCCCAGCGCGGTCGCGATCGGGCCGCTCACCAGCAGCGCCACCGCACTGCTGATCAGCAGCGCCATCAGCAGCAGCGCCGTGAACAGGATGCGCGGCGCCTTGCGCCACGGCGGCCGGTCGTCCTTCGTGCGGTGCATGGCGTGCAGCGCGCGGCGGAACACCGCCAGATAGCTGCACGACGACCACAGCGCACTGATCAGGGCGCCGCTCAGCACCACCCATGCCGCGGTCTCCTGGTGCGCCATCCCGACCAGCGCCCGGTGGACGGTCGGGCCCGACTCGGCCGGGGCGAGCGAACTGATCTGGTTGATGAGCTGTTCGGTGGCCGGCGGATCGGCGAGACCGATCAGCGACACCGTGACGATCAGCGACGGCAGCAGCGCCAGCACCGAGTAGTACGTCAGGCTCGCGGCCCAGTCCGTCACATCGTCGTGCCACACGGACAGTGGCGTACGGCGCAGCGCGGTACGGATCTGGGCCCAGGTCGGCAGCGTGGCCGGCTTCCTCGGTCCCACCGCCCCGAGTGCCCGGTCCAGCTGTGTCGGGTCCAGCCCGCGGCGCATACCGCTCCCGCCCATGTCGTATCCGTCCTCTCCGTCGGTCCGCCCTGCATCATCTCCCGCCCCGGACGCCGCTCACGACACCCGGCCGGCCGGTGCCCCGCTCAGTCCAGCCCGCGTGCCCGCTGGAACCGCACCAGCCCGTCCGCCAGGTCCAGCACCGGATCCGGGTAGTCGTAGGCCGCCCGCTCGGGCCCGGACAGCTTCCAGGGCCGGTGCACCGCCGCGCCCGCGAGCCCCGCGAGCTCCGGCACCCAGCGCCGTACGTAGTCGCCCCGGGGATCGAACCGCCGGGCCTGGACGAGGGGGTTCAGCACCCGGTTGGGCCGGGTGTCGGTGCCGGTGCCGGCCACCCACTGCCAGTTGAGCTGGTTGTTCGCCAGATCGCCGTCCACCAGCAGATCCAGGAAGTGCCGCGCGCCCACCCGCCAGTCCACGTACAGCGTCTTGGTCAGAAAGCTCGCCACCAGCATCCGGGCCCGGTTGTGCAGCCACCCCTCGTGCAGCAGCTGCCGCATCCCCGCATCGACCACCGGATAGCCGGTACGGCCCTCCTTCCAGGCCGTCACCTCGGCGCGGTCGAAGCGCCAGCGGTCGCCCCGCGCACGGTAGTCGGCGCGCGCCGCGTCGGGACGGGCCGCCAGCACCTGATGGTGGAAGTCCCGCCAGGCCAGCTGGCGTACGAACGCCTCGGCACCGGCGTCCCGGCGGGCCGACGCCTTGTGCACCAGCTCCACCGGTGAGAGGCATCCGAAGTGCAGATACGGCGACAGCCGCGAGGTGGCATCGCCCGGCAGATCGTCCTGCCGGTCCTGGTAGTCGGCCATGCCCGACCGCTGCCAGGCCCCGAACCGGCGGCGCCCCGCCCGTTCGCCGCCCTCCGGCAGCGCGGGCGACGGCGTGCCGTCCGGGCACAGCACCCGCGCGGACGGCAGGTCCTCGGACCGCACCTCGGCGGGGACCCGTACCGCGCGGGGCGCGGGCAGCACCGACCGCCGCCCCGCCGCCTGCCAGCGCCGGAAGTACGGGGTGAAGACCGCGAAGTGGTCCTTGCCCGGACCGGAGGGCAGCACCGCGCCGGGCGCCAGCGCCGTGATCACCGCGTCATGGACCACCAGGGCACGCCCCGCCGACGCCAGCTCCGCCCGCAACCGGCGCTCCCTGCGCAGCGCATAGCCGCTCACCCCGGCCGCGAGGTGCACCTCCCCGGCCCCGGTCTCCGCCGCCACCCGGCAGGTCTCGGTGACGACGTCCCCCGTACGGATGACCAGCCGACCGCCCCGTTCACGCAGCCCCGCATCGAGATCCGCCAGCGCATCGGCCAGAAAGGCGGCCCGGTTGGGCACCACGAACCCGGCGTCGGCGATGCCCGTGTCGACGACGAACAGCGGTACCACCCGGCGCGCGGCGCGCAGCGCGGCATGCAGCACCGGCTGATCGTGCAGCCGCAGATCGGAGCTGAACAGGCAGATCGCTACATCCATGCCCTACGTCTACACCGAACGGCGCCGCCCGGGGCGCCGGTCGAGGGCGCCCGCCCGTCAGCCGGACGCCCCGCCCGTCAGGCGAAGGGCAGCCCGCGCCACGGCGAATACGGGTCCTGGGCGAGCACCCGGTGCAGATGCACCGTCTCCGCGTACTGCGGCCCGAACCAGCCGTTGTCGAACGCCAGCATCCGGCCCAGGGCATAGCCCGCGGCGAACTCCTCCCACGAGCCGTACGCCTCCCGGGCCCGCGCGGCGGCCTGCTGCACGGCCTGCTCGGCCTGGTGCGGTGCGCACAGCCGGGCGCCCAGGCCCCAGCGGACGAGACCGACGGCATGCGCCAGGTCCAGCGCCACCAGGGACACCACCCGGCCGTCGGCCGGCAGCAGCCCGTCCGCGCGGAACCGTTCCTCGTAGCGGGTCACGAGCTCGGGGACGGCAGGCGGTTGTGCGGCGCCCGGGGAGCCCGCGGTCTCCGGCTCCGTGCCGTCCGCGTCCTCCGGGGCCCCGGCCTCCCGGGCCCGGGCGCGCAGCGCCGCCTCGGTCTCCGCCGGTACGAACTGCCCGCCGAGCAGCTGGTCCAGCCGCTGCTGCCAGGTGGCGGGGTCGGTCACCGACCACTGGTCGCGCAGGGTCTGGGCGTCCGCGGCATGGTCGAGGAAGGCCGTACCGAGTTCGTTCCACGGCACGCTGTGGTGCACCGCGATCGGCGCACCGCACGCCAGCCCCTGCGCGACGGGTCCGTGCAGCGGACTGCCGTAGTGCGTGACGAGCAGTCCGCCGGGCCGCACCCCGACCTGGGCGCGGACCCGCAGCCAGCCGGCGCGGTGGCCGGGCGACGCGGCCAGATACGCGGCGCACGGCGTCCCGGGGTTCACCGCGAGCCGCCACTTGTCGTTCGGCCAGTCCTGCGCCAGTTCCTCCACCGAGACCCGGTCGAAGAACTGCTGCGGCTGCCACGGCGGCAGCATGCCGCGGGTCAGGACGGGAATGCATTTCGCACCCGCCGCCGGGTCGTCGTAGACGGGCAGCGGGTCCTGACCCTGCTGCGGAACCGCCAGGTACAGATCCTCACCGGCGATCGCCGCGACCTGACCGTCCCAGTCCCCACGCGCCGTTGCTTCGCACAGCCGCCGCTCGGTATCCGTCGGCGGCATCCATCCCGGAGTAGCCACAGGCCAAGACCCTACGATCACCCCTTCTCCCGGGGGAACGTGGGGCCGCCGGCCCGCAGGATTGCACGCGCACCACCCGTCACGGAGGCTCGAGGCATGAGCGACCACGACCGTCCCGGACCCGGGCACCACCACCCGCACGACAGCGTCCACCCCGACTGGGAGATGCTCGGCCCGGACCTCGAACGGGGCGCCGAGCTGTACACGCCGGTCTATGAACAGGCCGCGTCCTGGCTGCGCGAGGCCGCCCCCGGCGGAGTGCGCAGGGTGCTCGACATCGGCAGCGGGCCCGGCGTCGTCAGCTGTCTGCTGGCCCGTGCCTTCCCCGACGCCGAGGTGGTGGCGGTGGATGCCACCGAGGCACTCCTGGAGCGGGCCCGCGACCGGGCCGCGCGCCTGGGCCTCGCCGGCCGGGTCCACACGGAACTCGCCGAGGTCCCGGACGGACTGGACGCCCTCGGCGGCGCCGATCTCATCTGGTCGAGCAAGGCCCTGCACCATGTCGGTGACCAGCGTGCCGCGGTCGCCGCCCTGGCCGGTCATCTGCGGCCCGGCGGACTGCTCGCCCTCGCCGAGGGCGGCCTCACCCCGCGTTTCCTGCCGCGCGACCTCGGCCTCGGCCGCCCGGGGCTCCAGTCCCGGCTCGACGCGGCCAGCGAGGAGTGGTTCAGCGAGATGCGGGCGGCGCTGCCGGACACCGTCGACGAGATCGAGGACTGGCCGGCCTTCCTCGCCGACGCCGGTCTGCGCGCGCCGGGCACCCGCAGCTTCCTGCTGGATCTGCCGGCCCCGCTGTCCGCCGAAGCCCGCGCCCACGTCGTGGCCACCCTGACCCGTGCGCGCGAGATGTACGGCGACCGCCTCGACGAGGCCGACCGCACCGCCCTGGCCCGCCTCACCGACCCCGAGGACCCCGCCGGGTTCACCCGCCGCCCCGACGCCTTCTTCCTGTCGGCGCAGACCGTCCACACGGCGCGGGCGTAGCCGGGCCGGTCCGGTGGTGGGTCAGGGCGAACCGGCCCTGGCCCACCACCCGGCGACCGCCGCGCCGCTACGCCTTCCGCAGGGGCCCGAGCCGCACGGTCCCGAGCCGCACGGTCCCGAGCGGCCGTCCCGGCCCGGATCAGCCCTGGTTCATCGGCTTGGGAGTGATGACGGCGAAGGTCGCGCCCTGCGGGTCGCTCACCACGGCCATCCGGCCGGCGATCATGTCGAAGGGCCGCTGTAGCGCCGCGCCGCCGGCCGCGGTCACCTTCTCGACCGTCTCATCGGTGTCCGCCACCGAGAAGTACGCCAGCCAGTGCGAGGGGGTGTCGGCCGGCATCTGCTCCGACATCGGCTGCATCCCGCCCACCGGACGGTCGTTCACCTGGAGGGCGTAGTAGTTGTCGGCGCCCTCCATGGGGGAGCTCTCGATGCCGAGGGCCGACTTGTAGAACGCGGCGGCGGCCGACGGGTCGGTGGTGTTGAGCTCGTTCCAGATCAGCGCGCCGTGCTCGTTGACGATGCCGGCGCCGGGGAAGTCCCTGGGCTGCCAGACGCCGAACACCGCTCCCGTGGGGTCGGCCGCGATACACATCCGGCCGAGCGTCATCACGTCCATGACGGGCATCAGGACCGTGCCGTCGGCCCCCCGCACCGCTTCGGAGGTGGCGTCCGCGTCGGCGGCCGCCAGATAGGTGGTCCACACGGTCGGCGGTGCGGGCTGGCCGCCCATCTCGACCGCGGCCATGATTCCGGCGACCGGCTTGCCGTTGAGCTCACAGACCGCATAGCCGCCGGTCTCCGGGGGCCCGATCTCTCCGGTCCACCCGAAGACCTGGGAGTAGAAGTCGATGGCCGCTTGCTGGTCAGGGGCCGCGAGGTCGATCCAGCAGGGCGTCCCGGGCTGGTAGGGAGCTGTGACTTCAGGCATCAGGGCCTCCTCGATGGGGCACCTCCCGCCGTTCAGGCATACGGGAGGAGCAGAACGCGGAGGGGTCGCGGCCCCGGTCGGCACGCCGCGGGAGCCACCCCACACTCACCCTCCACAGTCACCGCCGTCCGCCGAGCCCGCCACTCGGGTACGACTCGGCGCCGCCCGGAGCAGCCGGGCGGCGCCGATACGGGCGGCGGATCAGACCACGTCGAAGGCGGCCGGGTCCGGGCCGAGGCGGGTGCCGGTGTCCAGGCCGGCGAGCGCGGTGAGGTCCGCGTCGTCCAGCTCGAAGTCGAAGATGTCGATGTTCTCGGCGATGCGCGAGGGGGTGACGGACTTCGGGATGGCGACATTGCCGAGCTGGATGTGCCAGCGCAGCACGACCTGGGCCGGGGTCTTGCCGTGCTTGGCGGCGAGCTCCACGAGCGTCGGGTGCTCCAGGAGGCCCTTGCCCTGGCCGATCGGCGACCATGCCTCGGTGACGATGTTGTGCCGGGCGTGGAAGGCGCGGGAGGCGGCCTGCGGGAACTGCGGGTGCAGCTCGATCTGGTTGACGGCCGGGACGATGGAGGTCTCGCCCAGCAGCCGTTCCAGGTGCTCGGGCAGGAAGTTGGAGACCCCGATGGCCTTGGCGCGGCCGTCCGCGTAGATCTTCTCCAGGGCCTGGTACGTCTCGATGTACGTGTCCCGGGCCGGGAGCGGCCAGTGGATCAGATACAGGTCCACGTACTCCAGGCCGAGCTTGGCGAGGGAGGTGTCGAACGCGCGCAGCGTCGCGTCATGGCCTTGGTCGGCATTCCAGAGCTTGGTCGTGACGAAGAGTTCGTCACGGGCGATGCCGGAGGCGGCGAGCGCCTTGCCGGTGCCCTCTTCGTTGCCGTAGATCATCGCGGTGTCGATGCTGCGGTACCCGGCGTCCAGGGCCTGGCCGACGGCGATGGACGCCTGCTCGTCCTCGACCTGCCAGACGCCATAGCCGAGCTGCGGCATCGCGACGCCGTTGTTGAGCGTGATGGACGGAACCTTGCTCACGGGGGAATCGATCCTTACGTCGGCTTTCTTCTTCCCGGATGTCAACGATCATCCGTCGTCGCGCATTCCCGGCCGGCGGGACGGGATGCGCGCAGCGCGGAGCGTTTCTGTGGCCGCGCCGTGCGTGGGGCCGCCTGACCGGCCCCCGGACGCGGGTGTGCAGCGGGTCGCGGCGCGGCGGTGAGTTCGCAGAGCGCGAACGACCCGGCGCACAGCACCACGAGTCCGGCGCACAGCTCCAGGGCGCCGGCCAGGCCCGGGAGCCCCTCGGGGACCGCGGCGGCGCCGGGGGAGAAGCCGTCGGCCACCGCTTGCCCGAGCCACAGGCAGCCGCCACAGGCGAACGCCGCGGCACTGCCGCACCAGGCCAGGAACAGCGGCGTACGCACCCGGAGCCGGGGCAGCAGGCCCGGCAGCACCAGGAGCACCAGCCCGGCCGCGCCGGCGAGGGAGAGCAGGCCGGCGGCCCAGTCCGACGCGGAGCTGATGACCGTACGGGCGGCCGCATCGGTCGCCGTGACACCCGGCGTCGAGCCCGCGCCCCACAGCACGTGAACGGTGCCCAGCGCCGCGAGCAGCACCGCGGCGGGCAGCAGGAAGATCCGCTGCATCGCCCGGGTGCCGGTGTCCGGCAGCGCGTGCAGCGGGCGGCGCAGCAGGCCGCCCCAGCGCTGATGTGCGTACAGCCCGAAGGCGCCGAGCAGGGTGACGGCCTCGACGGCGAAGCCGCCGTAGACCACGCCGAAGACCCAGGGGGCGAGGAAGTCGCCGGTGGCCAGCGGGTGGGCGGCGCCGGTGACCAGGGCGGTGACGCTGCCGCCGGCGAGCCCGGTCATCAGGGGGATGAGCAGTCCGGACGCCATCCACAACGGGAAGGCCAGCAGCCAGGCCGGGGTACGGAGGCCGGCCGGGCGGGTGAGGGTGTGGGCCACTACGGCGGCGACGGCGTCCAGGAGGAAGGTGAGGACATTGGCCGTCACCCAGGCGGCGCGGCCGACGCGGTGGGTGTCCATGACGCCGATGTCGAAGCCCAGCACCCACAGCAGCTTGAGGGTGAGGTACGGGACACAGGCGGCGACCGCGAGCCGGCCGAGGAGTGTGAGACGGCGGTTATCCATGGCAGGAGCCTCGCCGCCGGTGGCGCGGCCGGCGTCCGTCCGGCGGACGATCCCGCTCCGCCGGACGGGGGAGCGCCGTGCCGGACGGGGGAGCGCCGTGCCGGACGGGGGAGCGCCGCAGTGCCGACCGGCGCCCCGGGTGCCCCGGTCACGTCTGGTACAGCGCGTCCACCTCGACCGTGTAGGCCGTCTCGATCGCCTTGCGCTTGAGCTTCAACGACGGGGTCAGCAGCCCGTGTTCCTCGCTGAACTGGTTGGCCAGTATCCGGAACGTACGGATCGACTCGGCCTGGGAGACCAGGGTGTTGGCGGCGACGACGGCGCGCCGGATCTCGGTCTCCAGGTCCGGGTCGCGCACCAGGTCGGTGGGTGGCATCTCCGGCTTGCCGCGCATGGCCAGCCAGTGGGTGACCGCCTCCGGGTCCAGGGTCACCAGCGCGGCGATGAACGGCCGGTCGTTGCCGACCACGATGCACTGGGCGACCAGCGGATGAGCCCGCACCCGCTCCTCCAGGCCCACCGGCGAGACTGTCTTGCCGCCGGAGGTCACCAGGACCTCCTTCTTGCGGCCGGTGATCGTCAGATAGCCGTCCTCGTCCAGCGCGCCCAGGTCGCCGGTGGCGAACCAGCCGTCGTGCAGCACGGCATCGGTGGCCTTGGGGTCGTTGTGGTAGCCGTGGAAGACCTGGCCGCCGTAGAGCCAGATCTCGCCGTCCTCGGCGATGTGGACGGTGGTGCCGGGGATGGGGGTGCCGACGGAGCCGAAGCGGGTCCGCTCGGGCGGGTTGGCGGTGGCGGCCGCCGTGCTCTCCGTCAGGCCGTAGCCCTCGAAGATCCGCACACCGGCACCGGCGAAGAACAGCCCGAGCCGGCGCTCCATCGCCGAGCCGCCGGACATCGCGTACCGCATCCGGCCGCCCATCGCCGTACGGACCTTGCTGTAGACGACCTTGTCGAAGAACTGGTGCTGCATCCGCAGTGAGGCACCGGGGCCGGAGCCGGTCCCGAAGGCTTTGTTCTCCTGCGCCTCGGCATAACGGACCGCGATCTCGACGGCCTTGTCGAACGGCCCCACCTTGCCGTCCGCCTCCGCCCGGCGCCGGGCCGCGGCGAAGACCTTCTCGAAGATGTATGGCACCGCCAGGATGAAGGTGGGCCGGAAGGTCTGGAGGTCGGGCAGCAGCGCACGGGCCGCCAGCTCGGGCTGGTGGCCCAGCTTGACCCGGCCACGGATCGCGGCGACCTGCACCATCCGCCCGAAGACATGGGCCAGCGGAAGGAACAGCAGGGTGGCCGCCTCGTCGCCCGGCTTGGAGTGGAAGACCGTCTCGTAGCGCAGCACGATGTTGTCGGACTCGGCCATGAAGTTGGCGTGGGTGATCAGACAGCCCTTGGGGCGGCCGGTGGTGCCGGAGGTGTAGATGATCGTCGCCGTGGCGTCCGGGGTGACGGCCATCCGGTGGCGGTGGACGACATCGTCCTCGATGTGTGCACCGGCCGCGGTCAGTTCGGCCACCGGGTCGGCGTCCAGCTGCCACAGCTTGCGCATCTGCGGAAGCCGGTCGATGACCGAGCCGATGGTCATCGCATGGTCCTCGTGCTCCACCAGGCACGCCGAGACGCCCGCGTCGTGCAGCATCCAGAAGACCTGCTCCGCCGACGAGGTCGGATACAGCGGTACGGACTGGACGCCGATGGACCACAGCGCGAAGTCGAACAGGGTCCACTCGTAGCGGGTACGCGACATGATGCCGACCCGGTCACCGAACCGGACCCCCTGGGCCAGCAGGCCCTTGGCCAGGGCGAGAACTTCGTCCCGGAACTGTCCGGAGGTGACGTTCTGCCAGTCCCCCGCGTCGTCCTTACGCGCCAGGGCGACCCGGTCGGGATCGGAATCGGCATGCTCGTAGACGGCATCCGCCAGCCCGCCGACCCGGGGCGCGGTCGCCAAAGGCGGGACGGTGAACTCGCGCAATGACCCAGCTCCTCGTGGTGTTGCTCACAAGGCCGCGACCGTACCCCACCGTGACGGCATCCGGCAGAGCCGTACCACGTCGCGAACGCGGCCGCGCGGGAAATGACCAACTGGAGAAATCGGGTGACTTCGGAGAAGCAGGGACAGGGGGCAGCTGGTTCAACGCCGGACGATCACGGCGCCGGGACCATATCTGCACCAAATCTCTGCACGTGACGCCGGATCGGCCGACCTGTCCGGAACGCCGCCGTGGATCAGGGGAGCTGGAGGCGGTCGCCGCCCGCGAGGATCGCCTCGGCGAGCGCTTCCGCCGGGCCCCGCGCCGCGCGGTCGCGCTGTCCGTACACAAGAACGAAATCCACGCCGCCCAGTTCCGGAAGTCCGGCACGTGGCTGAATCTTGGCCAAGCCTGGCGGGATCATGCCTCTCGTATGTGCCATTACGCCCAGACCTGCCCTGGTTGCGGCAATCAGTCCGTTGAGGCTTCCGCTGGTGCACGCGATGCGCCACTCCCGGCCCGCCCGCTCCAGCGCCTCCAGCGCCCGGGCGCGGGTCAGTGCGGGCGGCGGGTAGACGACCAGCGGCACCGGGCGCTGCGGATCGAGGCGCAGCCGCTCGGCTCCCACCCACACCAGCCGGTCGCGCCAGACCAGCCGTCCGTGTGTGTCCTCCGGGCGCCGCTTGGCGAGCACCAGATCCAGCCGGCCGGCCGCCAGCAGCTCGTGCAGGGTCCCCGACAGCTCGACGGTCAGCTCCAGATCGACCTCGGGGTGCTCCCGCCGGAACTCTTCGAGGACCTCCGGCATACGGGTCAGCACGAAGTCCTCGGAGGCCCCGAAGCGGAGCCTGCCGCGCAGCCGGGTGCCCGCGAAGAAGCTCGCGGCGCGCTCGTTCGCCTCCAGGATCGTGCGGGCGAAGCCGAGCATCGCCTCGCCGTCCTCGGTCAGCTCCACGGCATGGGTGTCGCGGGCGAACAGCCGGCGCCCGGCGGCCGCCTCCAGCTTCCGTACGTGCTGGCTCACCGTGGACTGCCGCAGCCCGAGCCGGTGCGCGGCCTGGGTGAAGCTCAGCGTCTGCGCCACGGCGAGAAAGGTGCGCAACTGGGCGGGTTCGAACATGGCTCTCCGTCCCTGGCCGGTCCCAGGGGCTGCGGCCCCTACGGCGGTGCCGACGACCGCTTATCGCGGACCGGCATCACAGTGACCACAGTAAACAGGGTTCCCGATGGCCGCAGGTCACGGCACCCTGGAGGAACCCGCACCGGCCACCGTGCCCCTGTGCGTGCCCCCTGCCCCGAGCCCCCGAACGACCGAAGAGAGACCATGCGCCGCCCCCCTCTGCCCAAGCTCCCGTCCCGGCTGCCCGTGGACGGCTACCTCCTGGCACTGGTGGGCACCGTCGCCCTGGCCGCGCTGCTGCCCGCCCGCGGGCCGGCCGCCACCGCCGCCGAGGGGGCCGCCACCGGAGCCGTCGCGCTGCTCTTCTTCCTCTACGGCGCCCGGCTCTCGACCCGCGAGTCCATGGACGGCCTGCGCCACTGGCGGCTCCATCTCGCCGTTCTGGCCTGCACCTTCCTGCTCTTCCCGGTGCTCGGCCTGGCCGCCCGCGCGCTGGTCCCGCAGGTCCTGCCGCCCACCCTCTACACCGGCCTGCTGTTCCTGTGCCTGGTGCCGTCCACGATCCAGTCCTCCATCGCCTTCACCTCCCTGGCCCGCGGCAATGTCGCGGCGGCGATCTGCGCCGGCTCGTTCTCCAGCCTCGTCGGCATCGTCGTCACCCCGCTGCTGGCCGGCCTGGTCCTGCACGGGAACGGCGGCGGCTTCTCCGCCGGCTCACTGGTCTCGATCGTCTGCCGGCTCCTGTTGCCGTTCCTCGCCGGGCAGTTGCTGCGGCGGTGGCTCGGCGACCGGCTCACCCGGCACAAGAAGGCCCTCGGCCGGGTGGACCGCGGCTCGATCCTGCTCGTCGTCTACGCCGCCTTCAGCGCCGGTGTGGTCCAGGGCATCTGGCACCAGGTCTCCGCGCTGCGGCTGCTGTGCCTGCTGGGGGTGGAGGCCGTCCTGCTCGCGGTGATGCTGTCCGTCACCTGGTACGGCTCGAAGCGGCTCGGCTTCCACCGGGCGGACCGGATCGCGATCACCTTCGCCGGCTCCAAGAAGAGCCTGGCGGCCGGCCTACCGATGGCCAGCGTCCTGTTCGGCGCACAGGCCGGGCTCGCGGTGCTGCCGCTGATGGTGTTCCACCAGATGCAGTTGATGGTGTGCGCGGTCCTCGCGAAGCGCTTCGCGAGGACCGCGCCACCGGAGCCGGCGGTGGCGGCCGCCGCTGGGGCAAGCCCGGCGGCGGAGACCGCGGGGGACATGGCGGTGAGCGGGGCGCGGCCGTAGGGCCGGAACGGGATCGGACCGCTCCTGGAGCCGATCCGGCTCAGCGGAAGCCCGCGTGCCGGGCCTCGCGAGTCCGCCCGGCCCATGCGGCAAATCCAGGGCCTGCCCGGCGCGTTGACGTCCGGACAGGCCCTGGCTTCGTCCGCCGCGCCGATCAGTTCTTGGCGCCCCCGCGTACCCGGTCCAGCGACAGTCCCAGGACCAGCGGGCCGCTCGCCGGAGCGTTCTCGGTACGTAGGCGGGACAGCTCGGCGTCGGACAGGGCCCGCCGGTAGACACGTACCTCGTCCAGCGCGCCGGTGAACTGGACCCGGCTGTCGGGCTTCTGGCCGAGGTGAACGCCGAAGACCGAGCCGCGGCTGACCGACCCGGGGACATCGGCGACGACGGTGGTCTCGTCCCCGTCCACCGAGAGCAGCAGCCGGCCGCCACTACGGCGCAGCGACAGATGGTGCCAACTTCCGTCGTTGTAGGCGGAGTTGGTCACCGCCTGGGCTCCGGCGGCCGGCTGGGCGCCGTCGACGGCGGTGATACGGGCGACGATCCGGTGATGGGCGGGGTCGCCGGAGATCGCGACCTGCGGGGCCCTGGCGCCCACCCCGCCCATCCACAGCAGCGGCTGTTCGCCGGTGGTGGCGTCGTAGCGGAACCACAGGCTGCTGGTGAAGTCGTGGGTCCCCAGGGGCAGGGCGCGGCGGAAGGGGAGGCGTACCGCATCGTCGGCGCCGTCGAAGGACAGTGCCCGCCCGAAGCGGCCGTCGGTGCCGCGGGCGCCGCCCAGGACGAGCGCCGGCCGGGCGCCGGGGGCGGTGTCGCGGGTCGTGGGGTCCGGGGCGCGCCGCGGGCCGAGCCAGTCCTCGGTGAAGCGGGCGAAGCGGATCTCGTCCCGGGCGTCGACCGCACCGCCCTCGTACATCAGGCCGGTGACCTCGCCGGAGATGGCGACCAGATCGGAGTAGCCGGACCAGTCGGTGGTGACCCGGGCGCCGCGGTCGACGCCCTCCCAGGTGCGGCCCTCGTCGTAGGACGAGCGGATGGTCATGGTCCGGCGCCGGTCGGGGTCCGCGGGGGCCGCGAACAGGGTGCGGCCGCGGCCGGTGCGCGGGTGCGGCAGACGGAGCGCCGAGCCCTGCACCATCGGCGTGTAGAGGCCGGGGAGGGCGCGGAACGGTGCGGCGAAGGAGTCGCCGCCGTCCCGGCTGACCGCCGCGGTGCGATGGCCCAGGTCGGTGCCGTCCTGTTCGCGGCCGTTGACGTAGAGGGAGCCGTCGGAGCGTTCCAGGAGGGTCATCTCCGAGGGCTTCTGACGGAACGTCCCGTCGACCGCGACGGGCCAGCTGTCCAGCGCGCCGACCTTCCAGGTGGTGCCGCCGTCGTCGCTGTGGATCAGGGCGGCGTGGTTGGCGGTGACCCGGTGGTCCGCGTAGCTCTCGGCGTTCACGCTGAACACCAGCCGGCCCGCATGCCGTCCACGGGTGAGCTGGATGCCGTGCACGGGGCCGGTGGCGTACCAGGAGTTCCACTGCGGGGGGCGGATGGCGGCGGTCAGGTCACGGGGCGCGGACCAGGTCGCGCCGTCGTCGTCGCTGTACTGGAGGTGCGGGGTGCGATCACAGGGGACATCGCAGCTGAGGCCGTCGGTGCGGCCCTTGTTGTAGGTCTCGGCGAGCACGATCCGGCCGGTGCGGCGGTCCACGATGGGCGCCGGGTTGCCGTGGGTGTCACCGTCGCCGTGGTTGATGACCTGGAGCGGTCCCCAGGTACGGCCGCCGTCGGTGGAGCGTTTGAGGACGAGGTCGATATCGCCCGCGTCGCCACAGTCGTGCCGCCGGCCCTCGGCGAAGGCGAGCAGAGTGCCCCGCGTGGACTGTACGACGGCCGGTATACGGAAGCAGTAGTAGCCCGGGTCCTGGGCGGCTTTGAAGAGGATCTGCTGGTCGAAGCCGCCGGCGGGGGTGCCCGGCGCGCCGTCCGGTGCGGCATGGACGGGGGCGGCCGGCAGGAGGGCGAGGGCTGTGGCGGTCAGTGCGGCGAGCAGGGCCGCGGCACGGCGGCGGGGTCTGCTGCGGGGGCTGGGGTGTGCGCGGAGAACTGACGTCATGGTCCGGCCTGCCCTTCGAGGCATCGGCGTCGGGTCATCAGGACATCCCACGTCCTATGTGTGCATCGCGACGGAAGCTACTGCCGCGTGCGGAGCGCGACAAGGAGCCTGCGTCAGTTCTCCGTGCCGCAGCCGGAATTCACTCTCCCGGCCCGCAGGCACTGCGCCGGGTGCGCCGGGAGCGCCGGCTGCGGTACGGGGGCCGGGAGTGCCGCGTGGGCCAGGTGCCCCGAATCCGCCGGATGCGCCCGCCGGGCCTCACGGGCGCAGCACCACCTTTCCGAGGTTGGCCCTGGCCTCGATGATCTCGTGCGCCTTCGCGGCCTCGGCCAGCGGCAGTTCGGCATGGACGGCGGCCCGCAGCCGGCCGGAGCCGGCCAGCTCCCACAGCCGCGCCCGGTGCTCCTCGTACAGCTCCCGGTGGACGGTGGAGAAGTGGCGCATCGTCAGCCCGGTGATCGTCTTGGCGCCGGCCAGCAGCTCATACGCCGGGACCGTGCCGCCACCGGAGTTGAAGAAGATCAGCCGGCCGCCGGGGGCCAGCGCGGCCAGGGCGCGCGGCAGCAGCTCACCCCCGACACCGTCCAGCACGATGTCGACCGGCGCGCCCCAGGACTCCTGGTCGTACGTCACCACCTCATCGGCCCCCAGCCCGCGGAGGAACTCCGCCTTGGCGGCCGAGCTGACGGCGGCCACCACCCGTGGCACCCCCTGGAGCTTGGCCAGTTGGACGGCGAGATGCCCGGTGCCGCTGGCCGCGCCGGTGATCAGTACGGATTCGGCGCCCTGTGGCGCGGCGGTGCTGAGCACGGCGAGTGCGACATGCCCGCTGCGCACCAGCGCCACCGCCTGCACGGCGCTCGCCCCGTCCGGTATCCGGCTCGCCAGAAAGGCGGGGGCGAGGGCGAGTTCGGTGTACGAGCCGGTGAGGGTGAGCGAGGTGACGCGGTCGCCGGGGGCGAAGCCGGTGACGTCCGGGCCGAGCGCGACGACCGTACCGGCGATCTCGCCGCCGGGCATGGCGGGCAGCGGATCGCCGCCGCCGTTGCCGTCGCCGCGCACCCGCCGTACGCACGGCAGCGTGACGCCGATGGCCTCGGTGCGCACCAGGAGTTCCCCCGGGCCGGGCACCGGCGCCGCCGCCTCCTCGACCCGCAGCACGTCGGGACCGCCGTAGGAATGGAATCGGACGCGGCGCATGGGCAGCACCTCCGGGTTCGTCGGCCGGTGGGCACCGGCGCGCTTCATTGGGTACCCCAACGATAAACAGAAACCCTTGGACCTGCCAATGGTTTTTCGTTGGGCCATCCAATGGGTTTCTCGGTACGGTGGCCCCATGGCCGACACTCCCTACGCCCCCAGCCGTATCCGCGCGCTCCCCAGCTGGCTGCTGGGCCGCGCCGCCGCCCGCGGGCACCGCCTGGTCGCCGACGCGCTGGCCGCCGAAGGCATGCGGATGATGCATCACGCCGTTCTCTCGGCGGTCGCCGAACTCGGTCCGGTCTCCCAGGCGGAGCTCGGCCGGACGCTGGCCATCGACCCCAAGGACATGGTCGCGATCGTCAACGACCTCCAGCGGGACGGGCTGGTGACCCGCACCCCCGACCCCAAGGACCGGCGCAAGAACGCCGTCGAGATCTCCGCCGACGGCCGGCAGCGGCTGCGCCGCACCCAGCAGCTCGGCGACGAGGCCAACGCGGAGCTGACCGCGGCCCTGACCCCCGCCGAACGCGAGCAGCTGATCGCGCTGCTGACCCGGATCGCGCTGCCGGCGGGGTGACGCGCGGCCGCCGGCCGTGCCGGGCGCGCCTCAGCCCGTGGTGGCCGCCGCGTCCAGGGCGATCCGGTGCTCACCCGCGTACACGTTCATGGAGGCGCCACGCAGAAACCCGACCAGGGTCAGCCCGGTCTCGACGGCCAGATCGACGGCGAGCGAGGACGGCGCCGATACCGCGGCCAGCACCGGAATGCCCGCCATCACCGCCTTCTGCGCCAGCTCGAACGACGCCCGGCCGGAGACCATCAGCACGCAGGAGGACAGCGGCAGCCGCCCCTGTTGCAGCGCCCGCCCGACGATCTTGTCAACGGCGTTGTGCCGCCCCACGTCCTCCCGGATGTCCAGCAGCTCACCGTCCGCCGTGAACAGCGCCGCGGCATGCAGACCCCCCGTCCGCTCGAACACCCGCTGGGCCGCCCGCAGTCGGTCGGGGAGGGCGCTCAGCGTCTCCGGGGCGATCCGGACCGGGGTGTCGGGGGAGGTGTCCAGGGTCCAGCGGGCGGTGGTGCGGACGGCGTCCAGACTGGCCTTGCCGCACAGCCCGCACGACGAGGTCGTATAGACATGGCGTTCCAGGCTGATGTCCGGGACCGGCACCCCGTCCGCGAGCCGGACATCGACCACGTTGTAGCTGTTGCTCCCGCCCCCGTTCCCGGCTTCGTCCGGGCCGGCGGCGCCCCCCTCGGTGGCCCCCGCGCAGTAGACGATGTTCGCCAGTTCGTCGGCGCTCGCCAGGACGCCCTCGCTGACGAGGAAGCCGGCGGCGAGCGCGAAGTCGTCACCGGGGGTGCGCATGGTGATCGCCAGCGGCTTGCCGCCGACCCGGATCTCCAGCGGCTCCTCGGCGACCAGGGTGTCCGGGCGGGTGCTCACGGCACCGTCGCGGATGCGGATGACGCGGCGTCGCTCGGTGACCCGTCCCATGTCTGATCAGTCCCGTCCGCACCGGTCCGGCGTGGTCCCGGTGCTGTATGTGCCGAGGGCCGAAGCGGCCCCTGATACGGATCGCCGTGGGTCACCGGTGGCCGTGGGGGGCGAGGTGACCTCGACGTTCTCATTCTCCTGCACTGCCGGGTGCGGTGGTGCGCCGCCTCGTGAAGTCGTACACGGGCCGGCCGACGCACTCTTCGCGCGGCGTCAGCCGGATCGGCCCGCCCCAGTACGGCAGCAGCAACTCGCGTGCCACATGGGCGAGATGGGCGTGCCAGGCAGGGGCGAGGGCGCCGGGCGGCAGGCTGGTGGGGGAGGCCGGGGCCAGGTCGGGGCCGGTCGGCGGGGTGCGGTACGGGTCGATGTTCCCTGCCGCGGCCGGTGTGGTGCCGACGAAGAGCACGAATCAATGGAAGACGGAGGGATGGCCGGGCCGCGGTGTGGGTAGGTGCTTGAGCCGGGGCCCGGTCAGCGCCCCGCATCCGGGGTCGGCCATTGCCGCGGCCCCGCGCGAAACGGCCCGGTGGCGGGATCTGTGGGGGATCCCGCTACCGGGCGTAGCGCCAGGCGCCGCCGGCGCACAACTCCGGCGCCGCCCGGCCCGGTCCCGGCCATTCGGTCCGATCCGCGAGACCAGCCCAGGTCACCGGCCTTCGTCCGGGTAATGTGCAGCCGATCAGGCATGACGTACCCGAAGCAGGACACCGCACCGGGCACCCGACCGACCACGAATGGCGAGACGCACATGAGCGAAGGGACCGCACCGGCGGCCGGCGAAGCGGCCTCCGTTGCCGACGAGGCGGCCCGTGAGCGGCTGCTTTACCTGCGCGGCAGCATCGACAACCTCGACGCCGCCCTGGTGCATCTGCTCGCCGAGCGCTTCAAGTGCACCCAGCAGGTCGGCGAGCTCAAGGCGCGGCACAGCCTGCCGCCCGCCGACCCGGCCCGGGAGGCCGCGCAGATCGAGCGGCTGCGCCGACTGGCCGAGGACGCCAAGCTGGACCCGGCCTTCGCCGAGAAGTTCCTCAACTTCATCATCGGCGAAGTGGTGCGACACCATAAGGCAATCGCGCATCAAGCCTCTACCAGCAACGATGAGTCGAGCGACGGGACTCCAGCGGCTGCTGAGTGATCATTTGGGGGATACCTGGGAGATGCCGTCACCCGGCCCGAGTGCCACGACCCCGGCAACTTTCTCGCCTGATCGGCGCAGATCGCGTATCGCGCGGTTAGCGGCGGGCGTCGGGGACGCAGGTGGTCGCCATGCCGCGAATCGTACGGGCAGGCACCGACAAACGCACACGGATTGGTCGCCCTTAGGCTGTTCGCATGATCCGTGCAGTGGCATTCGACGTCGGCGAAACCCTCATCAGCGATGACCGCGGGTGGGGCGCGTGGGCCGACTGGCTCGGCGTGAACCGGCACACGCTGTCGGCTCTGGTCGGTGCAGTGGTGGCGCAAGGCCGGGACAACGCGGACGCGCTTCGTCTTGTACGTCCGGGCATCGACGTTGAAGCCGAGCGAGCCGCGATGGAGAAGGCAGGCCGCGGTGAGGCGCTCAGCGAGTCCGATCTGTACGCGGACGTCCGGCCAGCCCTCGCCGCGCTCCGGGACGTTGGCATTCGCGTGGTTGTGGCTGGCAACCAGACTGCGCGGGCGGCGGAGCTGCTCCGGGCTCTCGACCTGCCGGTGGACGCGGTGGCCACGTCCGGGGAGTGGGGCGTGGCCAAGCCGGCAGAGGCGTTCTTCACGCGCATCATCGAGCTGGCTCAGGTCCCGGCGGGCGAGGTGCTGTACGTCGGCGATCACCCGCAGAATGACGTGCTGCCAGCGGCTCGCGCCGGGCTCCGTACGGCCCACCTGCGCCGTGGCCCGCTCGGGCATCTGTGGGCGGACAGCGAGGACGCGCAGGCCGCTGACGCCCGGGTCGCGAGCCTGACGGACCTGGTGGACGTGGTGCACTCCCTGTAGGCGTCAACGGGACGGCCCCGCCCACGAGATGCGGGCGGGAGCCGTCTGCGTTCCCGGAGCGTGACGGCGCGGGTACGGTTCGGAGTGGCTGCACCGAACGGAGACCAGTATGCCCAGCATCGTGTATCGCGGGGTAGGCCCCCGCATCGCCTACGAACGCCGCATCGCCAGCCTCACCCAGGTCGACTTGGCACGCGCCGCCGGCGTCGGTCTGGGCACCATCCGGAAGGTCGAGCGCGGTGAACGCGGCGTATCCGACGCCGTCCTGGATGCCATCGCTGATGCGCTCGACATCGACCCGGCCCGTCTGCTGCCCGACAAGGAGCGCCCTGACGAGCGCGTACACCGGGCCATGCCGGGGCTCTCCTCGGTACTTGCGACCTATGACGTACCCGGCGACGGGCCGTGCCGCTCACTGCCGACCCTCACTGAGGCGGTCGCCTCAGTCGTCGCGTGGCGGCTCGGTGCACAGTATGTGCGCGTGGCTCGTGCTGTGCCGGATCTGCTGGCTGAGTTGTGTCGTGCGTTGCAGGGAGCAGCACCGGGCGACCGCCCCGCCGTCGCCCGGTTGTTGGTGGACGCATGCCGGGCCGCGGACGCGGTCGCCTACAAGTATGGCGCCCGAGACCTGTCGGCCCGCCTGATCGACGTAATGCGGTGGGCTGCCGGGCAGGCGGATGACCCGGTGGTGGACGCGACGACGGCGTACGTTCGGACGGAAACGTTCTTCGCCGCCAGGGCGCATGCTGCTGGGTTGCGTGCCCTCGAACTCGCCGCGGACCAGCAGGCGCTGAGGACTTCGGTGCCGGAGGCGGTTGCTGCCCGTGGCGCCCTGCACATGCGTGCTGCTGTGATCGCGGGCCGGGCTGGTGACGGCGACTCGGCAGAGACGCACCTCGACGCCGCACGCGTCCTCGGCGACGAGGTTGCGGAGGACGTGTACAGCGGCACGGCCTTCGGCCCGGACAGTGTCCGCATCCACGAGGTATCTGTGGCGGTCAGCCTCGGGGATGCCCACCTGGGCAGGGCGCTGAAGTTGGCACGCGAGTGGGCGCCACCGCGGGACCTGCCGGCCGAGCGGCGGTCGGGTTTCTATATCGAGCTGGGGCGGGCGCAGCTGTGGTCAGGCCGACCGGATGCGGCGTTCGAGTCGCTGAAGGTAGCGCGTCGGATTGCTCCGCAGCACGCCCGGGAACATCGGTGGGTTCGGGAGGACGCGGCCACTCTGCGCCGGCTGAAGCGCGCGGATGCCGAGAGCTTGTCGAACTTCGCCGAGTGGTGTCACGCCGGGGCGGGCGCCTGAGAGGTACCCCTCACAGGGGTACTTGAGGGGTACCCGTGGGGCGAGCCTCTTCCTGAGCCCACCGGCGCAGGGAGAGACCGTGACTGTAACGAACGCTCCGCCTAACATTCCGCTCGCAGAACCCGACGTGAGTATCGTCCGGCTGCATGGCGAGGCGTGCTATTGGTGCGGCGCAGCTCACAGCACTCTCACGCCAGCTGGGTCAGTTGCCACTCCGGTCGATGACCGTGGCGGCATTCGCGTCTGGTTCATCGTGGCTTGTCTGCCGCACCGGAACCGGAGGCCGCAGTGATTTCGCGCGCCGAACCGGGCGCCGAACAGCGGCTTGCACCCACTCTTCCGATCGATGCCGAGACCATCAGCGCGATGATCCGTCGGGCGCTGCGCCTCGGTGCCGCCCGGCCCGAGCTGGACGAACTCGCCGCTGCACAGGAGGACCTGCGGGGGCACATCGCGCTCCTCCTCCCCCTGGTGCGTGCGGATCAGGCCCGGCTGCCGCAGGACAGCGGTCTCACGCACATGGTGGCCGCCCGGCTGGTCGGGATCGCCGAGCGGGCGGGACAGTCGCTACGACCTGACACGCTCGCGGCCCACTCACAGGTGGCCGGCGCCGCCCGTGACTGTCAGTACCTGCTGGCCATGCACACCGCGGCGACGGCCCCGTGACGCCCCGCCAGCGCCGCATCCTCGTGTACTGGACGTGGCTCGTTGCCATCTCCTTCGTGATTGTCGTCGGCAGCATCGCGGGTGGTGACGGCTGTGGATAGCCAGTGCGCCTGCGGCTCCACCCTCAACCTGCGTGTCGTGGAGGTCGACACCGCGACCGGGCCCGCGAGGACGGTCACGTGCTGCGGTGCCTGCGCCCATTTCCCGGCCGGGCCCCCACTCCCAGACGGCGTCGCACGCGTGCTCGCACGACGCGCCGGCGTTCGTTCCCCCGGCGAGCCGAGACGGCTTCGCCCTTGAGACCCCGCGGCGTAGACGTCCCCCGTCGTCGGCGCCGCGGGCCCGCCGACCGCCGCGCACCTCACCGCGGTGGCCGGCGACAAGACCCCCGCCCCGGCCGAATCTTCCTTGGCCGGACTGCTCGGCCGGGACGGGTCGGGCCTCCGCTGGAGGCCCCGCAAGTGCACACCGACGCGGGGATGGACCCCGCGCCGATCAAGCACCTGGAGGTGCAGCATGCGGTACCGCCTCGACGTGGTCAAGCACGGCGATGAGGAGAACTCGCAGGGCGAGACCGGGTCCGGCTCTGACGGCCAGGAGGGGAACCCCTCGCAGGGCTATGGCGACAACTGATCATCTGGCACGCCCGTTGATCGAGTAGGTGAATCGGCCCCGCGCCGGAAGACTGGCGCGGGGCCTTCCAAGGAGGAGCACACATGGCACGGGGCATGTCCGACACCAGTCGGGTTACGGTATTTCCGCTACTGCACCGCTGGTCAGAGCTGCACAATGGACCGATGGGCCGGTGCATCGTCGCGTATGCCGAATCGGGTGAGGGTGGAGTGGACGCCGTTCTCGGGGTGGTCCCGCGGCCTGACCTGGTGGACGGCACACCGTCGCTCATGGATGTGGCGGCACGCCACGAGCCCAGCGGTTACGGACCCAAGGGCCCCAATGCATACGGTTCCTGGCTCGCCTGCCTCGGCTGGAGCGCCCGGGTGACACCGAAGCGGGGGCAGCTCAACATCCCGACGGCCAGCTGGGAACTGGACGTGCACCAGTCGGTCCGCAATTTGCAGCCCCAGGGGACCACAGCCAAGTCCGTTTACGGCCACGTCAATGTGCACGTGGGCCTGTTCCGGTTGACGGACCCGGCGCTGATGGCCGAGGCCGAGGGGGTGCTCGCCCGTACGGGCTTGTCTGTGATGGAGCAGTTGCAGCCGGCTTAGTCTTGCCCCGAAATGGACCCCGCCCGGGCGCGAACGGACGGGGCGCTTTCGTCGCACCATTCCGCTCGGGGCTTCGCTACGAATCACGGGGCCGCCTTCATCATCGGCGAGGTCGTCCGCCACCACCGGGCGATCGCCGACCGTACGCACGAAGAGGCCACGGCGGAAGCGGCGGGACCCGCGGCGGGCTGAGCCCCGTACGTCCGAACGGACGGCATGGCAGCGCCCGCGCGGCAACGATCCGCGTGGGCGCCCTCGTCTCCGGTGCGGCGCGCAGGGCCCATCACGAGGTCGCGGCCCTGGTGACGAGGATCGTGGCGCCTCCGCCACGACGCACCAACGGCGCCACTACGCACCATCCCCGCCACGACGCACCACCTCCCGGAGGCCCCTCAACGGCCGTCTCGGGCGCGCCTCATCCGAAGAATGGCGCAGCGTCCCCTTGACCGTCCGGCCCCACGGTCGCCTCACCCAGGTGGCCCCGCCGCCCACGCCGAGTGACACTCGCCATACCTGACGCCGGACCGTCCCGCAGTGTCGCCGCGCCCACTACCGTCCAGTAACACGGTTCCTCCGGGAGCCGACCGAGCGCCACCACCCTGCCCCTCCGGCCGTGCACCGAGAGCGGAGACACATGATGGCCACCACCCCCGCATCCCCCGCCGATCCGGCGCGGAGCGACCGCCCCGCCCCGACGCTGATACTCAAGCCCGGTACGTCCTGGCAGGACGCCTGGCAGCGCAGCCTGGCCGCGGCCCCCGAGGCGTTCCGCGACGACCAGGCCCTCAACCTCTGGGGCGCCGCCTGGCATCCGGACGGCCACCCGCTGCCCGCCACCAGCCCCGTCGACGGCAGCCCCGTCGCCGGCCCGCCCCGGCTCGACGCGGACGCCGCGCTGCACGCGGTACGCGCCTCCCTCGACCAGCACCGGGCCTGGCGCCAGGTCCCGTTGGCCGAACGCAAGGCCCGGATCTCCGCCACCCTCGACGCGCTCACCGAGCACCGCGAACTGCTCGCCCTGCTCCTGGTCTGGGAGATCGGCAAGCCCTGGAAGCTCGCGCAGGCGGACGTCGACCGGGCCATCGACGGGGTCCGCTGGTACGTCTCCGAGATCGACCGGATGCTCGTCGACCGCACCCCGCTGCCCGGCCCGGTCAGCAACATCGCCAGCTGGAACTACCCGATGTCGGTCCTGATCCACGCGATGCTGGTGCAGGCGCTGGCCGGCAACGCGGTGATCGCCAAGACCCCCACCGACGGCGGCCTGGTGTGCCTCACCCTCGCCTGCGCGCTGGCCGCCCGGGAAGGCGTCCCGGCCACCCTCGTCAGCGGCAGCGGCAAGGAGCTCTCGCCCTCCCTCGTCCGCTCCCCCGAAATCGGCTGTGTGTCCTTCGTCGGCGGCCGGGACACCGGCGCCCGGGTCGCCACCGCCGTCGCCGACCTCGGCAAACGCCACATCCTCGAACAGGAGGGCCTCAACACCTGGGGCATCTGGAACTTCAGCGACTGGCCGGCCCTGACGCCGCTGCTCCGCAAGACCTTCGACTACGCCAAGCAGCGCTGCACCGCCTACCCCCGCTTCGTCGTCCAGCGTGAAGCCTTCGCCGACTTCCTCGCCGCCTACCTCCCGGCCGTCCGCACCGTCCGCTTCGGCCACCCCCTGGCCGTCGCCGACCCCGCCGATCCGCTCCCCGAACTCGACTTCGGCCCGCTGATCAACGCCGCCAAGGCCAAGGAACTCGCCGACCTCACCAACGAGGCGATCTCCCGGGGCGCGGTTCCCCTGCACCGCGGCAGCCTGGCGGACGGTCACTTCCTGCCGTCCCAGGACACCTCGGCCTACCTCCCGCCGACCACGCTCCTGGCCCCGCCCCCGTCCTCCCCGCTCCACCACGCCGAGCCCTTCGGCCCCGTCGACACCCTCGTCCTCGTCGACACCGAGGCGGAACTCCTCGCCGCCATGAACGCCAGCAACGGCGCCCTGGTCGCCAGCCTCTCCTGCGACGACAAGGACACCTACGACCGCCTCGCGCCGCAGATCCGCGCCTTCAAGGTCGGCCACGGCAAGCCCCGTTCCCGGGGCGACCGCGATGAACTCTTCGGCGGCTTCGGCAACTCCTGGAGCGGTGCCTTCGTCGGCGGCGAACTCCTCGTCCGCGCGGTCACCGAAGGCCCGGAGCCCGAACGTCTGCCGGGCAACTTCCCCGACTACCACCTGATGCCGTAACCAGGCGCCGGACCGGTACTAGGGGGCGTCTCTCCGCTCTTGGTGGGCCTGCGGTGTCGGGCACCGCCAGAGACGTCCCCTAGCCGATCCCCTGCCGGTCGGGGGACGAGGCGAACCGCCGGTCCGCTGCCGCCGGCACCGCGCGCTCCACCGCCTGGAGCAGCAGCGTGCGGTGCCGCACCAGCGGCTCCCGCCGTGGTTCCGGTGCGAGCCGCAGCAGATCGTCGATCCCGGCCAGCATCCGCCGGCTGACCTGCGGACTGTGCACCGCTGACGCCCGGATCTCGGTCAGCCCCAGGTCCACCAGGTCGGCCCAGGCCGGTACGTTCTGCACCAGCCGCACCGCGCCCCGGCGGTCCCGGTGGTGCACCGCCCCGAGCGGCCGCCCCACCACCGCCGCGAGAATCTGCACGATCCGGTCCAGGCACTGCACGGCCGTGGTCGGATCGTTCACCGCCGGCGACAGCGCCCGCAGCGCGATGTCCGACAACTGCCGCAGCCCGAGCCCGAGATCCTGGTGAAAGGTGCGCTCCACCCCCACCGACACCGTGCGCCGCAACGCCCACCGGGGCGGCACCGTCTCGCCGTGCACCGCCAGCACCGGCGTCCCCGGCAGCACGAAATCCCCGATCCGCGGCAACAGCCGCAGCACGACCCCCTGCCGCCGCGCCACCCGCACCAGACGCGCCACATGCACATCCCGTACGAGCCCGGCCCGGCCGGTGTGCGCGACCCGCCCCGTCTCGGCCGCCAGGGAGCCCCCGTCCTCCGCGCCCTCCTTGCCCGTGCCCTGCCGCGCCAGCATCCGCAGCGTCTCCCGGGTGATCCGGTCGACCACCGGCCCCACCTGCATCAGCCGCAGCGTGGCCGACACATACGCGATGAACAGCAACAGGCTGAGCACCACCAGGACCATCGTCAGCACGTTCTGCACCACGGGCACCGAGGTGACCTGGCGGATGTCGGGCTCGCTCTCGTACGAGGTGAGCACCAGCAGCGAGAACAGGAAGGTCGCCAGGAAGACGCTGAGCGTGATCTTGCTGATCCGGCTCCGGATGAAGATCCGCACGACCCGCGGGGTGAGCTGACCGCTGGCCATCTGCACCGCGACCAGCGAAATGCTGAAGACCACCCCGATGAAGGTCATCATCGCCGCGCTGATGGTCGTCACGATCGTCCTGGTGTCCTCGGCGATCGAGACCAGTTCCCGCAGCGCCGCATACGCCTTCTCGCGCTGGAGCAGCGCGACGATCTCAAGATCGAGCGCAGACGCCCCCCACCACAGAAGCCCGGCACACACCAGCCCCGCCGTCGGCGCGAACCAGAAGGTGTCCCGCAGATGCTCCCGAAGCGGCGACAGCGCACGTGGCCTGCGGGGACCACTGATATGCGCGACATGTCCATCATTGCCCATAAATCGAGGTTATGTGGGCAGCGGATACGCAGGTGAAGGGCACTCCGAAACCTTGGTATTGTTGTCCATGTCGCCGCGGGGAACGCCCCGTGAAGATCACACCTAGTCCGGGTGGCGGAATGGCAGACGCGCTAGCTTGAGGTGCTAGTGCCCTTTATCGGGCGTGGGGGTTCAAGTCCCCCCTCGGACACCAGCGAAGACCCCTGCTGAGCAGGGGTCTTTCTGCGTCTCTGCACCTGCGGCAGGACTGGCGTCCGACCCAGGGGCCGGCGCCTCGGTACATGAATTCGGCGTCGCCGAATTCACGCTGATTTTCGTTGGGGTGTCCAGGACCCCTTCGGGCCGGGCGCCGCACGCCTCGGCCGCGTGCCAGACCGCTTCGGTCGTCTCTTGGCGCGCTGATACCGTACCGGCTGCTTCCCCTCTTTTTCGGGGTGCTGCTTCCTTGGGTGTGGGTTTATTGCGCATTTGCGTATGACCTCCCCAAGGTTCTCCCTTTTCTTGCTTTGGTGGTGACGCACGCCGGGCTGGTGCTCGTGTGGTTCGGGCGGCGCAGCTCGCGGCGGCTGATCACCTGGGCCGGTGTCGGGTGCTATCCCGTCGCCGTGGCTCTGTGTCTGCTGCTGCGGAACGTGCTCTAGCGGTCCGCAGGGGGCTCCGCCCCGGGGGCGCCGTGGAGGGCGTCGAAAAGGTGGGCGATAGGGGTGTTATGTCCCGTTCTGTGGGAGTATCCTGAAGGCCGGCCTACGGGGCGAGCGAGGGAGTTCGACCGGACTGGCCTCGGGGAAGGGAGCTCTGGCTCTCGCCGAGGACAAGAGGAAAGGTCGGGCTGAGAGGCTGAAAGGTCGTAAGACCGGACGGCGACCCCCAAGCACCTGATCCGGACAATGCCGGCGAAGGGAGCCCACCTCGTAGGTCTTTCGTGCGCCCAGGTCATGCGCCGCGGTCATGCGCCCAGGTCATGCGCCCCGCATCAGGTCCGCGCACTTCTCCCCGATCATCATCGTCGTGATGCACGGGTTCACCGCCGGCAGGAACGGCATCACCGAACCGTCGGCCACCCGCAGACCCGTGACGCCCTTGACCCGCAGCTGGGGGTCGAGCGGGGTGGCCTGGTCGTCGGCGGAGCCCATCCGGACCGTGCAGGCGGGGTGGTAGACGGTGTTGTGGGTGGTGCGGATGTAGTCGAGGAGCTCGGCGTCGGATTGGGCGGAGGGGCCCGGGGCGAGCTCGGTGCCCGCCCAGTCGGCCATGGGGGGCTGGGCGATGATCTCGCGGGCGAGCCGGAGCCCATGGGTCATGACGCGGATGTCGTGCTCGTCGGTGAAGTAGCGCGGGTCGACCTTGGGCTTGTCACGGAAGTCGCGGGTGCGCAGCCGTACGGTGCCCAGGGAGCGGGCGCGGGTGACGTTCGGGGTGAGGCAGAAGGCGTTCTCCGAGGTGGGGTAGCCGCGGCGGTAGGTGTTCATGTCGAAGGGCACCTGGCCGTAGTGGAACATCAGGTCCGGGCGGTCCAGGCCCGGCTCGGTGTCGGCGAAGATGCCGATCTCCCACCACTGGGTGGAGGAGCGGACCATGGGCTGCTTGGCGTCCCACATGATCACGCCCTCCGGGTGGTCCTGGAGGCTGGAGCCCACGCCGGGGGAGTCGACGATCGGCTCGATGCCGGTGGCGCGCAGATGGGTGGCCGGGCCGATGCCGGAGAGCATCAGGAGCTTGGGCGAGTCGATGGAGCCGCAGGAGACGACGGTCTCGCGGCGGGCGTTGACCGTGCGGGTGTGGATCAGGTCGGGGGCGAGGTAGTCCACGCCGGTGCAGTGCCGTGCGGAGTCGAAGTTCAGGCGCCGGGCCTGGAGACCGGTCCGTACCTCCAGGTTCTTGCGGGTGCCCATGACGGGGTGGAGATAGGACACCGAGGCCGAGGAACGGGTGCCGTCGGGGCGGCAGTTGATCTGGAACCAGTTGGCGCCCCGGATGACGGTCTTGCCGGTGTTGAAGGCGGCGGTCGGGATGCCGGCCGCCGCGCAGGCTTCCAGGAGGGCCACTCCGCACGGGTCGTGGGGCGGGACGGTGCGCAGGACGACCGGGCCGTCGTGGCCGTGGTGGTCGCCCGGGCCGTCGTTGTTCTCCAGCCGCTGGAAGAGCGGGAAGCAGTCGGCCGCGCTCCAGCCCGTACAGCCCATCGCGGCCCACTCGTCGAGATCCTCGGCCGGGGCCCAGAAGGCGATACAGGAGTTGTGCGAGGAGCAGCCGCCCAGCACCTTGGCACGGGCGTGCCGCAGGAAGCTGTTGCCGTTCTCCTGCGGTTCGACCGGATAGTCCCAGTCGTAGCCGGACTCCAGCAGTCCCATCCAGCGGTCCAGGCGCAGCACGTTCTCGTCGCCGACATCGGACGGGCCGGCCTCCAGCAGGCAGACGGTGACCGCCGGATCCTCGCTGAGCCGGGCCGCCACGACCGCGCCGGCTGTGCCGCCGCCGACCACGACATAGTCGAACTCGTCCACAGGAGCCTCTTGGGACATCGTGCCGTCTCCAGATCAGGGGGTGGGGTTGCCGGCGTCGCCCGAGGTGCCGCGGTCCGGGTGGACGGCGGCGTGCATGGCCAGGACGCCCGTCTTCTTGCGCTGGACGAACCAGTAGTAGGCGAAGCCGCCGAGCCCCACGACACCGATGAACAGGAAGGCGCCCCAGCGCAGATACCAGTGCTGCGGGCCGGTCGCGTTGTAGACCGCGGCGCGCGGCCAGGCGAGGTTCAGGGACATCGCGATGCCCCAGAGCACCGCCAGGAGGTTCACCGGAATGCCGAACTTGCCGAGGGAGAACTTGCCCTTGGCCGGGGTCCAGTTGCCCCGCAGCCGCTGGACCAGCATCGGCAGGGTGACCGACAGATAGGCCAGGTAGATCATGATGATCGCGATACTGGTGATCACCGAGAAGATCTGTGGCTGATTGACGTTGATGACGAGGATGCCGATCGCCACCAGCCCGATGATGACGGCCGGCAGCACCGGCGTCTGGAAGCGCGGGCTGACCTTGGCGAGCAGGGAGGCGGCCGGGAGGTTGTTGTCCCGCGCCATCGCGAACGCGAGGCGGATACCGGCGGTGTGCACCGCCAGTTCGCACACGGTGATCGCGATGACCACACACCAGAGCACGATCTGCCCGATGGTCGAGCCGAGCGTGGAGAGCACCACGTACTGGAGACCGTCCACCTTCAGCTGTTCGGCCTGAAGATCGGGCACCGACATCAGCGCGAACAGCAGGATCAGACCGCCGATGAGGAACGACGCGACCAGCGCCCGGAGGATCGCGCGGGGGGCGTTGCGGCCGGGGTCCTTGGACTCCTCGCCGAGTGACGAGGCGGTGTCGAAGCCGTACATGACATAGGCCGAGGCCAGCGACGCGGTCAGGAACGCACCGAAGTAGCCGAGGTTCTCGCCCGCGCCCAGACCGAAGGTGTCGGTCACGACGTCGGGGCCGCGGGTGACATGCGCGGCGAGCAGCAGGATCAGGACGATGGCGGCGATCAGCTCGATCGCCACGCCCGCGGAGTTGATCCGTGCCATGAGCTTGACGCCGAAGGCGTTGACCAGCGTGGTGAACGCGATGAGCACGGTGCCCAGCAGGACGGCGTTCTCGGCCGCGGACTTCCCGGTGCCGTCACCGATGAACTGGAACCACGAGGAGATCTGCGGCAGCGTCACCTGGTAGGCCAGCGCCACCGCGGACAGCGAGACCATGGTCGCGGTCAGCATCATCCAACCGCCGAGCCAGCCGATGTGCGGGCCGCCGAGCTTCTTGGCCCAGTTGTAGACCGATCCGGCCACCGGGTAACGGGCGGCCAGTTCACAGAAGCACAGCGCCACCATCAGCTGGCCGACGAAGACCATCGGCCAGGACCACCAGTAGGCCGGTCCGCCGTGCGCGATGCCGAAGTAGAACAGCTGGAAGGTGCCGGTCAGGATGGAGATATAGCTGATGCCGGCGGCGAAGGTGTGGAAGTTGCCCAGGGTGCGCTTGAGTTCCGGCTTGTAGCCGAGCTCGGCGAGCGAGTCGTCGTCGTGCTCACCGTGGGCCCGGCCGCCATGGTGGGGGGACTCCGAGCCGGTCACTCGAACCACCTCTGCGGCCGTGGCGCGGTGTTGCGCCAGACGTGCTTGGCCTCCTGGTACTCGGCCAGCCCCGCGGGCCCCAGCTCGCGGCCGACACCGGACTGCTTCATCCCGCCCCACTCCGCCTGTGGCACATAGGGGTGGAAGTCGTTGATCCACACCGTGCCCGCGCGCATCCGGGCGGCGACCCGGTGGGCCCGCTCGCTGTCCTGCGTCCACACCGCCCCGGCCAGCCCGTACACCGTGTCGTTGGCCAGCGAGACCGCCTCGTCCTCGTCCCGGAACCGCTCGACGGTCAGCACCGGGCCGAAGCTCTCGTCGCGGACGACGGACATGTCCGGGGTGCACTCGTCCAGCACGGTCGGCAGATAGTAGAAGCCGTTCGACAGCGACGGATCGTCGGGCGGGGAGCCGCCGCAGAGCAGTACGGCACCCTCTTCCAGCCCGGCCGCCACATACGCCTCGACCTTGGCGCGGTGCGCGGCCGAGATCAGCGGGCCGGTGCGGGCGTGCTCGTCGAACGGTCCGCCGAGCCGGATCCGCTGGGCGCGGGAGACCAGTTCGTCGACGAAGGCGTCGTGCAGCTCCTCCTGGACGAGCAGCCGGGCGCCCGCCGAGCAGACCTGCCCGGAGTGCAGGAAGACGGCCATCAGGGCGTAGTCGACGGCGGTGTCGAAGTCGGCGTCCGCGAAGACGATGTTCGGGTTCTTGCCGCCCAGCTCCAGCGCGATCTTCTTCACCGTCGGGGCCGCGGCGGCCATGATCCGCCGGCCGGTGAGCAGCCCGCCGGTGAACGAGACCATGTCCACCCGCGGGTCCTCGGTCAGCAGCGCGCCCACGGCCGGGCCGGTGCCCAGCACCAGATTGGCGGCGCCGGCGGGCAGCCCGGCCTCGGACAGCAGCCGCATGAGGTGAATGGCGGTGTGCGGGGTCAGTTCACTGGGCTTCAGGATGAAGGTGTTGCCCGCGACCAGACAGGGGGCGACCTTCCAGGCGGTCTGGAGCAGCGGGTAGTTCCACGGGGTGATCAGCGCGCAGACACCGACCGGCTCGTGGCGCACCGTGCTGTCGATCTCCGCGGCACCGGCGTCCACCACCCGGTCGGTGCCGCCGGCCGCGCCGAGGTTGCCGAAGTAGCGGAAGCAGTTGGCGATGTCGTCCATGTCGTAGCCGCTCTCGACCAGCCGCTTGCCGGTGTCCAGCGACTCGGCCTTGGCCAGCACGTCCCGGTCGCGCTCCAGCAGCTCGGCGACGCGCAGCACCAGCCGGCCGCGCTCGGCCGCCGGGGTGCGGGGCCAGGACCCGTCGTCGAAGCCGGTGCGGGCGGCGGAGACCGCTGCCGCCGCGTCCTTCGGCCCGCCCTCGTCCACGGTCGCGACCAGCGTGCCGTCCGCGGGGCAGCGGATCTCACGCACCTGCCCGTCGGCCGCTGCGGTCCACTGACCGCCGATGAACAGCTCCGGCATGGTGGTGCCTCCGGTCTCCGGGCTCGTACGGGGCGGCCGCGGCAGGGCCCGCCGCCCCGGCCCGACGGCGTCAGGCCGCCGGTCGGCCCGCCGTGCGGACCTCGGTGACGATCACTGAACCGAGAGTAAGACGGGCGGTGCGGCTCCGCACGGTACGAGGGGCCGGGGGAGAGGGGAGCGGTACCGGGTGGGGCCGACGGAGTGACCTGTGCGGCGGACGGGACAATGGACGGATGGGCAGTGAGCTGAGCCGGGAGCGGAAGCCGGGGCGGGACCGGGAAGGGACGGCCCCCGGGCCGCACCCCGTGCCCGATGTCGCGGCCTACCTCTCCGGCCGCTGGAGCATCGAGCGCACCGTGGCCGACCTGCGGAACGGCCCCGAGGGCCGATACCGCGGCACCGCCGAGTTCCGGCCCGACGCGACGGGCGGGACGCTGCTGCACCACGAGGAGGGGCGGCTGGCCTGGGGCGGGACGGTGCAGCCCGCGAGCCGCACGCTGCGTCTGCGGCCCCGCCCGGACGGCACCGCCGGGGTCGAATTCGCCGACGGCCGGCCCTTCCACGACCTCGACCTCAGGACCGGCCGGTGGACCGCCGTCCACCCCTGTGCCGCGGACCGGTACGAGGGGACCTTCACCGTCGTCGGGCCGGACGAATGGCATCTGGAGTGGCGGGTCGGCGGCCCGGCCAAGGACCAACTGCTGCGCTCGGTGTACCGGCGGCTGGGGTGACGGCGGCAGGATGACCGCGGCCGGGTCGGCCGCCGTCCACCAAGCACGGCGCCCCCGGGAACAGGTGTCTCCGGGGGCGCCGGCGGTCGTTTCGCCGCGGGATCAGGCGGCGGGCAGCTTCCCCCGTCCGAAGAGCTTCCGCTCGTCGTGCAGGGCGAACGGCGTGGTCCGCAGATCGGCGATCTGAATGCCGAAGATCTTCAGTTGCAGCATCAGCTCGGTCTTCAGGTCGTAGCCCGCGCTGAGCGCCCATGCCGGGGCGCCGCCACCGGTCGCGGCCGCGGCCCGCCCGGTGAGGTGGACGGACAGCTCACCGCCGACGCCCGCCGTGTCGTACAGGAACACCTCGGCCCGCGCCCCGATACGGGCCGTCGCGGAGGCCGCGCCCTCGACCCGCGGCGCCGCGCCTTTCGTCTGCTGCCGCGCCTCGTGCAGCGGCTGCCACCCGTTGCTGCGGTCGTACTTCGCGCCGACGGCGAACGAACCGTTGGTGCGCTGGTCGGCGTCGAGCACGATGCGGCCGTCCGCGGTGAAGCGGTAGGTGAAGGTGACCTCGGTGCTGACCACGACGGGGACCGGGCCGACCCAGAAGACGTGCCGGCCGGTGACCGCCGCGATCGGCACCGCGACCTGTCCGGTGTCCGCGGTGCCCCGCACCTTGCCGTGCACCTGCCAGCCATAGCCGTAGGAGCCGCCGAGGCCGATGGCGGCCCGCTGCGGCAGCAGGTTCAGCCCGCCGCGCTTCTCGTACTGGAAGATCAGCTCGGGCCGGAACGACACCTCGCCGGACAGCCGGGCCGGAGACTTGGCGGTCGCCTGCACGCCCTTGGGCAGCGGCACATTGAGCCCCAGCCGCAGGGTGGTGAGCGCCTTCCGCGCCTCGGGCGACAGCGCGCTGTCGGAGGAGGCGGGGGCCCGGGTGCCGGAGGGCACGAGCTGGGTGCGGACCCCGGAGGAGTCGGACGCCGAAGGGCTCGGGGAGCCGGAGGCGGTGGCGTCCGGGCTGCCGGACGGCGTGCCCGGCTCACCGGACGGAGTGGCCGTGCCGCCGCCGTCCGCACCGGGGCGCTTCTGGACGGTGACACCCGAGGAGAGCGGCTTGACCGAGATCTCGCCGGGACGCAACGCGGTGCGCTGGTCCACGTTCTGATCGCCGAGCAGCTCCGAGAGCGTGGCGGGGGCGGTGGTCACCCGGACCTTGCCGTCGTGCGAGCCGGTGACCTTGCGGACCTTGAACAGCGCACCCGAGGGGGCGTGCCGGTTGGGCGCGGCGGCGACCACATCCCCGGACCGTACGGTCTTGCCGGCCGACGGCTTGAGCTCCGCCTGCTTGCGGTGCGCGTCGTACGACGAGAGCTGTACGGAGACCGAATTGCCGGACGGGCTCGGCGCGTCGGACGGCCTGGCGACCGCGGCACCGCCCTCCGGACCGGTGGCCTGGGCATCGTCCGGAACGGCGCCGGGGGCGGTCGGCCCGGCGGCCGGTATGCCGGCCGAGGACGTGCGCGGCTTGTCGGGGCCCGAGAGCAGCGCGTGGGTGCCGAGGGCGGCGGGGACGAGTACGCCGACCGCGGCGGCGGGCACCGCGATACGACGCCAGGAAACAGCCATGGAATTCCTCGATGGTGCGGGGGGTGACGGGGAGAGGCACAGCGGGCCGCGCACCGAACGCCGGGACGAGTCCGGACGGCTGGGGAAAGTCGTCCAAGTTCGAACATCTGTAGGGGTTCGGGCGGCTTCCTCGTAGCATGGCGACGAATGATCGCTTTCGCCATGGGGAAAGACACCGAGTCGGGAGGGGACGGGTGGAGACTTCCACAACGGTGCCGGAGTCCGCCGCCGCGCTGCACGCCGGCATCGACGCGCTCACCGACGAGGTCATCGACGTCCTGCGGGCCCAACTCCCCTCCTACGCGGCCGTGTCGGCGGACCGGCTGCGGCCGAGGGTGCTGGCGTCCCTGCGCAACGGCCTCTCGCTGGTGCAGCGCTGGGCCGAGGAGCGGCGGAGCGCGCGGGTGGCCGGCCGCGGCGACGGCCCCGCGCACGGCATCCCGGAGACCCATCTCGACGAGGTGACCTCCCTGGCCCGGTCGTTGCCCGTCGAGGACGTCATCTCGGCCTACCGGATCGGCACGGATATCGTCTGGCGGCGGTTCGGCGAGGAGATGACGGCCCGGGGCGGGACCGCCGAGGACCTGCTGCCGATCGCCGAGACCCTGCGCGCCTGGGTCGACGCCAACACCCTGCGGATCGTGCGCAGCTGCCGGGCCGGCCTCCGGGGCGACGACCCGCCGGCCGAGCGCCGGCATGCGGCCATGGTCCGCGCCCTGCTGCTCGGCGAGGCACGGTGGGACACGTCCCTCGGTGCCTGGGGCGCCGGGCGTACCGGTGACGGCCCGGCCGAAGGGTACCGGCCCGAGGGGCACGCCGACGACGCGGAGGACGGGGACGGCTGCTACGAACACAGCGCCCTCCGCCTGCCGTTCCGGGCGCGGCTGCCCGAGGTCTCCCCACCCGGCGCACCGGACGGTGCCCCCGCCGCCACGGGCCATCCCGGCCCCGGTGACCGCGCGTTCCACCGGACCGTCGCGCTGCTGCGGCCCTGGCTCGCCCTGGACGAGGCGGGGCGCCCCCTGGTCACGACCGTGGACGGGGATGTGGCGGGACTGCTGGTCGGGCGCCCGGCCGGGCTGTGCCGCAGCCTGATCCTGGGCCTGGGCGCCCCGGCGCCCGTCTCCGGGGTCGCCACCGAATTCCCCCGGGCCACCCAGGCGTTGCGGGCCGCCGCCGGATTCGGGCTCGTCGGCGCGTACACCCGTGAGGAGCTGGGGCTGCGGGCCACGGTCGTGGCGCTGCCGGCCGTGGGAGAACAGCTGGTACGGCTCCGCCTGGCCCCGCTGGCCGAACGGGGCGAGGACGGCGCCCAGTTGGCGGAGGCCGCGGCCGCCTACCTACGACAGGGCCTGCGCCTGGAGGCCGCCGCGCGGACCCTCTATGTCCACCCCAACACCCTGCGCAACCGCCTGCGGCGCTTCGAGGAGATCACCGGCACCAACCTCCGTGACCCGGCCGACCTGGCCGAGGTCTGGTGGGCGCTGACCCACCGCCGGTTCCACGGGCCGGCGAACTGAGGCGCCTGCCGCGGCTGCGGAAGCTGCGGAAGCTGCCGCAGCTGCCGCAGCTGCCGCAAAACAAGAACCGGATGCCGGCCGGGTTGCCTATATTCCTGTCCATGCCCGAGATACAGCTGCTCCGCCCAGGCCACGCCCCCGCGCTGCTCGCCTTCGAGCAGGAGAACCGGGCCTACTTCGCCGCGTCCGTCCCCGACCGGGGCGATGACTACTTCGCCCGGTTCGACGAACGGCACTCCGCCCTGCTCGCCGAACAGGCGGCCGGGATCTGCTACTTCCACGTCCTGGTCGGCGCCGAAGACGAGGTGCTGGGACGGGTCAACCTGCTGGATGTCGCGGCGGGTGGCGCCGAACTCGGGTACCGGATCGCCGAGCGCGCCACGGGCCGGGGGCTGGCCACCCGGGCCGTACGGAAGCTGTGCGACCTCGCCGCCACCAACTACGGGCTGACCACCCTGCGCGCCGCGACCACGCTCGACAACCCGGCATCGCGGGCCGTCCTGGCCCGCTCAGGATTCACCGTCGTCGGTGAGCGCGAGCTCTGCGGTCGTCCCGGGCTGTTATATCGCCGCGGCCTTGCGCGGGTCACCGCTCCGCCCGGTGTGCCGACCGCCCGTTAGGGCGTGCCCCGGGCCGCGCTCTCCGGTGGCCCGAAGGCTCCGGACCACCGGATGACCGCCGCACATCTGCCGCCACCGGCCGCCGTACGGCCTCAGTTCTTGACGGCCCGCAGCGCGTACAGCAGCGGAACGATCGGCTCCGACGGCGGAAGGCGCCACCAGCCGTTCTCGCCCGGCACCATCGAGTCGAACCGCTTCCAGGGCAGCAGCTCGGTCTCCCGGACCAGTTGGACGGTCAGCCCCGCGCCGACCACGGCGGAGATGACCTCCCCGAGGCCGTGCCGCCACTCATAGCTCGTGGTGGCGCCCTGCACCGGCGGACCATCGGTGTAGGTGCACGGCGTATCGCTCCTGAGGGGACCACGACCCCCTAAGTAGTCGTTCCGGAGCCGGAGTTCCTGCTGGTCCGGGCCACCGGCCGGCCCCAGGGAGTCCAGCAGCGGATGGAACTCGACCAGATAGAACGTCCCGCCGGGCCGGAGCAGCGAGCTGACGATCCCCGCCCAGGCGGTCAGGTCCGGCAGGTAGCACAGCGCCCCCTTGCCGGTGTAGATCACATCGAAGCGCCGTGCACCGAGCGCCTCCGGGGCCCGGTGCACATCCGCCTGGACGAACTCCATGTCCCGGCCGCCCTCCTCGGCCAGCCGCCGCGCCTCCGTCACCGCCGCCGCCGAGAAGTCGAGCCCCACCGTGCGCGCGCCGCGCTCCGCGAAGGCGGCCGTCTCGGTGCCCAGATGGCACTGTAAATGCAGCAGGTCCCGCCCGGTCAGCTCGCCGAGATCGGTCCACTCGAAGGGTGCGAACCAGTCCTCGGCGGTGCGCGAGCCGTCCAGCCCGTAGAACTCGCTGGCCACATGGACCGGGGTGCGGGCGTCCCAGTTGGCCTGGTTGGCCAGCACCATCTCCTCGGCGGTGGGCGGAATTCCCGGACGGGGCGTCAGTTCACTCTTGTTCATGGTCATCCGTCCCTTCTACCCGCCGGGCCGGGGTGCCCACCAGTAGGGACGGCGAGGCGGCGGCGCCCTACCCCTCCGTGGCCGGGGTCGTCCACACCTCCCCGTCGAGGACATTGCGCATCCCCACCCACACCATGTTCATCAGCCGCACGGTGATCCGCTCCGGGGGCTCGTCGGGATGCAGCACCATCCAGTCGGTGAGCGAGTCCGCCGCCCCGACCAGGGTGTACGCCACGAAGTCGGCCTCGTCCTCGGCACAGGCGGGGCCGCCGCGCTCCGCGCCACAGGTCCGGACGACTCCGGAGACCTCGGTCAGCACCGCCTGCCGGCTCCGCGCCAGCTCCGCCGCTATCGCCGGGCTCAGCTCCGACGCCTGGCGGTGCAGCACCACCCAGCTGTCCGGGCGTTCGGTGACGAAGGTGAAGAACGCCAGCAGCCCCGCCCGCAGCCGCAGTTCGGGGGAGGGGGCCGGGCCCGCGGCGGCCCGGAACGCGGTCACCAGGCGCTCGGTCTCGCGGCGCAGACAGGCGAGGAACAGTCCCTCCTTGGAGTCGAGATACAGATAGACCATCGGCTTGGAAATTCCGGCGAGTTCCGCGATCTCGTCGACCGCGGAGGCGTGGTAGCCGCGCTTGGCGAAGACCCCGATCGCCGCGTCGATGATCAGCTGCTCCCGGACCGGCCGGGGGAGGCGTCGCCTGCGTATGTCGCTCATTCGTGCCACCTTACCCCCACCTTACTGGTGAGTAAGTTTACCTGGGCGTCAGGTTGCGGGTGGCGAGCGGTGCTGATCGGCGTCGTGATCGGTAGGTGTAAAGCGGGGTGAGGGTGGTAGGCGATCTCACGTAACACCCCAGTCCGTAACGGCAGTTGCTCGGGTGCCTGCCGGGACGGAACCGGATGCGGCAGGGCCCGGGTGTGTGCTCCTGGGCCGGGCCCGGCCGCGCGGGGGGTGTGCCCGGCGTTTGGGTGTCGCCGGACATGGAACGGGCCGCCGCCTGCGAGTGGCGTGGTGGCGGCCCGTACCCCCTCCGGGGTCCTGACGCTCCGTCACCTCGCTTTCTGACGCAAGGAACACGGTCGCTCGTCTGCGACAGCAGCCTTCCGCTGGGTATGTTGGGGACTGCGGGGCGTGGTCGTACAATCACGCAACGGTCAGCCGCTGCCCCCTGCCTGAGGGCTGTCGAAGCGACGGGAAAGTGTGGAATGAGCCAAGAGACGCGACCGCAGTCCAGCGCCGTCGACGTCAGCATCCCGAGTGTGGCGCGGATGTACGACTACTACCTCGGTGGCAAGGACAACTACGCCGTCGACCGCGAGGCATGTGACGAGCTGAGCAAGGTCGTCCCGAGCACCCAGGTGCTGGCGATCAACAACCGGCGTTTCCTTCAGCGGGTGGTCCGCTGGCTGGCGCGTGAACACGGCATCCGGCAGTTCATCGACCACGGATCAGGTCTGCCGACCCAGGACAACGTCCACCAGGTCGCCCAGCAGGTCGACCCGGATTCCCGTGTGGTGTACGTCGACAACGACCCCATCGTGCTGGCGCACGGCCGGGCGCTGCTGGAGGAGAACGCCAACACCGCGGTCATCCAGGCGGATATGCGGGACACCGATGGCATCTTCAGCAGCCCCGAGGTCGAGCGGCTGATCGACTTCGAGCAGCCCGTCGCCGCGCTGTTCGTCTCCGTACTCCACTGCATACCGGACGCCGACGACCCGGCGGGTCTGATCAAGCGGGTCGCCGACCGGCTGGTTCCCGGCAGCTTCCTGGTGGTGTGCCAGCTGGTCAGCGAGGACGCCGCGACCCGCGACTTCGTCACCGAATTCATGCGGGTCAGCACCCAAGGCCAGTGGGGGCGGGTACGCCAGGCGCATGAACTGGCCGGATTTCTGGAGGGGCTGGAGGTCCAGGAGCCGGGCCTGGTGGAGGTCTCCACCTGGAAGCCGGACGCGGACATCGGCCCCAAGCAGCTCACCCAGGAGTGGATCGAGTACGGCGGCGTCGTCCGCAAGCCGTAGCGCGGGCGCCCCGCAACGTGGAAGCGGGGCGGTGCACCCCGGTGGGTGCCCCGCCCCGCTCCGCCGGGACCAGACGGATCAGCTCTCCTGCTTGAGCAGCCGCTCCAGGATCGCCACGGATTCGCGCGGCGACTCGGACTGGGCGCTGAGCCGGTCCATCACCGCGAGGTAGTGGTCCACATCATCGCGCTTGTCCAGATAGAGCGCGCTGGTCAGCTGTTCCAGATAGACGATGTCCGGCAGATCCGGCTCCAGGAACCGCAGGATCGTGATCGGACCACCGGCCGCCGCCAGTCCACCGAGGCTGAACGGCGCGATCTGGAGCGTCACATTCGGCAGCTCGGTCATCTTCAGCAGATGTCTGAGCTGGCCCGCCATCACCTCCGGCCCGCCGAGCGGGCGGCGCAGGGACGCCTCGTCGATCACCGCCCACACCCGCGGCGCGTCCGGGACGGTCAGCAGTTCCTGACGCTGGACCCGCAGCTGCACCCGGCGCTCGATCTCCTCGGGTGAGGACCGCGGATGACCGAGCTGCGCCACCGCACGGGCGTAGTCGGCGGTCTGCAACAGGCCCGGCACGAACTGGACTTCGTAGGTGCGGATCACCGAGGCGGCCTCTTCGAGGCCGATATGCGTCTCGAACCAGCCGGGCAGCACATCGCCGTACTGATGCCACCAACCGGGGCTGCTGGTCCGGCGGGCCAGCTTGAGGAAGTCGGCGCGGACCGCCTCGTCCGTGACGTTGTAGAGCGTCAGCAGATCGGCGACATCCCGCTCCTTGCAGCTCACCCGGCCGAGCTCCAGCCGGCTGATCTTGGCGTGCGAGCCGCGGATGGCGTCCCCGGCGGCCTCCCGGGTGATGCCCGCCGCTTCCCGCAGCCGGCGCAGCTGGGTGCCCAGCACGATGCGCAGCACGGTCGGGCCGCCCCGCGGGTGGTCGAGATAGCGGCGCAGGGACGGAGCGCTGCTCGGCTGCGCGGCGTTCATGCCGAATCCTCACTTCGCTCGGTCTCGCCTGCGCGCGGCTCGCACCCTTCAACGGTCCCCCGACCTCCGGCCGGGCGAACCCCCATCCGGTGCTCGCTCATGCTGACTCCCCTGAGTGGTCGGGCGAACGCTTAGTGTCCCATTGCCCCCAGCGTGCGTACAGCCGGGGTGACTATCCAGTCGACATATGCGCCAATCGTGGCGGCGTCCGCGCCGGTCCTAGGCGATGAGATCGTCGAAGTCGCCGTCCTTGGCGCCCTGGACGAAGGCCACCATCTCCTCGCGGGTGTAGACGAGTGCCGGACCCGAGGCGAACCGGGAGTTACGCACCGCCACCCCGCCGTCCGAAAGAACCGCCAGTTCAACACAGTTGCCACTGGGGTTGCTGCGGCGGCTCTTGCGCCAGACGGCGCCTTCGATGCTGGTGGCCCGTATGCCGTTGCTCACCGACTCCATCACAGCTGCTCCCTTACTGGAGGTCATTCCTCCGTCCGATGCCGAGCCTTCGATCACCTTGGCGTGAACGAGCCCCTGGGGCGCCGTCCTTGCCGATGTAATTGCAGATGCACTTGCACCGGCTGACGGCTGCCGAGGATATTAACCCTCCGAGGCAGTCCGGCCCAGCCCCGAAATCCCCTTCGCGGAGATGGTGATGACCACACATCCGGCAGAGACCGTGCACCAAAGCCCTCGGGAGGAACCGTGTGAGGACGCCTGGTGGATGCCCGCCCCCGACGGCTTCGCCGCCTGCGCCCTCAGTGGCACCGCACGCACCGTGCCGGAGGCCCGCCGGTTCACCCGGGCGACCCTGGAAAGCTGGCAGGTGTGCGCCGGCCTCGCCGATGACGCGGTCCTGGTCGTCTCCGAACTCGTCAGCAACGCCCTGCGCCACGGCTTCCGGACCCCCGGAGCGGAGGGCGAGAACACCGCACCCGCACCCTTCTGCAACGCCTGGCTGGCACTGACCCGGCAGGAGACCACCGTGCTGTGCGCGGTCTCGGACGCCGGTCCCGGTGCACCCGTCATCAGGCCCGGGGACGTCCTGGCGGAATCCGGGCGCGGTCTGCATATCGTCGACCGGCTGAGCGAGTCCTGGGGCTGGACGCCCCCCGACCGGTCGGGGAAGACGGTCTGGGCGACGATGTCGGTACGCGGCTGAGGCCGCTCGTACGGGACCCCGCGGCGGCCCGCGCACGGAGCGGGCCGGTCTGCCGTGTGTGACGATTCCCGGGTCGCCGTCACCCGAGCGGAAGGCCCGAGAAGCCGATGGATCTGCTGTCCCTGCGCTACTTCCGTGCGGTCGCGCGCCGGGAGCACATCAGCCGGGCCGCCGAGGAACTACGGGTGGCCCAGCCCTCGGTGAGCCGGACGATCGCCCGGCTGGAGGCCGAACTGGGCGTGCCGCTCTTCGACCGGCACGGCCGCGCCATCCGGCTCAACCGCTACGGCGCCGCGTTCCTGACCCGGGTCGAGCGGGCGCTGGACGAACTCGACGACGCCCGCCGGGAGATGGCCGATGCGGCCGGGCTCGACGACGGCGGGGTGACCGTGGCCGCCGAGACGCTGCTGCCGCTCACCGAGCTGCTGGCGGGGTACCGCGCCGCCCACCCCGGGGTCACCGTCCGCTGCTTCCAGTCCACCCCCGACGTGATGCGGGAGCAGCTGCGGGCCCGGGAGGTGGACTTCTGCATCGCCTCGCAGCCGCTGTCCGGGCCCGGTCTGGGCGCGGTGCGGCTGCTGCACGAGGAGGTGCTGCTCGTGGTCCCGGCCGGGCATCCGCTGGCCGGCCGCGAACGGGTCACGGTCGCCGCGCTCGCCGAGGAACCCTTCATCACCACCAGGCCGGGCCACTGGCAACGGGCGCTGCTGGAGCGGCTGTTCGCCGCGATCGGACGCCGCCCGGTGATCTCCTGCGAGGGCGACGAACCGGGCGCCACCCACTTCCTGGTCGCGGCCGGTCTCGGCGTCGGCCTGATGCCCTCGCTGGCCCGGCCCGACCTCACGTCCGTGCCGCTCGCCTGGCTGCATCTCGACACCCCCGACTGCGTACGGACCCTGAGTCTGGTCCGGCGCGAGGACAGCTACCTCACCACGGCCGCCGCACGCTTCCGGGATCTGGCCGTCGCCCACTTCACCGGGCGGCCGCAACATGGCGTACCGGCACCGGAGTTGGGTCCGTCGGACCGTCCTCTCCCGTTGTCCTAGGGGGCGGGCGGCGGCGCGTATGGCGACCTCTGGCCGCGACCGTCGTCGACTGGCTGCGGGGCCGGTCAGCCTTCCCCGCGGAGGGTCCGTGCGAGTACGGAGCGGTGGGTCGGTTTCGCGTCGTCGTAGCGCCGGTGGCCTGCGTCGGTGAGGACGACGAAGATGCCGCGGCGGTCGAGATCGCACATCACGCGCTCGACGAGGCCGCCGCGCTCCAGCCTGGCGACCAGCCGGGAGGCGGCGCTCTGGCTCAGATGCACCACATTGGTGAGGTCCTGGCCGCGGCACTTGCCGTGGTCGGAGGAGACGAGGAGCTCAAGTGCCTCGAACTCGCTGACGCTGAGGCCGTGCTCCGCCTGCAACTCCTGCTCCAGAGCGCTGTGCACGGTGGCATGGCGGGCGAGAAGCCCATGCCACTCCTCGACCAGTTCCTGCTCCGAGCCACCTGTCATGGGGCCAGGTTAACATGCGCCAGCATTTGATGCACAGAGATTAAATGCGCTTGCATTCGATGTGCGTGCATGTAAGAGTCGCGGCATGACTTCCTCCGCACCCCTGTCCGCCTCCACACCCACGTGGAACGCCAAACTCTGGGGAGTTCTGCTCACGGTCTCCCTGGTCATCGGCCTCGATGCGCTCGACGTCTCGATGGTGGGTGTCGCGCTCCCGTCCATCCAGGCGGACCTGGGCCTGTCCACCAGCGCGCTTCAGTGGATCGTCAGCGGCTATGTCCTCAGCTACGGCGGACTGCTGCTGCTCGGTGGGCGCGCCGCCGACCTGCTCGGCCGCCGCCGGGTGTTCCTGACCGCGGTGGCCGTGTTCGCGGCGGCCTCCGTCCTCGGCGGTCTGGTCGACGACGGAGCCCTGCTCATCGCCACCCGCATACTCAAGGGCATGGCGGCGGCGTTCACCGCGCCTGCCGCGCTGTCCATCATCACGACCACGTTCGCCGAAGGGCCGGCGCGCAACAAGGCGCTGGGTGTCTTCTCCGTCTTCGGTGCCAGCGGCTACTCGGCCGGCCTGGTGCTCTCCGGTCTGCTGACCCAGGTGGGCTGGCGGTGGACGTTCTTCCTCCCGGTGCCGGTCGCGGTGGTCGCGTGGATCGCGGCCAACCGACTGCTCCCCAAGGACGGCCCCCGCGCCTCCGGCGGCTACGACATCCCGGGGGCGATCACCTCGGTCGGCGCGATGCTGCTGCTCGTCTACACCGTCGTGGAGGCGCCGGAGGCCGGCTGGGCCGCGCCGAACACCCTGATCCAGTTCGCGATCGCCGCGGCGCTGCTGGCCGCCTTCCTCGTGATCGAGCGCCGCAGCGCGCATCCGCTGGTCCGGCTCGGCATCCTCCGCTCAGGCTCGCTGGCACGGGCCAACCTGGGCATATCCGTGTTCTTCGGCGGCTACATCGGCTTCCAGTTCGTGGTCATGCTCTACTTCCAGTCGGTGTTGCACTGGTCGGCGCTCCAGACCGCGCTGGGCTTCCTTCCGGCCGCGGTGATCGTCGCCTTCGGCTCGCCGCGGATGGACCCCCTGATCGAACGGGTCGGCACCTCGCGCACCATCGCCGGCGGCGTCATCGCTCATCTCGTCGGCTATGTGCTCTTCCTCGTCATCGACCGGGACGCCCCGTACGCCGTCGGTGTGCTGCCCAGCATGATCCTGCTGGGTATCGGGTTCACCCTGGCCTTCGCGTCCTTCAACATCCAGGCCACCGCCGGCATCCCGGACCACGAACAGGGCCTGGCCGGCGGGCTGTTGAACACCTCGACGCAGGTCGGCGGCGCGATCGGACTCGCCATCGTCACCGCGGTCCTCACCGCCGGAGGCGAAGGCAAGACGGGCCCCGACGCCCTGCTCGCCGGCTTCACCCCGGCGCTGCTCACGATCACCGTGCTCTCGGCGATCGGCCTGCTCATCGGACTGTCGGGAGTGCTCGGACGGCGCAAGGCCGACCAGCCGGCGGACGCGACGGTGGCAGAGACGGCGGAGAAGCCCGCTGGGAAGTCTGCGGTGACGTCGTCGGACGAGCGGGAGCTCGCCCTCGTCGACTGACCCGTCCGTCACGGCACATCCCGGTGCGCGGCATGAGCCGCAGCCGGGATGCGCCGTAGCCGTCGTCGTGCGCCCGCCAGGGATACGGCGGGACTTTGCGGACACGCCCTAGGCTTCGCCCCGCGCGCCGTCCCCCAAGCCGAAGGCGTCCAGCAGGCGTTCGGCGGCCAGCGTGGCGGTGAGTTCGCCGTCGCGTACCGCGCGTTCGACCTCCGGGCCCAGGCGGCGTACCTCGGGGTGTTCCTGGAGGCGGTCGATCAGCCGCTCGCGCACCATCGACCAGGTCCAGTCGACCTGCTGGACCCGGCGCCGCTCGGCCAGCGCCCCGGTGGACTCCAGCAGGGTGCGATGCTGCTCGACCCGCTCCCAGACGCCCTTCAGACCGGTGCCCTCGCGGGCGCTACAGGTCAGCACAGGGGGTGTCCAGGCCGCGTCCGGGGGCTGCAACAGTCGCAGCGCGCCGGCCAGTTCACGGGCCGCGGAGCGGGCATCGCGCTCGTGCGGACCGTCGGCCTTGTTGACGGAGACCAGGTCCGCCAGCTCCAGGACGCCCTTCTTGATGCCCTGGAGCTGGTCACCGGTGCGCGCCAGGGTCAGCAGCAGAAAGGTGTCGACCATGTTGGCGACGGTGGTCTCGGACTGGCCGACGCCGACCGTCTCCACCAGGATCACGTCATAGCCCGCCGCCTCCATCACCACGATGGACTCCCGGGTGGCCCGGGCCACCCCGCCCAGGGTGCCGGACGTCGGGGAGGGCCGGACGAACGCCGCCGGGTCGGTCGCCAGCCGCTCCATCCTGGTCTTGTCGCCCAGGATGGAGCCGCCGGTACGGCTGGAGGACGGGTCGACGGCGAGCACCGCCACCCGGTGTCCCATCCCCGTCAGCAGCGTGCCGAGCGCGTCGATGAAGGTCGACTTGCCGACGCCCGGCACCCCGCTGATGCCCACTCTGCGGGCCGACCCGGAGTACGGCAGCAGCTCGATCAGCAGCCGCTGGGCCGCCGCCCGGTGGTCCGGGCGGGTCGACTCGACCAGGGTGACGGCGCGGGCGATCCAGGCCCGGGAACCCGCCCGGACACCCTCGGCGTACCGTTCGACATCGATCGTCGCAGGCATGACCCCCCGCTCAGAGCTCGTGACCGAGGACCGATGCCAGGTCCCGCACAAGATCGTGCGCGGCCTCGGGGATGACCGTGCCGGGCAGGAACACCGCGGCGGCGCCCATGTCCCGCAGCGGCTGTACGTCCGCCGGCGGGATCACCCCGCCCACCACGATCGTGATGTCCTCGCGGTCCTCCGCCGCCAGCGCCTCCTTGAGCGCCGGCACCAGCGTCAGATGGCCGGCCGCCAGCGACGACACCCCGACGATATGGACGTCCGCCTCCACCGCCTGGCGGGCCACCTCGGCCGGCGTCTGGAACAGCGGGCCGACATCGACGTCGAAGCCCAGGTCGGCGAAGGCCGTGGCGATCACCTTCTGGCCGCGGTCATGGCCGTCCTGGCCCATCTTGGCCACCAGGATGCGCGGTCGGCGGCCCTCGGCGCGCTCGAACTCGGCCACCAGCGACCGGGTGCGCTCCACACCGGAGGAGGGGCCTGCTTCGTCTCGGTACACACCGGAGATCGTACGGATCTGGCCGGAGTGGCGTCCGTAGACCGACTCCAGTGCGTCGGAGATCTCACCGACCGTCGCCATCGCACGGGCCGCGTCCACCGCCAGCGCCAGCAGATTGCCCTCCAGGCCCTCGCCGGGACCGGACTCGGCCGCCGCGGTCAGCGCGCGCAGCGCCTTCTGGCAGGACTCCTCGTCGCGCTCGGCACGCAGCCGCTTCAGCTTCTCGATCTGCTGGGCCCGCACCGAGGAGTTGTCGACCTTGAGGACCTCGATCTCCTCGTCGGTCTCCACCCGGTACTTGTTGACGCCGATCAGCGCCTGCCGCCCCGAGTCGATCCGGGCCTGCGTCCGGGCCGCGGCCTCCTCGACGCGCAGCTTGGGGATGCCCGCGTCGATGGCCTTGGCCATTCCGCCGGCCGCCTCGACCTCCTCGATGTGCTGCCAGGCCCGCTGCGCCAGATCGTGGGTGAGCTTCTCGACGTACGCACTGCCGCCCCACGGGTCGATGACCCGGCAGGTGCCCGACTCCTGCTGGAGGAACAGCTGGGTGTTGCGGGCGATACGGGCGGAGAAGTCGGTGGGCAGCGCCAGGGCCTCGTCGAGGGCGTTGGTGTGCAGGGACTGGGTGTGCCCCTGGGTGGCGGCCATCGCCTCCACACACGTACGCGTGACGTTGTTGAACACGTCCTGCGCGGTCAGCGACCAGCCCGAGGTCTGCGAATGGGTGCGCAGCGAAAGGGACTTGGGGTTCTTCGGCTCGAAGCGCTGGACCAGGCGCGCCCACAGCAGCCGGGCCGCCCGCAGCTTGGCGATCTCCATGAAGAAGTTCATGCCGATCGCCCAGAAGAAGGAGAGGCGCGGAGCGAAGGAGTCCACATCCATGCCCGCCTCGATGCCCGCGCGCAGGTACTCCACCCCGTCGGCCAGGGTGTAGGCCAGCTCCAGGTCGGCCGTCGCGCCCGCCTCCTGGATGTGATAGCCGGAGATCGAGATGGAGTTGTAGCGCGGCATCTTCTGCGAGGTGTACGCGAAGATGTCGGAGATGATCCGCATCGAGGGCTGCGGCGGATAGATGTAGGTGTTGCGGACCATGAACTCCTTGAGGATGTCGTTCTGAATGGTCCCCGCCAGCTTCTCCGGCGGTACGCCCTGCTCCTCCGCGGCCACGATGTAGAGCGCCAGCACCGGAAGCACCGCGCCGTTCATCGTCATCGACACGGTCATCTTGTCCAGCGGGATGCCCTCGAAGAGCTGCCGCATGTCATAGATCGAGTCGATCGCGACGCCCGCCATACCGACATCGCCGGTCACCCGCGGGTGGTCGCTGTCGTAGCCGCGGTGCGTGGGCAGGTCGAAGGCGACCGACAGGCCCTTCTGGCCGGCCGCGAGGTTGCGGCGGTAGAAGGCGTTGGACTCCTCGGCGGTGGAGAAACCGGCGTACTGCCGGATCGTCCAGGGCTGGTTGACGTACATCGTCGGGTACGGGCCGCGCAGATACGGCGTGATGCCCGGGTAGGTCCCCAGGAAGTCCAGCCCGTCGAGGTCCGCCTCGGTGTACAGCGGCTTGACGTCGATGCCCTCCGGCGTCTCCCATGTCAGATCCGCCACGCCCTTGCCGGTGGCCTGCTGCACGGCCGCCGCCCACTCCCCGGCCTCGCCGGCGTCCGCGGTGACCGGGCCGCCGAGTTCGACCGTGCTGAAGTCCGGGATGGCGCCCGAGGGCGCCGGGGAACCGTGCGGCGCTTCGCCGACGGCGCCTGTCTGCTGCGTCGTCTCCTCCATCACGCCACCTCCATGACATCCAGGGCCGAGGACAGCACCTCGACCGCGTCGCAACCAGTGAAGACGAAGGAGTCCACCCCGGCCGCTACCCATTCGTCCCGCTGCTCGCCCGGCTTGCCGGCCAGATGCACCCGCAGCGCACCCGCCGACTTCAGCGCGGCCGCCACGGCCGCCGCCTGCTCGCCGTACACCGTGTCGCTCGCACACAGGCAGGCGATCCGCGCGCCGCTGGCGGCGAACGCCTCGGCCACCGACCCGGCATCCACCGGCGCGGGCCCGGCGACCGTCTCGATGCCGCCCGCCTGGAACAGATTGGCGGCGAAGGCCACCCGCGCGGTGTGTGTCGCGACCGGGCCCAGCGCGGCCAGAAAGACCTTCGGACGGGCGCCGCTCGCCGCCAGTTGCGCGTCGGAGCGTGCCCGCAGCCGCTCGTAGGCATCGTCCCTGCGTACCCGCGGCAGCCCGCCGCCGATCGGCGCGGGCGCCGGCTCGCGGTGCACCGGCGGCTCGGCGAGATGCGGGAACTCGCTGACCCCGGTGACCGGTTCGCGCCGGTGGGCGAGGCCCTCGGTACGGCGCTCCCAGGTGTCGGCCAGCCGGCCGGCGATCATCCCGGAGCGCAGGGCCGCGGCCTGGCCGCCGGCCCCCTCGATCTCCTGGAACCACGCCCAGGCCGCCCGGGCCAGCTCATCGGTGAGGCTCTCCACGTACCAGGAGCCGCCCGCCGGGTCGATCACCTTCGACAGATGCGACTCCTCCAGCAGCACGGACTGGGTGTTGCGGGCGATCCGCCGGGCGAACGCGTCGGGCAGGCCCAGCGCGGCGTCGAACGGCAGCACCGTCACCGCGTCGGCGCCGCCCACTCCCGCGGACAGCCCGGCGACCGTGGTGCGCAGCATGTTCACCCACGGGTCCCGACGGGTCATCATCACCGTGGAGGTGACGGCGTGCTGGCGCTGCGCGGACGCGGCGGGGGAGGCCCCGCACACCTCTGCGACCCGCGCCCACAGCCGGCGGGCCGCGCGCAGCTTGGCGATGGTCAGGAACTGGTCCGCGGTGGCGGCATAGCGGAACTCCAGCTGCCGGCAGGCGTCGTCGATGCCGAGGCCGGAGCCCGTCAGCTGCCGCAGATAGGCGACGCCGGTGGCCAGCGAGGTGCCCAGCTCCTCGGCGGCCGAACCGCCCGCCTCGTGGTACGGCAGCGCGTCGACGGCCAGTGCGCGCACACCGGGTGCCTCGGCGGCGCAGCGCGCGGCCATCCGGGCGGCCGACTCCAACTGGAGGCGCAGCTTGGCGTCATCACCCGTACGGGCCAGCAGGCCGAGCGGATCGGCGCCCAGGCAGCCGGCCGCCTCGCGCAGCGGCGCACCGGACGCGGTGTACAGCCGCAGCAACTCCTCGGCGGCCGCCGCGAAATCGGCACCCGCGTCCAGCACCACCGCGGCCAGGTCCAGATAGACCCCGCGCAGTGCCTGCTCCAGACCGGCCACCGGCACCCCGCCGTCGCCGACGGTCAGCCAGACCGAGGTGACGCCGTTCTCCAGATCGGCCAGCACCGATTCATTGGCCTGCTGGGGATCGGTGTGGACATGGCGCTGGCGTACGTCCCACCCGGCGACGGTCGTGCCCTCGGGCCGGCCGGCCCGTACGAAGGGCGGAAAGCCCGGGTGGCCCAGGGCGGCCGTACCGTCCTCGGCGGTGTAGAGCGGGCGGACGCGGATGCCGTCCTGGAGGTCGGTGGCGAGCGCGTCCTCGGCGGCGGCGCCCGTTGCTTCTGCGACGCCCGATTTGCGCAGCACGCCTTCGACGAGGCGCTGCCACTGTGCGCGGTCGGCATCCGGGAAGGCTGCGGCCAGGGGGAGTTCGGAGGACTCGGCGGTCATGGCAGCAGGCTAGGCGAACGACCGTTAGCTGGAGCAGGGGCTCCAGCTGTGACGTTGCACTCGTTGACCGTGCGGAAATGTTGATATCCATGGGCCGGGTGGGGCAGGTGGGGCGGGTCGCCCCTATCGCGCGAAGTCATCCGGTGGCCTACGGGACGTGTCCGCCCCGGGGCGCCGGCGCAGGTTCAGTACGGTGGGCGCGGCACCTTCCCCCCAAGCGCTTAAGGAGCAGGGGGGACCCCCAGAGGAGCGCGATGCCCAAGGCGCCGTTGACCCGCACCGTGACCGTCGCCACGTTGCTGCTGGCCGTCGCCGCGCTCCTTTGGGCGCTGCCGCGGACCGCCGCCCCCGGCCACACCGCCACCTGCACCGGACGCCGGATCGCCGCCTGGTCCCCCGATTCCCGGCATACCGCGGAATTCGCCCGATACGGCAATGACAACACCCGGGCCGACGACTGGACCGGCGGCGACGGCACCCACTCGGTGCGCCTCCCCGACGGCCGGACGCTCTGGCTCTTCTCCGACACCTTCCTCGACCGGATCCAGGAACCGCCCAATCCGCAAGGAGAGCACCATCGTTGGCGCACCGCCGACACCGGCGGCACCCCCTTCCTTCGGCACAACTCCGCCGTGGTGATGTCCCGTTCGGGCCGGCTGGAGCGCACCCTGACCGGCGGCACCGCGGCCGCCCCCGGACCGTTCTTCCCCGACCCGCCCGGCGGCGGCTGGCGCTGGCCGGTCCGGGCGAGTGTGGAGCCCCGCGGGCCGGGATCGGACCGGAAAGTGGTCCGGGTCCTGCTGTGGCACCGCGCCCCCGGCACCGGACCGTGGATCTTCGGCATGCCGCACAGCACCGACGTCGCCACGCTCTCCCTCCCCGGCCTACGCCTGGAAGGGATCACCGAGGCCGTCGGCCCGACCTCCGCGGACCCGGGCCGGCGCGTCCTCTACGGTGCGGCGGCGGTCCGCGACGGCGACTGGACCTATGTCTTCGGCAGCGACGACCCCCCGTCGGCACCCGCCTCCAGCGCCTATCTCGCACGGGTCCCGGCCGGGCGGCTCGGGCACCGCGGAAGCTGGCGGTTCTGGGACGGCGCCCAGTGGCAGCGGCAGGCCGGGCGGGCCCGGCCGGTGCTGCGGGACGGTGGCCCGCGCGGCGTCGGCACCGCCTTCACCGTCGTCCGCGACGGCCCCGCCTGGGTCCTGATCACCATGGACACCGGAGGCGGCGGCGCGGCCGGGATGCGGGCCCTCGCCAGCTACTGGTCCTGCTCACCCCGCGGCCCCTGGCACGGGCCGAACGGCCGGATCACCCCGCCCCGCCCGCCGGCCCCCGATCCCCAGCACATCGCGGTCTACAACCCGCAGGCACACCCCGAATTCACCGCCGACGGCACGCTGCTGCTCAGCTACGACATCAACTGGCTCGGCCCGCCCGGCGTCCCGGCCGACACCCGGCTCAACGGCGATGTGGACCTGTACCGGCCGCGGTTCCTGCGGGTACGGCTGGGCCCCGTCGGACCGTGAGCCGGGCACGGGGTCCGGCGTCCGGCCTCTTCAACTCCCGTGCTGCTCCCGCCACTTACGGGCCACCTCGTCGATGTCGAACGGTACGAGGTTCAGCGGAGGGCCTTCGAGCGGGGTGCGCAGCGCCGCGCGGATGCGCTCGTTGAGCGGCGTCAGGATGCGGCGCAGGGCCGCCTCGGTGGGAGCGGCGGCCGCGGCCTCCAGGGCGTCCTCCGCCTCCTTGCGCAGGGCGAGGCTCGGCGGCAGGCAGGAGAGGTGCTCCCGGCTCATCTTGTCCTTGATCCACCACATCTCGTCATACGGCTGATCGAGGTGGGGGAGGGGCTTCCCGGTGCCCGGGAGGCCGGCGAAGTCGCCGCGTTCCGTCGCCTCCCGGATCTGCCGGTCGATCCAGCTCTCGAAGGTGACACCGGGGGGTTTGCGCTCGGTCATCGCGTGCGCCTCCCGAGGATCCAGGGGCCGGTCGGCCGCTTCTCCGGGCGGTGTGCCGGGCGGGCCCCGTACCCACCTTCACGGTAACGCGGAGCCGGGGCGATACGGCGGCCGCGGCGGCTCAGCCGGTCGGGCCCGGCTCCGGAGCGGACCCGCCGGTGCCGGACCCGTCCGTGCCCGTGTCCGGCTGCTCCGTACCGGACGGCGAGGTGGGGGTCGGGCTCGGCTCGACGACGGGGAAGGCGTTGTTGCCGCCGCACACCATGGGGCCGATCCGGTCGGTCTTGCTCGTCAGCGTCACGGCGACCTCCCCGGACGGCTTGTTCCCCGGCACCCGGGCATTGGCCGCGGTGCACACCAGCTGGTTCAGCGACCCGGAGTCCAGCCGCGCGGCGATCATCGGCAGGCTGATCACCACGGCGCCCTCGCGGGTCTCGGCGTGCGGCATGCCGAGGGACTTCGGCAGCACACTGGTCAGGCCGCGCATCCGCTCCGCGTGGTTCGGGCCCTTCATGAGCAGCGCCAGGGCCGTGTCCGGGTCGACCGGGGTCTTCGCCGGCCGGGTCGCGGAGCGCAGCCCGGAAGGACCGTAGAAGAACAGCTGGACATCGGCCTCGGGCTGGCCCGGCGACTTCACGCCGCTGGCGGGTTCACCGGCGTCGATGACATCGGTGGGGGCGATCCCGCAGCCGGTCAGCGCCCCGGACAGGGCGCAGGCCAGCGCTCCGGTCACGGCACCTCCCAGGATGAGCCGCCGGGCCCGCACCGCACGCAGGGTGTTCCGGACGCTGCTGACGCTCATACGTGGCTCTCCTTTCCGGGCTTTCCGGCCTCGGGCTTTCCGGCCTCGGGGTGTGCGCCGCCTCGGTCGTCGTCCGGTGTCTCGTCGGCCTCCCATGGGCCGTCCGGCGCGTCCGGTGACCCTTCGGCCGCCGCGTCGTGCGTCCGGGCGTGGCGCAGCGGCAGATCCACCGTGAACACCGCACCGCCCTCAGGGCAGTTGGCCGCGCGCATCACGCCGCCGTGCAGCCTGACGTTCTCCATCGCGATGGCCAGACCCAGGCCGCTGCCCTCCGAACGGGCCCGGGCGGAGTCCGCCTTGTAGAAGCGCTCGAAGACATGCGGCAGGACCTCGGGGTCGATACCGGGCCCGCTGTCGGAGATCTCGATCAGCAGCCGGTCCGCGCCGGGCTCCGGGGTGTGCAGCCGCACCCGGACCGGCTCGCCGCCGTGGTGCAGGGCATTGCCGACCAGGTTGGCGACCACCACATCGAGCCGCCGCGGATCGAGCCGGGCCCGTACGCCGGCCGGCAGCTCCGCCGTCACCCGCTGCTGCCAGGCCCTGGCCTGAAGGGTCTTACGGATGGTCTCGGCGACGTCCACCTCGTCGAGATGGAGCGCCGCGGCCCCCGCGTCGAACCGCGAGACCTCCATCAGATCCTCCACCATCCGCGCCAGCTTCCCGGTCTCCTGGCTGATCAGCCGGACCGCGGAGGCGGTGTCGGGGTCGAGGGAGTCGGCGTCCTCGTCGAGCACATCGGTGACCGCGGTCATCGCCGCGAGCGGCGTCCGCAGCTCGTGCGAGACATCGGCCGCGAACCGCCGGGCGTTGGACTCCAGCCGGCGCAGCTCGGCCATGCTCTCCTCCAGCCGCGCCGCCATGTCGTTGAACGTCCGGGACAGATCGGCGAGTTCATCGGCGCCCTTGACCTCCAGCCGGGTGTCCAGCTTGCCCTCGGCGATCCGGCCGGCGGCCTGCCGCAGCCCCCGTACGGGCCGGAGCACCCCGCGCGCGGCGAGCAGCGCCGGGATCACGGTCAGCACCAGCACCGGCAGCGCACCCCGCTGGGCGGCGCTCACCAGCGCCTCGACATTGGACTCCTCGGCGCTCAGCGGAAGCTGGGCATAGACGGACAGCGCGGAGGCATTGCCGTCGGTCTGCCGCACCGGCATCCCGATCAGCAGCCACGGATCCCCGCTGCGGTCCACCCGCTGGAAGGCCGGCACATGGCGCTTCTCCACCGACCCCTTGAGACCGGCCGGGATCACGACATCGCCGCGCAGACTCCCGTCGCCGCTGTCCCGCACACCGCGGTAATGCACCGAAATGTCCCAGTCCCGGGACTTCCCGGAGCGCTCCAGCTGGACCCGGAAGGAGTCCAGGTCGGCCTGCGACGGCGGCACCGGGAGCTCGGGAGCCAGCGAATTGACCTGCGCCCGCAGATCGTTGACGGCGATGTCCTGGGAGCGCTGGAGGATCGCGTTACGCGCCTCCTGGTACGTCAGCAGCGCGGTGGTCAGCGCACTGACGGCGGCCACCACCAGGAATCCCACCACGAGCCGGGCCCGCAGCCCACGCAGCAGCTGGGGATTGCCGCGCCCGAGGCGGGGGAGGTCCGCCCAGCGGCGGGGGCGCTTCACAGGGGCCCGAAGCGGTAGCCGAAGCCACGCACGGTCTGGACGTAACGAGGGCTGCGCGGGGTGTCCTCTATCTTCGTCCGCAGCCGCATGACACAGGCGTCCACCAGCCGCGCATCGCCGTGGTAGCTGTGCTCCCACACCTGCTCCAGCAGCTGCTGGCGGCTGAAGACCTGCCCCGGGGTGGCGGACAGGAACAGCAGCAGTTTCATCTCCGAGGGGGCCAGCGCCAGGTCCTGGCCGCCCTTGCCGACCACCAGGCCGGCGCGGTCTATGGCCAGTTCGCCGTAGGTCTCGACCGGGGCCGGGCCCGGCTCGGCGGCGGCCGGTGTGCCCTCGGCCGGCAGCGCGGTACGGCGCAGCACCGCACGGATGCGGGCTTCGAGGACCTCACCACGGGCCGGCTTGACGATGTAGTCGTCGGCCCCGGCCTCCAGCCCGAGCACCACATCGAGGTCGTCGCCACGGGCGGTGAGCATGATGATCGGCAGCTGCCGCTCGGCGCGGATCAGCCGGCAGACCTCGAAGCCGTCCTTCCCGGGGAGCATCAGATCCAGCAGCACGATGTCCGGACGGAAGCCCGGCAGCACGTCCAGGCCCTCCTCGCCGCTGGCCGCGGCGGCCACTTCATGGCCGCGCCGCCGTAGCGCGAGGGTCACTCCGTCCCGTACGGCGGCGTCGTCCTCGATCAGAAGTACACGTGGCATAGGACCAGTATCAATAAGTTTCATGATGGATCGGTAACAGGAGCAGCCTCTTCGATCTCTGACGCATCTTCCCTGGCGCAGGGCGGTGCGGGTGCAGCACCCACCGCCGTCGGACCGCACACGCGCACGGCAAGAGGGACGGGATCGGGATGGCACGGGGCTTCCGTAAAGAGGGCGGGATCATCGGGGTGGCCGCGGCGGCTGTCGTGGCACTCGGGGTCGCGGGGACGCTCGTCTTCTCCGGAGCCGGCACGGACTCCAGCGCGGCGGACGCCGCCAAGCAACCCAAGAAGGCGTCCCGGGCCGCACCGGTCGACCCCTCCATCGTGCACGCCTCGGACCGTCCCGGCCGCAGCCTGAACATCACCATCGACGACGGCCCGGACCCGACCTGGACCCCGAAGGTGCTGGAGGTCCTCAAGAAGGAGAACGTCAAAGCGGTCTTCTGCATGATCGGCCCGCAGGCCAAGGCGCACCCCGACCTGGTCAAGCAGGTGGTGGCCGCGGGGCACAAGCTCTGCGACCACACCATCGACCACGACACCACCATGAATCACAAGTCCGAGAGCTTCCAGTCGCGGCAGATACTCGACGCGCAGCAGATGATCGAGAACGCGGCGGGCGGCACCCAGGTCGAGTACTACCGCGCCCCCGGCGGCGCCTTCACCCCCTACAGCCGCAAGCTCGCCGCGGACCACGGCATGCGACCGCTCGGCTGGAACGTCGACAGCAAGGACTTCGAGGGCGGCACCGTCGACATGATCGACGCCACGGTGCGCGGTGAACTCTCCAACGGCCCGACGGTCCTGTTCCACGACGGCGGCGGCGACCGCTCCCGGACCGTCGAATCGCTGGAGCGGCTGCTGCCGTGGATGAAGCAGCAGGGCTACGGATTCGGGTTCCCGAAGCGCTGATGCGTGGCGTATGGATCAGGGCGGCCTTCGGGCCGCCCTGATTGACGTTTCGGGGGCGACGGTGCCGCCGCGCCCTCGCGCCGCCTTATGCCGCGCCGAACAACTCCGCGAGGCCGCGCTCCAGCCCGAGGTGGGCCGGCTCGGCGCCGGCGGGCACGGCCGCGTAGGAGCGGGCGAGGAACTGCCGTACGTCCTCGGTCCTCAACTGGACCATGGCGATGCCTTCGTCCGAGTGGAACTCCATCACCGTCCGGTCCGGGCCGGACGGCCGCACCCGCACATCACCCCGCCCGGCCGGCACCCGCAGCCCCTCGTCGAGCAGTTCGCGGGCGAACGCCCAGTCCACCGCCGAGCCGTCCAGCGAGATCTCCGGCGGGAAGGACATCCGTACGGCCAGCGGGTCGGCGGGCTGATAGTGCAGCACCGCGGGAACCGGGTGCGGGCCGGGGGTGGTGGCGATGAGGCGGACCTGGACGGCTTGGTCGATGACGGGGTCCATCGCGCTGCTCCCTCACGGCTGTCGGATCATGGGCAAAGGCTCGTCCAGTAGGACGGTGTGCCCGGCCTCGTCGTGCACGCGACATGGGTGTGAGGTATCTCATGTTGCGAAGGGTGGTGGTTTCGTGCCGCGTCGAGGTGTGTGTGCAGGTCACACCGCCTCCGGGCGGGAGTGGGCCGGATGCCCCGGCTGCCGCCCGGAGTTGCGGGGGGGCGCCCGCCCGGTCCGGCACGAGCGGCGGCCCGCCGTCGGGGACGGGCCGCCGTCGTTGGCGCCGGCTGCCGCGTGGGTCTACCGCCGCCCTGTGCCGGCTGTCGCGGGCGGTGGCAGTCGCCCCCGCGACCCAACTGCCCGGGAAACACGGCCCGTTCCCATAGGGCGACGACCCTGCCGCTACCGCTTTCGCTGTCCCGGCACGGCGGCCGGTCCGGGGTGCACCAGGAACTCGTCCAGGATTCCCGGGGCCGCCGTCGAGGCGAAGCCGGGGGCGTCGGTGGCCGGGAGGTCCGGGACGCGGTAGCCGTCCTCGCCCGCCGCGACCGCCGCGGTGAGCGTGACGAGCCCGGCCCGGCGGGTGAACGGCGAGGTCGAGAACGTCCAGGCGGCGATGGCGTCGCGCTGGAGGGCCACGGTGTCGCGGCTGAAGGTGCCCGAGCGGGCGACCAGATACGGGCCGTCCAGACCGTGCCCCAGATTGCGGTACGCGTCCCGGGCCAGCCACAGCGACAGCGCCGTGGTGAGCAGCGCGTAGATCCAGGCGCAGTGCAGCAGGACGGGAGTGAACGCCGCGCCGAGACCGGCGAGCACGGCGGTGCCCGGCAGGACCACGAACAGCAGACCGCGCACCCGCCGCCGGCGCAGCGCGACCCGGGGGTGCGCGGTCAGCGCCGCGGGCGCCGCGCTGCCGGGGAAGGGCGAGCGCAGGGTGCCACCCGCCACCCGCAGTGCCTCCGCGCGGGGCGCCGGCGGCAGCAGCCCGCTGCGCTTGCGGTTCTCCTCGTGGTTGCCCAGTCCGCCCGCCACCGCGCGCACCAGCGCGCCGCCGCCGGCCCGCAGCAGCAGCGGTTCGCGCAGCACCACGCCGCGCAGCCGGGCCCGTTCGATGGTGACCGCACGGGTGGTGAGCAGCCCGCGGCGCACCCGGAGCGTGCGCGAGTCGGTCCACTCCAGGCAGTAGTTCCACCAGTTCTCGACGTACAGGACGACCGCGCCGACCGAACCGAGGGCGAGGATGACCAGCAGCGCCGCCGGGATCGTCAGCCAGAGCGCACGGGCACCGAATTCCGTGAACGCCCGCTGGACGAAGCCGAGTTTCCAGGCTTCGATGCCGATGCCGTCCAGGGCGCGGTAGGCCCCGCCGGCCACCACGAAGACCCCGCCGATGACCCAGAAGGTGAGCGGCGCATAGCGCAGCCAGCGCCAGCTGATCCGGGCCACCACCGGGTCGTTCGCGACCGCCTCGGCATCGGCGTAGGCGAGCAGCTCCGTGCGCAGCCGCTCCGCTTCGGGGACCGCGAGCGCCTCCAGGGACAGCTCGCTGCTGCCGTCCCCCGAGCCGGCCGTACCGGCTCGCAATACGGTGACGCCCAGCACCCGGTGGATCGGTGTCGCGGTCAGATCGACGGTACGTATCCGGTGCAGCGGCACACTGCGCAGCCGCCGGGTCAGCAGCCCGCTGCGCACATCGAAGGTGGGGGAGGCGCCTCCGCCCGCCCCCTCGCCGTCCCGGGGAACGGTGATACGGAAGTCCGTACGCGCCCACCGGATCAGGCCCAGCGTGGTGAGGACGGCGAACGAGGCGGTGAGGGCGGCGAGCGTGATCCAGGCTTCGATGCTGATCCGGCCCCCGGTGGCCAGCGCCGTCAGCGCCAGCGAACCGAACGGTGCCGCCATCCAGCCGCAGTGCACCAGAAGGGTGCGCGGATCCAGCCGCCGCCACGGCGTCTCCTCGAAGGGGGCGTCGGGTGGGGCGGCGGGCCCGGACCCGGCGGACGGGCCGGGGCCTGTTCCGGGCGCGCCGGGCTCCCGTGGCGTGCTCATGCGGCATCACCGGGTACGTCCTGCGCGGCCTCGCTGATCCGCCGGGAGAGCTCCTCGGCGTCCGCGTCGGACAGTCCGGCGATCTTGATGTCGCCCGCGGTCGAGGCGGTGGTGACGGTCACCGTCGCCAGCCCGTACCGCCGCTGGAGCGGCCCGCGCACGGTGTCCACCGTCTGCACCCGGCTCAGCGGCGCGATCCGCCGCTTCTGCCAGAACCAGCCGCCCGCCGCATAGACCGCCCGGCCGCCCAGCTCCCAGGCGTGCACCGCATACCGCCACCGCGGCATCACCAGGAGATAGCCGAGGGCCGGCAGCACCAGCACGACCAGCAGCAACGGGCCGAGCCAGGGCAGCGCGCCCGGGAAGAAGAGCAGGGACAGGACCGCCATGGTGAGCGCGGTGAGCAGCATCGGGCCGCTGAGCGTCAGCAGTGCCTGGAGCGTCCACCAGCGGCGGGCCCGGGGATCGACGCGGTGGCGGGGTGGTCGAAGCAGCGGGGCGGCGTGCTCGGGCATGGGGTCACCGGTTTCCAAGTCAAGCGTATTGAGTAGCGGTACGTTATAACGGTACAAGCGACTTGTAAAAGCGGGCCCGGTCCCCGGAAGCGACCCCGCGCGCGAGGAACCGCGCACCGTACGAGGGAGGTCATCCGTGCCCAAGAAGGTGGACCACGAAGCCAGACGCCAGGAGATCTCCGAGGCGCTGTGCCGGATCGCCGGCACCCGTGGCCTGGACGGGGCGAGTCTGCGCGATGTCGCCGCGGAGGCCGGTATCTCGCTGGGCCGGCTACAGCACTACTTCCGCACCAGGGACGAGATGCTGCTCTTCGCCCTCCGGTACATCAACCGGCTTGCCGGGGACCGGATCAGGGAGCGCATCGCGGCGCTGACCGAGGAGCCGACGCCCCGTGAGGTGCTGCGGGCCTGTCTGTCGGGCATGCTGCCGCTGGACGACAGGAGCCGCATCGGGCTGCTGGTCAGCGCCGCGTACTACGCCCGCGCCGTCCATGACGAGGCGCTGCGCGCCGAGGCCGAGGAAGGCATCCCCCGGCTCCGCGCCTTCTTCGCCGACCAGCTGCGGCTGGCCGCGGACCGCGGCGAACTGCCGCCGGAGCGCGCCACCGAGGACGAGGCGATGCTGCTGATCAGCGCGGCCGACGGGCTCGCCACCTACGTCCTGCTGGAGGTGCACACTCCCGAGACCGCCCTACGGCTGCTGGACCTGCACCTGGCGAATCTCTTCGGAACGGAGCGCCCTGCGGAAGCGGGGGCGGGGCGGGCGGTGAAGGCTGGGGGGAGTGCGCGGTGAAGGGCCGGTTCGCGCGGGGCGGCGCGGCGCGGTGCGGTGCCGGAACTCCGGTCGGGCTCCGGCGTCGGCAGGGTGTGGTGGCCGGCAGGGCGTGGCTGCCGGCAGGTGTGGTTTACGCCTCCCGCAACAGGGCGGCGAGATCGGCCTCGACGTCCAGGTGCCGCGCCTCGTCGCCCTGCGCGACCAGCTCGTACGACCGCGTCAGAAACGCTCTCAGCTCCCGCGCCTCGAACTGCACCACCGCCATACCGCCGGCGGCGTGGAACTCCACCACCACGGCCTCGGCGTCGTACGGCCAGATCTGGACGTCGCCCGCCCCGGCGGGACCGCCCAGGCCCTCCGCCAGCAGTTCGCGCCCGAACGTCCAGGTCACCTCCGCCCCGTCCAGCGAAGCGGCGGGCGGAAAGACCAACCGCACCGCGAAGGGGTCGGTGCGGTCGTAACGCAGGCTCGCCGGGATCACCTGCGACCGGGGAGCGATCGCGATGAGACGGGCCTGAACGGCTTGGTCGATGACGCTGGACATCGCCGGCTCCCTTGTATTCGGTGCGGTTCATTTGAGTCTTCGACCACTAAGACGCACGGGTCATCGCGCCAGGTGCATTGGATTCCTACGTGACCTGCATCACGGACCTTTGGATGTACGTATTTGCCCTCTTTGTTGGCCGCCCGGGGCTCACGACCGGCCTCCTGGGGCTCCACTTGACGGGCTGTCAGGCGTGGGGGCGTGCCTCGGCCGCGACCCCACGGCCACCGAGGGCTCACCGGTGGGTGCGGGCGGTGACGGGGGAGGCCCGTCGGCGGCGCGGGGCGGCGGTCTGGACGGGGCGGTCGGGCTGGGCTAGCTTCCAGCCCAAAACCAGAGCGGGGTGGGGCGAAATGCAGCGCACGGGACGTTTGTTGTGTCTGGGCTCAGATCAGGGGAAGGTCAGGGGCGCGCGCTCACGCGGTGCCGGACGTAGGGCGGCCCTCACGGCCGGTGCGGCGGCCCTCGCCACGCTCGCGGCCGGACCCCTGGCCGTGGCCCGGCCGGTGAACGTCCCCATGGACGCGGCCCCTTCCCCGGCCTCCTACGGGACGGCGCACGCCCCGGCCCGTGATCCGCTGGCGGCCACGCTCACCACCCCGCACGCCGGCTGGCGGCTCAAGGACAGCGGCAGCACCGCCCGCTTCCGCGGCCTGGCCGCCGTCAGCCGTACGACCGCCTGGGCCGCCGGCACGGCCGGCACCGTGCTGCGCACCCAGGACGGCGGCAAGCACTGGCGCGATATCTCCCCACCCGGTACCGGGGGACTGGAGTTCCGCGACATCGAGGCGCTCGATGCGCGCCGCGCGGTGGTCCTCGCGATCGGCGAGGGTGCGGCCTCGCGCGTCTTCCGTACCGATGACGCCGGCGCCACCTGGACCGAAAGCTTCCGCAACCCCGACCCCCGTGCCTTCTACGACTGCCTGACCTTCTTCGACCGGCGGCACGGCATCGCGCTCAGCGACCCCGTCGACGGCCGGTACCGCGTCCTGTCCACTCGGGACGGCGGCCGCAACTGGCGGGTACTGCCGTCGGACGGTATGCCGCCGGCCCAGCAGGGCGAGGCAGCGTTCGCCGCCAGTGGCCAGTGCCTGGTCTCCGCCGGCAGCCGTGACGCCTGGATCGCGACCGGTGGTGCGGCCACCGCCCGCGTCCTGCACACCGCCGACCGCGGCCGTACCTGGTCGGTCACCGATACCCCGCTGCCCGCGGGCGACCCGGCCCGCGGCATCTTCGCGCTCGCCGTCCGCGACCGCGGCCACGCCCTCGCGGTCGGCGGCGACTACCGCCCCGACCAGCCCTCACCGCACGCCGCCGCGGTCAGCGACGACGCCGGCACCACCTGGACACCGGCCGCCGCACCCCCGAAGACGTACCGCTCCGGCGCCGCCTGGCTCCCGCACTCCCGCCACCTCGCCCTGGCGGTCGGCCCGGACGGCAGCGATCTGACACTCGACGGCGGCCACACCTGGCACCCCTTCGACACCGGCTCGTACGACACCGTTGACTGCGCGCCTGACCTGGGCTGTTGGGCCGCGGGCGAGAAGGGGAGGATCGCCCGGCTGGAGTGGTGAGGGCGGGGGCGGTCGCGGGGGCGGAGGTGTTGGGCGATTCGGAGGCGTTGGACGATCCCGGGCGTCGGGGAGGTCTCGGGTGCTTCGGCCCGTTGCCCGCCGGGCGGGGTGCCCTCCGGGGCCAGCGGCAACCCGTGGCCGTCGGCCGCTTGCCCGCTCGCTGCCTGCCCCAGCCGCTGGCCGCCAGCCCGGCCGCCCGTCCATCGCCCGTCGGCCTCAGTCCATCAGGCTGCCGAGCCGTCCCTCCAGGACCACCAGCAACTCGCCCAGCTTCGTGGAGAGTTCCTCCTGCCGCTCGGCTCCGATGCCGTCGAGCAGCGACGCCTCGTACCGCAGCTGTTCGGGCAGCAGCCGGTCGATGGTGTCGCGCCCCTCATCGGAGAGCGAGAGATGGCTGACACGGCGGTCCCGGTCGTCGGGGCGGCGGACGATCAGCCCCCGTTCCTCCAACTGCCGTACGCGCTTGGTGACCGCGGCACCGGAGGCGAAGGTCTCGCGGGCCACCCGCCCGGGGGTCAGCTCGCGGTCCATCCGGCGCAAGGTGCCGAGGATGTCGAACTCGGGCCGGGTGAGTCCGGCCCTCCGCAGCGGCGCGTCGGCCGCCTGCTGAAGCAGCGCGGAGCAGCGGTTGAGCCGCCCGATCACCGCCATCGGGCCGGTGTCCAGCCCGGGGTGCACCTGCTGCCACTGGCGCAGCACCCCCGCGACGATGTCCTCGGTCACCCGCACTCTCCTCTCGGCCGTGCCTTAGGCGCCCAATTGTGCCTGCCGTACGGTGCCGATCGGGCGCATGGGTCAGGCGGCAAGTGTCGGCGCCGTGAGCCGCCGGACGAGCCCGGCCAGCGCCCGGTGACCTCGCTGTTCGGCGTGCGCGATCCGCTCCTCCGGAACGGCCCGCTGCCACCACTCACCGGCCGCGACCTCCACCGCCTCCCGGAGCTCGACCAGACATCCCGCCAGCCGGTCGCGCGCCCAGCCGATTTCCCGGGCCTCGTCCACGCCGGTCGCGGGCCCCTCATCGAGCAGCCGGGACGCGACGGCCTCCGCGGCCGCGACCCGCCCCAGCGCCACCTCGATACGGTCCGCAGCACGCCGATTGGTGACCAGGACGCAGCAGGCCAGACCCACCGAGGCCCCCACGACGGTGTCGAGCCAGCGGTCGGCGACCAGCGTCGCCGTCGGCACCCGACTGCCGAATTCCGTCAGCAGCAGCGCCATCGGGGTCACGCACACCGAACCGAGCCAGTAGTTACGGGTGATCGTGGCCTCGGCGCCGAGCTGACAGGCCAGCGCGACCGCGATCATCGCGAGCGGTCCGAGGTGCATCAGCGGCAGCAGCGCGGTGTAGAGGAGCAGCCCGAGCAGATTGCCGAGAGTGCGCTGAAGTGCCCGCTGCCAGGAGAGCGTGGTGTTGGCCTGGTAGATGGAGGCCGCCGTGACCACGGCCCAGTACGGATGCCCGACTCCGACGGCCATCGACGCCCAGCCCGCCAGTACACACCCCACGGCGACCCGCGCGCCGATGGGCAGCAGTGGTGACCCGGGCGCCAACCGGGCGAGCACCGCCCGCACCCCGCGCGGATGACCGGGCGCGGGCCGCCGCGGCCCCGGCGCCTCCGCGGCGACACCCGCCAGCACCTCGGCCTGCGCCGCGGACAACACCACCTCGGGCAACGGCCCTCCGCCCCGCAGCGCACGCGCCCAGCCACCGAGCCGATCGGCCTCGGCCCCCGCTTCGTACGGCGCGGTCCGGTCGGCCCCCTCGCCGGCGTGCTCCGTACTCCCCAACGCCGACTCGGCGCGTATCAGCAGCCGTTCGAGCCCGGCCCGCGCCGCGGCCGTGCCCGGGGTACGCATCGGGACCAGGAACAGCGTGTGCCAGGCGGCGTTCACCGCGGCCGCGGCGGCATGGCGGGCGTGCGCCACCCCGGCCGGTGCCCCGCCGCCGCTGCCCGCCTCCGTACGCAGCAGCCCCGCGGCGGCCTCCAGCGCGCGGGCGACCACGATCCGCTCGGGCCCCTGCGGCCGTATCAGCGCCGGAGCCATACAGACCAGCCAGGCGAGCACCCCGGTGCCGAGTGCCAGCGCCAGGTGCTGGGGCACCTGCCCGAGGTGCTGCGGCACGAAGAACGCCGACGCGGTGACAAAGGTCAGGATGAGATTGCCCGGCGGGCCGATACGCGTCGCGTCACAGGCGACCTTGTGGACCGCGGCGACCAGCGACGCGCACACGACCAGCAGCGCGGTCGAGGCGATCAGCGATGCGGCGGTCAGCGCGACACCGAGGCTCGCGACCATACCGAGCACCACCCATGGCAGCGTGCGGGCACGCGCCGCATACGGCAGACCGTGCGCGTACAGGGCGCACATCGCCCCCGCCGAGGTGTACAGGATCAGATCCAGCCGCCCCAGCGCATACAGCGTGAGGTCCGGGATCGCCAGCGTCACCAGCGCGCTGAGCGCCGGCTTGTGCCAGATGTCGACGGGCCTTCGCAGCCGCACCGCGCCCCTGACCGGCAGCGGCCGGGCACGCACCACGCTCCCTGGAGCGTCGTGCGCACTCCTACCGGACGGTTTGGCGTGCTTTCCCATAGGGGAATGTTAGCAGGTGTTTTACTCGTGAAATATATCCCCAGGGCGGGGGGAGGCGGACGGGAGGTGGGGCGCGCGGGCCGCGAGCGGAGGGCGGGGGGGAGGAGTGGGGCTCCGGGCGGCGGGTGCGGTGGCTGCCAGGGGGCTCCGGGAGTGGGTGCGGTGGCAGCCAGTGGGTGGGCGGGAGGTGCGTACGCCGCGAGACCCGGGCGACCGGCGGGAGAAAAGCGAACGACGAGCGGGCGACAAGCGGGGTGGCGCGGAGGGTGACAATGGCCGGGTGCCAGCCGCCAAGAAGAAGTCGACGACCGCGAGCGCCTCGCCCGAGCGTCGCCGCGAACTGCTCACCATCGCGGCGGAGGTCTTCGCCGCACACGGCTACAACGCCACCACCGTCCGCCGCATCGCGGACGAAGCCGGCATGCTCGCCGGCAGCCTCTACTACCACTTCGACTCGAAGGAATCGATGCTGGACGAGATCCTGTCCAGCTTCCTGACCGAGCTGTGGGACGGCTACGACGCCGTACTCGCCGCCGGTCTCGGCCCCAGGGCGACCATCGAGGCCCTGGTCACCGAGTCCTTCCGGGAGATCGACCGGCATCGCGCGGCCGTCGCCATCTACCAGAAGGAGTCCAAGCACCTCGCCGCCCAGCCCCGCTTCGACTACCTCGCCGACTCCCAGCAGAAGTTCAAGAAGGCATGGCTGGGCACCCTGGAGCGCGGTGTGGCCGACGGGGCGTTCCGTGCGGACCTCGACATCCGGCTCACCTACCGCTTCGTCCGCGACACCGTCTGGGTGGCGGCGAGCTGGTACCGGCCGGGCGGGCAGCACAGCCCCGAGGAAATCGCCCGCCAGTACCTCTCGATGGTGCTGGACGGCATCGCCGTACGCGCCTGACCCGCTCTTCGTCAGCGGGCGGGGTGCGGGCGCCGGCAGCGGTCCCGGCAGCGGTAGCGATCCTGGCGGCGAGCGCGGTCCTGATGACGGGCGCGGTTCCGTCAGCCGGCGCGGTCCTGGTTACCGCGGTGCCTCGGCCCTTCGGCCACGCTCCGGTCCTTCGACCGTGACCCGGCCCTTCGGCCACGCCTCAGCCCTTCGGTCACGCCTCAGCCCCTCGATCGTGGGCCGCTCAGCAAGAGGTGTTCTTCACGAACAGGGCCCGCGGCGCCCCGGTCGTGCCATAGCGGATGTCCTTGGTCGTGCCCTTGAGGAGCCGGCCATGGGGGTCGCGGTGATGCGGGACGACGATGGTGAAGCACGAGGTCCGCTGCGTGCACAGATTCGACAGGCGGACATAGCGCTGGTGGCCCTTGTTGAAGTACTTCCGCACCTTGACGCACTGCGGCGCCCGGCCCGCGGCGGACGCTTCCGAGGTGGTGGCCAGGGTCAACGAGGCGCTGCACGCCACGGTGGCCAGTGCTATGGCGATGATCTTCCGCACGTGATCTCCCCCGTTGAAAACTTGGAATCCCCTCGCGAACCCCTACCGTGTTCGCACGTACATTCCCCATTGTCCATACCCGCCCAATGGAAATCAGCCCCGGGGGCCACACAGGGACACAAGTGCTACATAGCAGCAACCCTTTCGGAACAGGGCCGGGCCGGCCGGGCTACAACTCGTCGATACGCAGATAGCGCAGTGCGCGACGGGTCAGCTCCGCCACGTCCTCCGGTTCGTCCTGCCAGGCCCAGTGCTCCATGGCGACACTGATGCCGTCGAGCAAGGCGCAGGCCAGCAGCCGTACCTCCATGCTGTTCTCCGGTGCGCCCTTGCGCGCCGCGAGCACCGGCACCAGCTGGTCCTGCATCTCCCGCCCCGCCGCGAGCCATCGCATCCGAATGGCCGGGACGGTGCCCATGACCCGCACCAGCCGGCGGGCCTGTTCACGGTCCGCGAGCTGCCGGGCCGCGGCCGACGACGTGAACGACGCCTGCACGGCGCTGCTCAGTGGTTCATCCACGGGGCGCCTGGCCAGCTCCTCGACGAGCACACCGACGCTGGCCGTCATGACGGGAGTCAGCGCGTCCTCCTTCGCCGCGCAGTAGCGGTAGAAGGTGCGCAGCGAGATGCCGGCCGCCGACGCGATGTCCTCGACCGTCGTCGCCTCGTACCCCTGGTCCGAAAACAGCGCCGCCGCCGTCTCGGCGATCTCCAGTCGGGTCTCCTGCCGCCGCCGCTCGGTCAACGATGGTCTGCCTCGCGCTGCCGTCATCCACCTCTCCTGATCGTCTGGCCGTCATGTCTACCAGGAGCCATTTTCTGTCACAGACCAGCTTTCTGACACGTCATGCCAAAAATTCGCTATGGTGGCGACACCGCCCGCACCACCGCCCCCTCGCCGGCGCTCTCCCTTTGTCCGCTTCCACCCGACCCCGGCAGAGCCAGAGCCCGAACCAGAGCCATCGCGACAACCCGCACGTGTCAGCGAAGGAGCCGACCATGAAGGAGCCGACCATGCCCACGCCGGTGCCCATGCCCCGTACCTGCCTCGTCACCGGAGCTGCCTCCGGCATAGGCAAGGCCACCGTGGCCCACCTCCGCGAACAGGGCCACACCGTGATCGGCGCCGACCTCAAGGACGCCGACATCTCCGCAGACCTCGCCACCCCCGACGGCCGTACCCAACTGGTGGACCGTGCCCACGAGTTGACCAACGGCCGACTCGACGCCGTGATCGCCTGTGCCGGCCTCGCCCACTTCGTCCCACGCACCGTCCAGGTCAACTACTTCGGCGTCGTCGCCACCCTCGAAGGGCTACGCCCGCTGCTCGCCGCCGGTACCGCCCCCCGCGCCGTACTCCTCTCATCCGTCGCCTCGATCCACCCGGCCGACCAGACCATCGTCGACGCGGCGCTCGCAGGCGACGAAGAGGCAGCTGTGGCCGCCGCCCAGGCCGCCGTCGACCGAGGCGAGGGTTATGCGATCTACGGCGCTTCCAAGCAGGCGATCGCCCGCTGGCTCCGCCGTACGGCCATCTCCGACGACTGGGCCGCCGCCGGCATCCCCCTCAACGCCGTCGCCCCCGGCACGACCGTGACCCCCATGACCGAGCCCATGCTCGCCGACGTCGAAACACGTAAGGCCATCGACGCCGGCATCCCCATGCCCCTGCACGGCCACGCCCGCCCCGAACAGGTCGCCCCACTGCTCGCCTGGCTGACTTCCCCCGAGAACACGCACGTCACCGGCCAGGTCATCTTCCTCGACGGCGGCGCCGACGCCATCCTCCGAGGAGACAACATCTGGTAACCACCAACCAGTAGCCCCGACTACGCCCCCGGGTGACGCGACGTACCCGGCAAAGCCAAGTCACACGGCGGACGGAAGGCCCCTCCCCGCAACGCACCCGGGCAGCTTCGTCGCGCGGCGCCCCCGGGGAAGCCCGGTCGCGCGGCGAAAGAAGGAAGCCCCGTCACGCGGCGCACCCGGAACCGCAGGCATCGGCGGGCTGGGCAGCTCCCGTCGCGCGGCAGACGGACGAAGCCGCGTCGGCAGCAACCCCGGGGGGAAGCCTTGCCACACGGGGCACCGGGAGACCCGACGTGCGGGGCTCGGGGACCTCCCGTCACACGGCGCACCCGTGGGAGCCCTGTCATGCGGCGGACCGGGAAAGCCCCGTCACCCGGCGCACCGGGGAAGTCCTGCCGCACGACGTACCGGGGAAGCTCCCTCGTCAGGCGCATCGAGGAAGCCCTGCGACGCCGCAGGCCGGTCCCCTCACACGGCGGACGGGGGAGGCCCTGTCACAAGGCGCACCCTGAAGCCCCACACACACGTCAAGGACTTCCCGGGCAATGCCGCGCCGCCTGTCCTGCCGCCCGCGTCCGGTGCGTCACTCGCCGGCGGACGGGCGGGCCGTCACCACTTTCAGGCCCCGGTCCGCGAATTCGCGGCGGGTTGCCTCCTTCGCTCCGTTGTCCGTGATGAATGTGTCAAAGACATCCGCGTCGCCGACCCGGGCGAAGCAGCGCTCGCCGATCTTCGACGAGTCCGCGACGACTACGGCACGCCGGGCACGCTCGGCCATGAGGCGGTTGACCCGGGCCTCCGCCTCGTCGTGCACGGTCGCCCCCATCATCGGGTCCATGCCGTTGGCCCCGATGAAGGCGATGTCGATGGAGATCTGCTGAAGCAGCAACTCACTGAACGGACCCACCAGTTCGAACGACCGCGAGTGTGCGACCCCGCCGGTGAGCACGATCTTGATCTGTGGCCGCACGGCCAGCTCATTCGCGATGTTGAGGGAGTTGGTGACGATCGTCAGGTGCGGTTGCGGTCCGGCCTCTGCAAAGTCCGGACGGGTGGCGAGCACCCGGGCGATCGCCGTGGTCGTCGTGCCACCGCTCAGCCCGACCACGTCACCCCGCTCGACCAGCTTCGCCGCGGCCTTCGCCACCGCCTCCTTCTCCTCCGACCGGTGAGCGTGCTTGTAGCGGATCGGCAGGTCGTACGCCACCGAACTGAGCACCGCCCCGCCCCGGGTGCGGGTCAGCAGTTGCTGTTCGGCGAGGGCGTCCATGTCGCGCCGCATCGTGGCGGCCGAGACCTCCAGCGCGGTCGCCGCCTCCTCGACGTCCACCCGGCCTCGGTCCCCGAGCAGCTCAAGCAGTGCGTTCATCCGTTCATGGCGCTTCATGGCGCGAGCCTAATTCGTTTCGGCACACCACGGTGACGCGTGGTAGAGGTCCCGCCGAGTACGGCCGCCACGGCCGAGTACGGCCGCCACGGCCGAGTACCGCCGCCACGGCCGAGCACCGCCGCCACGGACGGACACCGCCGACACCGGGGGCGGCGGGGCAGGCGGGACACCATGCCGGGGTCCGCCGCAGCGGTCCTGTCGTCACGGGTCTCGCCATGGGATCGTCACGGGGTGCGACCAGGGTGGTCATCGAGTCCACGGGCTCAACCCCGAGCAGGTGCCTGGGTCGCGTACCGGTCCGGGACCGTCGCCCGAGTGCCCAGCACACCCAGCAGCCTCGCCGCTTCCTCGGCCACCGCCTCCCGGGCCGGCTTGACGTACTTACGGGAGTCGACGAGCGCGGGATCGGCGCCCAGTGTCCGCCGTATCGAGTGAGTGAAGACGGAGACCAGATGTGTGGAGATATTGATCTTCGTCATTCCGGCGGCAATGGCACGGCGCAGCTCCTCATCCGGCACACCCGAAGAGCCGTGCAGGACCAGCGGCACCGGCAGAGTGCTGTGCAGCGCCGTGATGAGGTCCTTGTCCAGGACGGCCGTGCGCTCATGCATCGCATGGGAGGATCCGACGGCCACGGCGAGGGCGTCCACACCCGTCGCGCGGACAAAGGCCAGGGCCTCGTCCGGGTCCGTGCGTACCCCGGGCGCATGGACTCCGTCCTTGCCGCCGACCTCGCCGAGTTCGGCCTCGACGTAGGCGTCGCGTTCGTGGCACCAGGCGGCGAGGTCGGCGGTGGTGGCGACGTTCTCCTCATAGGGAAGAGCGGAGGCGTCCACCATGACGGAACCCACCCCGGCGGTGATGCCCTGACGGACGAGGTCCGCATCGGTGATGTGGTCGAGGTGGACGGCGATCCGGGCCGTGGAGCCCTCGGCGAGGGCGAGCGTGGCGCGGGTGATGGGCAGCAGGCTGCCGTGATAGCGGATGCAGTTCTCGCTGATCTGAAGGATCAGTGGGAGACCGGTGCGCTCGGCGGCGGAGACGAGCGCCTCGGCGGTTTCCAGATGGATGACGTTGAAGGCCGCGGCACCGACCCGCGCCTCACGCGCGGCGTCGACGATCGATGAGGTCGGAACGAGTGGCATGGGATGCCGGCTCCCTTCTCCCTTACGGGCAGGGCGGGTTGAGGGGGTGAGGTGGGCGGCTACGAGGCGGCCGGCGTCTCGAGCATCACCGAGCGGGTCAGACTGCGCGGATTGTCGGGGTCCAGACCGCGGGCGCGGGCTCGCTCCAGCGCCACCCGCTGGACCAGCACCAGATCCGCCAGCGGATCGCGCGCATGGTGCACAAAGCGCGCACCCGTCCGCGCCACATCGGCCTCCAGGCCGTCCGGTGCCTGCCCGAAGAGCCAGGTCACCCGGCCGGGTGCGGCTATCGCGATGGGACCGTGGCGGTACTCCATCGCGGGGTACGACTCCGTCCAACTCTGCGATGCCTCCCGCATCTTGAGGGCCGCCTCATTGGCCAGACCGAACGTCCAGCCGGAGCCGAGGAAGGAGAACTGCTCGGCGTCCACCCACTCCTTGTCCACCGGCGCGGCAAGCGCCTCCTCCGCGTCGGTCACCGCCCGGGAGATGTCCTCGCCTAGGTGCGCGCGCAGCAGTGTCAGCGCCGTCGTCGCGAAACGCGTCTGCACCACCGACTTCTCGTCGGCGAACGGCAGCGCGACCGTCTCGTCGGAGAGCGCCACCGCCGGCGTCTCGGGGTCACCGATGATCGTCACCGTCGGGATGCGCCCCTTGACGGCGTCGAGTACCCGCAGCACCTCGGTCGTGGTGCCGGAGCGGGTGATCGCCACCACCGCGTCATAGCCACGGTCGCTGCCGAGGAAAGCCTCGGAGGCGGCGAACGGATCCGTCACGCCCAGTCCGGCCGCCTCGCGGAGCGCCGCATAGGACTGGGCCATGAACCACGAGGTGCCGCAGCCGACGACGGCCACCCGCCGGCCGGCTTCCGGCAGGGGCCCCGCCGCCGCTCCGATCCGTGCGGCCTGCCGCCAGGTCTCCGGCTGGCTGCCCAGCTCCTGCTCCATGTACGAGGTATCGCTCATGGCCCACCCTCCCGTGATGTGGCAATGGAATGAAACGTGAATGCGTGAAGCTGCACTTTTTGACTTCGTTGCAATCGACTGTACGCAGGAATCTGCTCGCGATCCATCCCTCGTACGAGTGGATGCATCAGAGGGGAGCGCGGGAGCAAGGGCCTCGGTGGGCCGCTTGGGTAGGGCGGAGGTGGGGGTGGTGCGGGATGAGCGGGTGACGGAGAGGGGTGCGGGGAAGTGTTGACAGCTGCGTGAAAAGCGCCGAATACTCGCATGATCAGTCATGCGCGATTCGGCATGCAGCAAGGCCCGCTCCGCCGCACAGAGGACTTCCCATGTCCATTGCCACGCTCTCGGCGACGCCCCCGCCGCCGTCCTCCAAGACCACACCCCGCACCGGCAGGCTGTTCGCGCTCACCGGCGCGGTCGTCGGCGTCATCTATGGCTACGACACCGGCAGCATCTCCGGCGCCCTGGTGTTCCTGAGCAAGGACTTCCATCTCACCGAGGCTGAAAAGGGCCTGGTCAACAGCATTTTGGTGTTCGGCTCCATCGTCGGCGCGCTGATCGGCGGCAGGCTCGCCGACGCCCTGGGCCGCAAGGCGGCGATGCTGATCGTGGCCGGCTCGTACGCCGTCTTCGTCGCCCTCTCCGCGGTCGCACCCAACGTCGTCGTGCTGGACATCGTCCGCTTCCTGCTCGGCGTCGCCATCGGAATCTCGATCGTCGCCGCCCCGCTCTATGTCGCCGAATCGACCCCGGCACGTATCCGTGGAGCCTCCGTCGCCGCCTACCAAGTGGCCACGGTCGCGGGCATCGTGCTCACGTACTTCGTCAACTGGGGTCTGTCCGACGGCGGGCACTGGCGCTGGATGCTCGGCCTCTCCGCGGTCCCCGCCGCGCTCGTCCTGATTCCGCTGCTCCGGTTGCCGGACACCCCGCGCTGGTACGTCCTCAAGGGGCGGACGGAACGAGCCGTCGAGGTCATGGCCATGACCGACCCCGATGTCGATCCGCGTGCGGAGGTCGCGGCCGTGGAAGCCGCGCTCGCCGAGGAGAGCGGTGGGTCGGCCCGCTCGCTGCTGCGGAAGCCCTTTGCGCGCGCCGCGGTCTTCGTCGTCGGCCTCGGATTCTTCTGCCAGATCACCGGCATCAACGCCGTGACGTACTACAGCCCGCAGATCTTCGAGGAGATGGGGTTCACCGGCAACGGCCAGAACTTCCTGCTGCCGTCATTCGTCCAACTCGCCTCGCTGGCCGCGACGGTGCTCGCCATCCTCATCATCGACCGGCTCGGCCGCCGGGTGGTGCTGCTCTCCGGCATCGGCACGATGGCCGTCATGCTCGCCGTCCTGACGGTGGTCTTCGGTGCGGGCGAGCTCCAGGGCGCGACGACCTGGGTGGGGTTCGCCGCCATCCTGCTGTTCACCGCGGCCTTCAACTTCGGCTTCGGCTCGCTGATCTGGGTCTATGCGAGCGAGGCGTTCCCCGCCCAGCTGCGCTCGACCGGAGCCTCGGTGATGCTCACCGCGGACCTGGTCGCCAATCTTCTGATCGCCCAGTTCTTCCCCTCGCTGATGGCCTGGGCGGGCGCGGCCACGACCTTCGCGGGCCTCGGCGTCCTCGCCCTTGCCGCCCTGGTCTTCGCCGCCGTCACCGCTCCCGAGACCAAGGGGCGCCAGTTGGAGGAGATCCAGGACTACTGGCGCAACGGGGGGCGCTGGCCCGAGCCGGCTGCGTCCACCGCCGCAAGCCCCCGCTCGCTCGGTGACTCGGCGGTGCCTCCGACCACGACGTCGTAGCTGTCCGGGCTGTCGGCGCTGTCGTAGCTGTCGGGAGCGGTGTGCCGCGAACAGGGCGGGAGGGCAATGCTCGGACTGCCGGGGCATCGGCGGTCCGAGCCTCCGGGGGACGCGCTTCAGGAGGGCAGCTGCTCCCGGTACTGCTCCAGTGCCGGCGCGGTCGTCGTCGCCACGAACTCCGTGATCCGGTACGCGCACACCCCGGCGAGCGTGAACGGGTCCTCGGAAACGATCCGCTCGACGGTGGCACGGTCCATCCCGGCGGCGAGGATCACGCCTCCGTCCCGCGGGACCTTACGGCCGGCGGCGACGAAATGCCCGGCGGCGTACTCCTTCTGAAGCCATTCCACATGCTGCTCGAGGACGGCGTCGACGCGTTCGAGGGGCGCGGTATAAGTCAGTTCCAGTACGAACATCACTGCAATATAGAGGAGGCGCCGGGCGGGGCCCGCCATCTTGGGGCGGCCGTTCCCGCCCCCGACCGGGGCGGGTGTCGGGGTCAGGTCGTCGGCAGGTCCGGGCGGCGGCGCCCGTGCCGCGTCGCGGTCTCGTAGGCATGACCGGCCTGGAGGACGGCGAGATCGGCGCGTGGTGGACCGATGAACTGGAGCCCCACGGGCAGGCCGCCCGGGGTGAATCCCGCCGGGACCGAAAGGGCGGGTACGCCCAGGACCGAGATGAGGTAGGCGGAGCGCATCCAGTCCAGATAGCTTTCCGTGGGCCGGCCCGCCACCTCACGCGGATACTCCAACTCCGCATCGAACGGGGCGACTTGACTGACCGGGGCGAGGAGCAGGTCGTACCCGGAGAAGAATTCCAGCGTGCCGAGGTAGAGGCGGCTGTGGGCCGTGGTGGCCGTGTGGAGGTCGGCCACGGTCAGCCGGCGGCCCTGTTGGATGTTCCACACGATGCTGGGTTTGAGGGCCTGCGGGTCGGAGTCGAGCAGGCCACCGAGGGCGAGGCCGAAGCTGTGTGCCCGGAGCGTACGGAAGGTCTCGTCGGCGCCGGTGAGGTCCGGGCAGGCGGTGTCGACACGGCAGCCCAGCTCCTCCAGGACCCTCAACTGGGGCTCCAGAACGGCGAGCACGTCCGGGTCGGCCGGTGCGTATCCGTCCAGGTCGGGTGCCCAGGCGATCCGCAGCCCGCGCAGGTCGCGGTCGAGCGGTACACGGAACGCCGCCCCCGAGGTCTCCAGGCTGAGGGGGCAGCGTGGGTCCGGGCCGGCCATCGCTGACAGCAGCAGCGTGGTGTCGGCGACGGTCCGCCCCATGGGGCCCGGGACCGACAGGGTGTCCCAGAGGTCATTGCCGGGAGGTGATGGGACGCGGCCGGGCGTCGGCCGGAGCCCGACGACATTGCAGAAGGAGGCGGGGTTGCGGAGTGAGCCGCCCATGTCGCTGCCGTCGGCGAGCGGCTGTAGCCCGGCCGCCAGCGCCGCGGCGGCGCCCCCACTGCTGCCGCCCGCCGAGCGGGTGCGGTCGTACGGATTGCGGGTGGTGCCGAAGACGGCGTTGAAGGTGTGCGAACCGGCGGCGAATTCGGGGACGTTGGTCTTGCCGAGGCGGATGGCGCCCGCCTGTTGGAGCCGGTCGACCAGCAGATCGTCGTCGTCCGGGACGTGATCGGCGAAGAGCGGTGAGCCGTGTGTGGTGCGCATACCGCGGGTGAGGCGGGTGTCCTTGAAGGCGATCGGCAGTCCGTGCAGAGGCGGCACGGCGGCGCCCCGGGCGAGTCGCTCATCGGCCCGTGCGGCCGCGGCGAGGGCGCCCTCCGGGTCGAGGGTGACGATCGCATTGATGGCCGGATTGACCCGCTCGATGCGCTCCAGATGGGCCTGGACGACCTCTCGGGCGGAGATCTCGCGGCGGCGCAGCCGGGCAGCGAGGTCGGTGGCATCGAACTCGTGAAGCGCGTCGGGCATCAAGGACCTCCGGGGTGTCAGGGCGGCAGGCGTTGGGGGCGGGCAGCAGGACTCTTCCGGGCGGGCGACACCGTGGCGCCCTGGGCCGGCCGTCCCGTGCCCGGCTCCGGTCCGCCGCCGGGCTGCCGGGCCTCCACATCAACACCGGGCGGGTGCATGCTCATCACGGTACCGAGCACCACTGACACCGAGCTCTGAAATCCATGGCCTGAACTCCGCGTCCTGAACCCTGAACCCGAGCCCCGAACCCGAGCCCCGAACCCGAGCCCTGAGCCCCGCACCTTGAGCCGATCCGCCCGGTCGTGGGCTCGATCACCGGTTCGGTAGCGTTGCGGTCATCATGGACACTCCCGGAATGATCTCCTGCGACGACGAACTGCGGCACTGGCCGGCCGATGAAGCCCAGGCGCGTGCGGTGCAGGACCGGTTGCGGCCCCATGTACGCCTCGATGAAGCGGGTCCGGAACCGGGGTTCGAGGGCACCGTGGTCGGGGTGGATGTCGCCTACGACGATGAACGGGACGTCGTCGCGGCGGCCGCCGTCGCCCTGGACGCCCGCACCCGCGCCGTCGTCGACAGGGCCACCGCAGTCGGGCAGATCTCCTTCCCGTACGTCCCCGGCCTGCTCGCCTTCCGTGAGATCCCCACCGTGCTCGCGGCTCTCGGCCGCCTCGCCCGCACCCCCGACCTGGTGGTCTGCGACGGCTACGGGCTGGCGCACCCGCGCCGCTTCGGGCTCGCCAGCCACCTGGGGGTGCTGACCGGACTGCCCACCATCGGCGTCGCCAAGAACCCCTTCACCTTCCGGTACGCCCCTCCTGGCCCGGAGCGCGGCGCCACCTCGCCGTTGCTGGACGGGACCGAGGAGGTGGGACGTGCGCTGCGTACCCAAACGGGCGTCAAGCCGGTCTTCGTCTCCGTGGGGCACCGCACCAACCTCGACCGGGCCTGTGCGCACACCCTCCATCTGGCGGCCGATTACCGCCTTCCGGAGACGACCCGGGCCGCCGACGCCCTGTGCCGGCGGGCGCTCGCCGACGCGTAACGGCGGGCCCGGGCCACGGCCCGGGTCACCCCTGGACGACGCCGAATCTGATGCCCGCTTCCTGGAGGCGTGCCGTCAACGCGTCTCCCATGGCCACCGCCGTCGTCACTTGGCCCGCGGTCTCCGGGAGGTCGTCGAAGGCCAGGCTGAGCGCCGACTCGGCGAGCATCTTCGCCGTCTCCTCGTAGCCGGGGTCGCCGCCCGAGACCTCGGTGATCAGACGGGTGCCGCCGGCGGAGGCCACGAAGCGCACCTTGAACCAGCTGCGCGCCCGCCGCTCGGGGCTCGGGCCGTCGCCCGGCTCCAGACGCCCCGACAGCCAGCGTCGTACGGGCGGTACCTGAGCGAGCACGCCCAATGCTCCCGCCCCCAGGGCCCCGCCGACGGCGACCGGCAGCCGCCGCACCCCGGCGTAGTGGCGATAGCGGAAGTCCGGCCCGTAGCGGTCCAGCGCGGCGGCCGAGCGGGCGACGATCTGCGGATCGAGGGTCGGCAGCGGCACGCCCCAGGTGCGCGTTTCGCTGCTCCGTACAGGCGGGCCGAAGGGGGCGCGCACCGTACGGCCGGCCGGTCGTTCCTGGACCTGCTGGCGCTCGCGGGCGGCCCGCGCCATGGCGACCGGACGTGCGGCGGCGGTCAGCGCCGAGTTCAGCGTGCCGCCGGAGAACGCCCCGTTGGTCCGTACGAAGCCATCGATGCGTACGGGGACACCTTCGGGGAGGAGCCCCACGGTGTAGTGGACCCCCAGGTCGTACGGGACGGAGTCGAACCCGCTCGCGTGCACGAGGCGCGCGCCGGACGCACGGGCCGCCGCATCGTGCCGGACGTACATCCGGTCGATGAACTCCGACTCGCCGCACAGATCGACATAGTCGGTGCCCGCCGCGGCGCAGGCCGCCACCAGCGGCTCGCCATGGACAAGATACGGACCGACGGTCGTCACCAGCACCCGGGTGCCGGCGGCGAGGTCGCGCAGCGAGCCGGGATCGTTGCTGTCCGCCCGCAGCAGCGGCAGGTCGGCGCAGGCCGGGTCCGACTTCGCCAGCCGGTCGCGCAGCTTCTCCAGTTTGGCGGTGCTGCGCCCGGCCAGTGCCCAGCGGCAGCCCTTGGGGACGTGGGCGGCCAGGTAGGCGGCAGTGAGGGCGCCGGTGAAACCGGTGGCGCCGTAGAGGACGAGGTCATAGGCCCGTCCGGAGGTGTCCTGCCGTGGCATCGCGCATCCTCTCGACCGCCCACCGGCCCTGGAGTCCGGACCCTGGCAGTCGGCGTCGCCCCGTCAAGTTCCGCTCCTGGCGGCCCTCTTGACCGCCCTGTGGGTGGTACGGAGTCTGGCATGACGCCTTGACAGGGTGCCGCGGCGGGGCCAGATTCACGGATGGCGCCGACGACGTAGGACGTCCAATGTCCGGCTCGCCGACTGCCGGAGGGAGGCCCGGCCGCTGTGACAACGCTCCGCACGCACACCCGTGACCGGGGGCGGCGATGGTGGCAGGAGGTCACCCCGCCCCAGTGGAAGGCGATGTTCGCCGCCTGGATCGGTTACCTCCTCGACGGTTTCGACTTCGTCCTGATCACGCTGGTGCTGACCGAGATCGCGGCGGACTTCCGGCTGAGCACCGCCACCGCCGCCTCGCTGATTTCCGGCGCCTTCATCACGCGATGGCTGGGCGGCGCCGTACTGGGCGCGATGGGCGACCGCTACGGCCGCAAAGCCGCCATGATCAGCAGCATCCTGCTCTACTCGCTCGGCACCTTCGCCTGCGGATTCGCCTGGGACTACACCAGCCTGTTCGTCGCCCGGCTGGTGATCGGCCTCGGTATGGCGGGGGAGTACAGCGCAAGCGTGACGTATGTGCTGGAGAGCTGGCCCCTCCGATGGCGCAACCGGGCCTCCGGATTCCTGATCTCCGGTTACGCGGGCGGTACGGTCCTCGCGGCCGAGCTCTACAAGTGGGTGGTGCCCCACTGGGGCTGGCGCTGGATGTTCTGGATCGGCGTGCTGCCCGTCCTGGTAGCCCTCTGGGTGCGCAGGGCGCTTCCGGAGGCCGGGGACTGGCAGAAGGAGATCGGCGCCGCCACCCGTTCGGCAGAGGGGCGCCCGAACCCCTTCCGGCCGTTGTTCACGGGACGGCTCCGCGCCGAGGCCAACGCAGTCCTGGCGGTGGCCGCCTCGATGGCGCTGTTCTGCGTCTTCACCCCCCTCGGCACGGGCCATGTCCCCTGGCTGTCCGCCACCGCGGCGCTGTGCCTGACCGCCTTCGCCGTCCAGCTCGGCGGCCGCCGCGGATGGCTGTTGTACGTGTCCCTGATGGCGACGGTGTTCTGCGCGTTCCTCTACAGCTGGCCGATCCAGGCCCTGCTGCCCACCTACCTCAAGACCGGTCTCGGATACGCCCCTGGGCAGGTCACCGACGTGATGTTCTACGCGGGCTTCGGCACCATGGCGGGCTGCTGGCTGGCGGGCTTCGTCGGCGACCGGCTCGGTACCCGGCGGGCCTACGCGTACACGCTGCTCGCCTCGCTCGTCTTCGTCTTCCCGGTCTTCGCGGTGCGGGACAGCCTGCCGGCGCTCGGCGTGCTGGTCTTCGTGCTGCTCGCGCTCAGCCAGGGCATCTCCGGCATCCTGCCGAAGTACCTCGCCGGCCACTTCCCGACCGCCACCCGGGCCGCGTCCGTGGGCTTCGTCTACAACGTCGGGGCGCTGGGCGGGGCGGCGGCGCCCGTCCTCGGCACCCATCTGGCCGAAGGCATGCCCTTGGGGCGGGCCCTCGCCGTGCTCACCTTCGGCCTGACGCTCGTCGTCATCCTTCTGGTGGGCGGCAATGTCCCCCAGCGGCTGGCGCGACTGGTGGACCGTCAGGCGTCCGACGATCATCTGGTGCCGGCGACCGGGGGGCCGGGGGCCCCGGCCGCGCCGCAGTCGTCGGCGCGGTGACGCGGCGTAACCCTCCCGAGGGCGGAAGCGGCGGCGAGTCGACGCCCGCCGGAACCGTTTGCGCGCCGGACACGGGCGCCGGACACGGCGTCAGATGTCCCCCGGCCAACCCGCCGTCGGGCGCTCCGCGGGCCGTTGTCAGTGGTCGCCGTTAGCGTGGAATGCGTGGGTCGGCCCGCGCGGGACGCGGGTGCGGCTCAGCGGCAGCGCAGGCGGTGCCGTGGGGGAACGGACATGGAGGAGCGGATGGCGAAGGCGGCCGGGCCGGCGGTGGTGCGGGAGCGGGTGCGTGCGTTCGCGCTGGGGCTTCCCGGGGCGGTGGAGGAGTTTCCCTGGGGCGAGAGCGTCATCAAGGTCAACAAGAAGGTCTTCGTCTTCCTCGGCGTCGAGGACGGCAGTCATCCGCTCGGGGTCACGCTGAAACTCACGGACCCGGAGGCCCATGCCCATGCGCTGACCTCGCCCGGCGCCAAGCCCGCGGGCTATGGCCTGGGCAAGTCCGGATGGGTTCGGGTCCCCCTGGAGGAACCGGACGCTCCGCCCGCCGAGCTGCTCTGCGACTGGGCGGAGGAGTCCTATCGCGTCATAGCCCCCAAGAAGCTCATCGCCGAGCTCGACGGGGTATAGCGGCGCAGCGGCGGCAGGCGCGCAACGGCCCGTGACGGCGATGGCGAAGAAGCCTCGTCGGCGCGGGCCCTTTTCCGTGGTCGCCACTTGGCACGGGGGTCTTGTGGAAAGTGGAACACGTTCTTAACATCACGAGTGTTACATCAGAAGTGTCACAGTGCGGAAAGGCATGGGGCGCGATGGCAGAGCCAGGCAACGGCCCACTGAGCGGGGTGCGGGTGGTCGAACTCGCGGGCATCGGTCCCGGCCCTTTCGCGGCCATGCTCCTGGCCGACCTCGGCGCCGATGTCGTCCGGGTGGACCGGCCCGGAGGCGCGGGACTGGGCATCGATCCGGCCTACGACGTCACCAACCGCAACAAGCGCTCCGTACTGGTCGATCTGAAGAGCCCCGACGGTGTGGCGCAGGTGCTCGAGCTGGTCGAGCGCGCCGATGTGCTGGTGGAGGGGTACCGCCCCGGTGTGGCCGAGCGGCTGGGGGTGGGTCCCGAGGAGTGCCTCGCCCGCAACCCCCGGCTGGTCTACGGGCGGATGACCGGCTGGGGGCAGCAGGGCCCGCTCGCCGACACCGCCGGACACGACATCGGCTATATCGCCATCACGGGCGCGCTCGGCATGATCGGCCCGCCCGACGGCCCGCCCGCCATCCCCGCCAACCTCCTCGGTGACTACGCCGGCGGCTCCCTCTACCTCGTCATCGGCGTCCTCGCCGCCCTCCAGCACGCCCGCGCCGACGGTGGAAAGGGCCAGGTCGTGGACGCCGCCATCGTCGACGGCACGGCACATCTGACGGCGATGATCCACGGCATGCTGGCGGCCGGCGGCTGGCAGGACCGGCGCGGCGCCAATCTGCTCGACGGCGGCACTCCGTTCTACGGGACCTACGAGACCGCCGACGGCGGCTATATGGCGGTCGGCGCGCTGGAGAAGCGGTTCTACGGCGAATTCATCCGTCTGCTGGGCCTGGAGGAGGAGGCCCCCGGCCGCGACGATCTCGCCGCATGGGACGAGCTGCGCAGCGCCATCGCCGCCCGCTTCAAGACCCGTACCCGCGAGGAGTGGACGGCCGTCTTCGAGGAGTCGGATGCCTGTGTGGCGCCCGTGCTCTCCCTCCGTGAGGCGCCGCGGCATCCGCATCTCGCCGCCCGCGGCACCTTCGTCGAGCACGGCGGGATGACGCAGCCCGCGCCCGCGCCGCGCTTCTCGCACACCCCCGGCGCGGTGCGCAGACCACCCGCGCGGCCCGGTGCGGACACCGAAGAGATCGCCCGCGACTGGCAGGCCCCTGGCCTCCTCGCCCCGTCGCCGGCCGCCCCCGCCCCGTCCGCCGGCCCGAGCCGCACCGCCCAGAAGGACACCGCCGGCTGATGGCACCCGCCCGCACACTCCGGTACGCGGCCGGCCCGCGCCGGGTCGCCGACGAGGCCGCCGCCAGGGAAGCGGCCGGCCTCGACGCCGTCCGGGCCGGGAGTGACCGGCCCGGCCGCGCTCCGCGAGCGGACGTCGCCCCGCGTGGCCGAGCGCGGAGTCGAGGCCGAGGGCGAGTACGGAGCCGACGGTGCGTCCGTGACCGAACCAGGGACTTCCGGGTGGCGGACGGGACAAGGCTCCCCGCCCGTCCCGTAGGGCCGCAGCCCGCAGAGTTCACCGAGACCGTCAAGAACTGGCTCATGGGAGGGCCCGCAGAGATGACCGCGCAGATGAAGCGCCAGATCTTCACCGAGGACCACGAGTCCTTCCGCGCAATGGTGCGGACCTTCCTCGCCAAGGAAGTGACGCCCTATTACGAGCAGTGGGAGAAGGACGGCATCGTCAGCCGGGACGCCTGGCGGGCGGCCGGCAAACAGGGGCTGCTGGGGCTGGCGGTGCCGGAGGAGTACGGCGGGGGCGGGCAGCAGGACTTCCGCTACAGCGCGGTGCTGGCCGAGGAGTTCACCCGGGTCGGCGCCGCCGGGCTCGCCGTGGGCCTGCACAACGACATCATCGGCCCCTATCTGACGACCCTCGCCACCGAGGAGCAGAAGCGCCGCTGGCTGCCCGGCTTCTGTAGCGGAGAGATCATCACCGCCATCGCCATGACCGAGCCCGGTGCGGGCTCCGACCTCCAGGGCATCCGCACCCATGCCGAGGACGCCGGCGACCACTGGGTCCTCAACGGTTCCAAGACCTTCATCTCCAACGGCATCCTCGCCGACCTGGTCATCGTCGTGGCCAGGACGACGCCGGAGGGCGGGGCGCACGGTCTGAGCCTGCTGGTCGTCGAGCGCGGTATGGCGGGCTTCGAGCGGGGCCGCAACCTCGACAAGATCGGCCAGAAGTCCCAGGACACCGCCGAGCTGTTCTTCCACGACGTCCGTGTCCCCAAGGAGAATCTGCTCGGCGAGCTGAACGGTGCCTTCGTCCATCTCATGACCCACCTCGCCCAGGAGCGGATGGGCATCGCGGTGGCCGGTATCGCCGGTGCCGAACACCTGCTGGAGATCACCAGCCGGTACGTCAAGGAGCGCGAGGCGTTCGGACGCCCGCTGGCCAAGCTCCAGCACATCCGCTTCGAGATAGCCGAGATGGCCACCGAGTGCGCCGTCACCCGCGCCTTCCTCGACCGCTGTATCGCCGACCACTCCGCCGGCGCACTGGACGCGGTGCACGCCTCGATGGCCAAGTGGTGGGCCACCGAGCTGCACAAGCGGGTCGCCGACCGCTGTCTGCAACTCCATGGCGGCTACGGCTATATGGCGGAATACCGCGTGGCCAGGGCCTTTACCGATGGCCGTATCCAGACGATCTACGGAGGGACCACCGAGATCATGAAGGAGATCATCGGACGCTCCCTGCTCGACTGACCCCGGACCGCGCCCGGTCCCCACTCGCTGCCCCTGCCTCCACCCTCATGCGAAAGGCTTGTTGACTTGAGTACCGAAGCGTACGTATACGACGCGATCCGCACCCCGCGCGGCCGCGGCAAGGCCAATGGCGCACTGCACGGCACCAAGCCGATCGACCTGGTCGTCGGCCTGATCCACGAGGTGCGCCGCCGTTTCCCCGGCCTCGACCCGGCCGCCGTCGACGACATCGTGCTCGGCGTCGTCGGACCGGTCGGCGACCAGGGCTCCGACATCGCCCGGATCGCGGCGATCGCCGCCGGGCTGCCCGACACCGTCGCCGGCGTACAGGAGAACCGCTTCTGTGCCTCGGGCCTGGAGGCCGTCAACATGGCCGCCGCCAAGGTGCGTTCGGGCTGGGAGGACCTGGTCCTGGCGGGCGGCGTCGAGTCCATGTCGCGGGTCCCGATGGCCTCGGACGGCGGCGCCTGGTTCGCCGACCCGATGACCAACTTCGACACCAACTTCGTCCCGCAGGGCATCGGCGCCGACCTGATCGCCACCCTTGAGGGCTACTCGCGGCGCGATGTCGACGAATTCGCCGCGCTCTCCCAGGAGCGCGCCGCCGAGGCATGGAAGGATGGCCGCTTCGACCGCTCCGTCGTGCCGGTGCGCGACCGCAACGGCCTCGTCGTCCTGGACCACGACGAGCACATGCGCCCCGGCACCACCGCCGACTCCCTGGCCGGCCTCAAGCCGTCCTTCGCCGCCATCGGCGACGCGGGCGGTTTTGACGCGGTCGCCCTCCAGAAGTACCACTGGGTCGAGAAGATCGACCACGTCCACCACGCCGGTAACTCCTCCGGCATCGTGGACGGCGCGGCGCTCGTCGCCATCGGCTCCAAGGAGGTCGGTGAGCGCTACGGGCTGACCCCGCGGGCCCGCATCCTCTCCGCCGCGGTCTCCGGCTCCGAGCCCACGATCATGCTCACCGGCCCCGCGCCCGCCAGCCGTAAGGCCCTGGCCAAGGCCGGGCTGACCATCGACGACATCGACCTCGTCGAGATCAACGAAGCCTTCGCGGCCGTCGTACTGCGCTTCGTCAAGGACATGGGCCTGAGCCTGGACAAGGTCAACGTCAACGGCGGCGCCATCGCGCTGGGCCACCCCCTCGGCGCCACCGGCGCGATGATCCTCGGCACCCTGATCGACGAGCTGGAGCGGCAGGACAAGCGCTACGGCCTGGCCACCCTCTGCGTCGGCGGCGGTATGGGCATCGCCACCGTCATCGAGCGCCTCTGACCGCCCGTCCCATCCCCCTTACGGAGAAGCCACAGTGAGCGAGTCCCCTGCGTCGTCGACCATCCGCTGGGAACAGGACGAGACCGGCATCGTCACCCTGGTCCTGGACGACCCCGACCAGTCCGCCAACACCATGAACAACGCCTTCAAAGCCTCCCTGACCGCGGTCGCCGACCGCCTGGAGGCCGAGATGGACAGCGTCCGCGGCATCATCTTCACCTCCGCCAAGAAGACCTTCTTCGCCGGCGGCGACCTGCGCGACCTGATCGCCGTCACCCCCGAGAAGGCCGAGCAGGCATTCGAGTCGGGCAACGGCATCAAGCGCGATCTGCGCCGTATCGAGACCCTCGGCAAGCCCGTCGTCGCCGCGATCAACGGCGCGGCGCTGGGCGGCGGTTACGAGATCGCGCTGGCCTGCCACCACCGCATCGCCCTCGACACCCCCGGCACCAAGATCGGCCTGCCCGAGGTCACCCTCGGCCTGCTGCCCGCCGCCGGCGGTGTGACCCGTACGGTGCGGCTGCTCGGCATCGCCGACGCGCTGCTGAAGGTGCTGCTCCAGGGCACCCAGTACAACGCCACCCGCGCCCAGGAGGCCGGGCTGGTCCACGAGGTCGCGGCCACCCCCGAGGAGCTGCTCGGCAAGGCCCGCGCCTTCATCGAGGAGCACCCCGAGTCCCAGCAGCCCTGGGACGTCAAGGGCTACCGCATCCCCGGCGGCACCCCGGCCCAGCCGAAGTTCGCGGCCAACCTCCCGGCGTTCCCCGCCAACCTCAAGAAGCAGCTCAACGGCGCGCCCTACCCGGCCCCCCGCAACATCCTCGCCGCGGCCGTCGAGGGCTCCCAGGTCGACTTCGAGACCGCGCAGACCATCGAGGCGCGCTACTTCGTCGAGCTGGTGACCGGCCAGATCTCCAAGAACATGATCCAGGCGTTCTTCTTCGACCTCCAGGCCGTCAACTCCGGCGCCAACCGGCCCAAGGACATCGCGCCCCGCAAGGTCGAGAAGGTCGCCGTGCTCGGCGCCGGCATGATGGGCGCGGGCATCGCCTACTCCTGCGCCAGGGCCGGGATGCAGGTCGTCCTCAAGGACGTCTCCCTGGAGGCGGCGCAGAAGGGCAAGGCTTATTCGGAGGGGCTGCTCGCCAAGGCCCTCTCCCGGGGCCGTACGACCGAGGCGAAGCGCGACGAGCTGCTGGCCCGCATCACGCCCACCGCCGAGCCGGCCGACCTCGCGGGCTGCGACGCCGTCATCGAGGCGGTCTTCGAGGACGTCGGTCTCAAGCACAAGGTCTTCAAGGAGATCCAGCACATCGTCGCGCCCGACGCGCTGCTGTGCTCCAACACCTCCACGCTGCCCATCACGCTGCTGTCCGAGGGCGTCGAGCGCGACCAGGACTTCATCGGGCTGCACTTCTTCTCGCCGGTCGACAAGATGCCGCTGGTGGAGATCATCAAGGGCGAGCGGACCGGCGACGAGGCGCTGGCCCGCGCCTTCGACCTGGTCCGCCAGATCAAGAAGACCCCGATCGTCGTCAATGACTCGCGCGGCTTCTTCACTTCCCGTGTCATCGGCCACTTCATCAACGAAGGCGTGGCGATGATCGGCGAGGGCCTCGACCCGGTCTCCGTCGAGCAGGCCGCCGCCCAGGCCGGCTACCCGGCCAAGGTGCTGTCCCTGATGGACGAGCTGACCCTCACCCTGCCGCGCAAGATCCGCGAGGAGACCAAGCGGGCGGTGGTGGAGTCCGGCGGCAGCTGGCAGCCGCACCCAGCCGACGCGGTCATCGACCGGATGGTCGACGAGTTCGGCCGGCCCGGCCGCAGTGGTGGCGGGGGCTTCTACGAGTACGGCGAGGACGGCAAGCGCACCGGTCTGTGGCCGGGGCTGCGCGAGCACTTCACCAAGAAGGACGCCACCGTTCCGTTCATCGACATGCAGGAGCGGATGCTCTTCTCCGAGGCACTGGACACCGTCCGCTGCTTCGAGGAGGGCGTGCTCACCTCCGTCGCGGACGCCAATATCGGCTCCATCCTCGGCATCGGCTTCCCGGGCTGGACCGGCGGCGTGATCCAGTACATCAACGGCTACCAGGGCGGCCCGGGGCGCGAGGAGCAGGTCGGTCTGCCCGGCTTCGTGGCCCGCGCCCGTGAGCTTCAGGAAGCCTACGGAGACCGGTTCGCGCCGTCCGCGCTGCTGGTGGAGAAGGCCGAGAAGGGTGAGAAGTTCAGCGACTGACCGGTCATGGGGGCGGGCCCCGGCGGCCCGCCCCCGTCACCCCTCGGGGGTGGGGCCGCCCTGGGGCCGGTCGCCCTCCATGCCGAACGACTCCCGCAGCTCCTGCTTCATCGACCGCTGGAAGGCGGTCACCAGCGCCTGCACCACCATCGGCTGCATATGGGCCGAGAGCGACTTCATCCGCGCCATCTCGTCCTCGTCCGGCCCGCCGCCCCGGTTCGGCTCCCACACCTCGTCCCTGAAGAGCCGGCTGAGCTCCCGGGCCGCCGAGCGGGTGTGCTCGATGACCACGCTGCGCGCCGTGAGGATGGTCTCCAGGGAGATCGGGACGTCCAGCAGCCGGGTGCCCAGGTGCAGCAGCCCCGGGTCGACGCGGAAGACCCGGGGATCATCGGTCCGTACGAGCACACTCATGGCCGCCAGCCGGTCCAGATCCTCCTCGGTCAGCGCCCGGCCGACCCGCCGCTCCAGCTGCTCCCGGGTGGCGTCCTCGGCCTTGTCCGGAATCCAACTCGCCACCAGCGCCCGGTGGATGGCCAGATCCTGGGCGCTCAGATCGGGCGGCAGCTGCTCCAGATAGCGTTCGATCGCGGACAGCGTCAGGCCCTGGTGCTGGAGCTCCTCGATGAGGGCGAGCCGCGAGAGATGGTCCGGACCGTAGCGGCCGACCCGGCGGGGGCCGATCTCCGGCGGTGGCAGCAGGCCGCGCGTGCTGTAGAAGCGGATCGTACGGACCGTGACGCCGGCGCGGGCGGCCAGTTCGTCGACCGTCAGGTCGGTGGCGGGCTCCATCATGTTCAACAGTATTGCTGTCTCACCACTCTTGTGAAACCTTCCGCGCGGACCGGGCCGGAGCGGACCGGTATGGCGGGCAGCCATCCGACGGGCCGAGACGGAGTGAGTTGTCACGAAGGCAAAAAGCACGTGTCAACCGATCCGAACTGGTCAAGAAATCCTCCTTGCCGGGCGGGGTGCGGAGTCCGGAATCGGGTGAACTGATGCCCCTCTTGAAAATGATGCGCCGGGAAATTCACTTCAAATACGGACAAATCTTGGATGGCCTGTACGCGCTGTGATCTTGCCCACAGACGGAAAAGGGCTCTTCAGGGAAGGTGTGCCGTCGGCCGTCCACGCGATCTGCGGGACTTCTAGGCCATGGCTTCAGCGCCTGCCCGAAAGCGAGATACACCAGCAGTGAGCACAGAAACCGTCACCGAGACAGCCCGCAGGTCACCTGACGGGGGGAGCGGCGCGCAGCAGGATGCGGGCGACGCGGGCTACAGCAAGGGCCTCAAGGGCCGGCATGTCAACATGATCGCCATCGGTGGGGCGATCGGTACCGGCCTCTTCCTGGGCGCCGGTGGTCGACTGCATTCCGCCGGCCCGGCGCTGGCCATCGCCTACGCGGTCTGCGGCCTCTTCGCCTTCTTCGTCGTACGGGCCCTGGGCGAGCTGGTGCTGCACCGCCCGTCGTCCGGTTCCTTCGTCTCGTACGCCCGTGAGTTCCTCGGGGAGAAGGGCGCCTACGTCGCCGGCTGGATGTATGTCGTCAACTGGTCCACGACCGGTATCGCCGACATCACCGCGATCGCGCTCTATACCCACTACTGGAGCCTGTTCACCGACATCCCGCAGTGGGTCATGGCGCTCATCGCGCTGGCGGTCGTGCTGACCGTGAACCTGATCTCGGTGAAGATCTTCGGTGAGCTGGAGTTCTGGTTCGCGATCATCAAGGTCGCGGCGCTGGTCGTCTTCATGTTCATCGGCATCTTCCTGCTGGCCACCCAGCACCCGGTCGGCGGGCACACCCCAGGGCTGGACCTGCTCACCGACCACGGCGGGATCTTCCCGACCGGTCTGCTGCCCGTGGTGATCGTGCTCCAGGGCGTGGTCTTCGCCTACTCCGCCGTCGAGCTGGTCGGTGTGACCGCCGGTGAGACCGACCAGCCGGAGAAGGTCGTGCCGAAGGCCGTCAACTCCATCATGTGGCGAGTGGGCGTCTTCTACGTCGGCTCGGTGATCCTGCTCGCGATGCTGCTGCCGTGGAACAAGTACGTCGGCGGCGAGAGCCCCTTCGTGACGGTGCTGTCCAACGTCGGTGTGCCGGCGGCGGGCGATGTGATGAACCTCGTGGTGCTGACCGCGGCCATGTCCAGCCTGAACTCCGGCCTCTACTCGACCGGCCGCATCCTGCGCTCCATGTCGATGGCGGGCTCGGCGCCCAAGTTCGCCGGCCTGATGAACCGCAACCAGGTGCCGTACGGCGGCATCATGCTCACCTCCGCGGTGTGTGTGCTGGGTGTCGGCCTCAACTACGTCATGCCGGGTGAGGCGTTCGAGATCGTGCTGAACATCGCGGCGCTGGGCATCATCAGCACCTGGTGCACGATCATGATCTGCCACATGGTGTTCGTGCGCCGGTCGAAGGAAGGTGTGGTCGAGCGGCCGCGCTTCCGGCTCCCCGGCACGCCGGTCACCGATATCGCCACCATCGCCTTCCTGCTCGGTGTCATCGTCCTCATGTGGTTCGACGACGGTGTCGGCCGGCAGACCGTGATGCTGATCCCGGTCCTCGCCATCGCGCTGGTCGGCGGCTGGTTCGCGGTGCGCGGCCGGGTCAGCCGGATCGCCGCGGAGCGCGAGCTGTCGAAGTAGTCACGCACCAGCGGACGCCTGCGTCATCAAGGGCGGTCGCGGAGGCCGGAAGGCTTCCGTGGCCGCCCTTTCGCCTTGACGGTCCACGACCGCTGAGTCCGCTGCCTGCCGCCCGCCGCTCCGCCGCCGCTCAGTGGATGGTGAGCGGATGGCCCCCGCCGAAACGGGTCACGGGTGTATCTGGGTACACCCCTGCCCGGTATCCAGACGCAATGGCGGCGGGCCCGTCGGACGGCATCGTCGTTGGCATGCCAAGTACAGATGCCATGCCAAGGAAGCCTGTCGACATCAGGGCGATGGTCGTGTTTCTCGCCGTTGCGTTTCTGGCGGCCGGAGCGCTGGGTGCGCTTCAGCCCGTGACCCGGATACCCGGTGAGGTCATTCAGCTGACGCAGTTCGGGCCCGCGCTCGGGGTGGGGGTTGCCGCGGTGCTGTGGCCGGGGCGGGTGCGGGAAGTGCTCGCCGGATCCGGGCCGGGCCGCAGCGGTCAGGGCGTGCTGCTGCTCGTCACGGCGCCGCTGATCATCGCGCTGAGCGCCGGTGCGTACGCGGCGCTCGCCGGGGACGCCCGCTTCGCGCGGCCGGGTGCACCGTTCCCGTTGATCGCCGTGGCGCAGCTGATCGGGGCATGCGGCGAGGAGATCGGATGGCGCTGCTTTCTCCAGCCGCTGCTGCGCACCCGCTGCGGCCCGCTTGCGGCATCGGTCGCGGTGGGCGTGGCATGGGGCGTCTGGCACGTCCAGGTTTTCGCCCAACACCCCGTGTACGCGGGGGCGTTCATGCTGGCGGCGGTGTCCATGTCGGTCGTGATGGGGTGGGCCCTTGAAGGGGTGCGGGCCGCCGGACTGCCGCTCGCGGCGGGCTTTCACGCTCTGATCAACCTCGGCATGCTGCTGTTCATGGACGAGGAGTCCGGCGCGGTGCTCCCCATGGTGTTGTTCGGCGCCTCGTGCCTGACGGCGGCCGGACTGTGGACATGGATGACGACGTGGACGCGGACGAGTGTCGGCAGACCGCGGACGGCGGGGCCGGCACCGGCTAAGATCCCTCCGATCATGGACGATGTTCGATAAGCCACGTGCGGTCGCCTCCCGCGCCGCCGTCGCCCTCGGCCGGTGCCAGCTGGTGAGCCTGCATGCCCTCGCGGCGTCGGCGGTGGGCTCGCTGGTGGTCCTCGCCCTGCTGCTGATGCCCGTGGGCGTGGGCTTCCTGCTGCTGCCGCCCGCCGCGCGGGCCCTGCGCGCACTGTCCGATCGTTCCCGGGCACGCGCCGGCCGGTGGACGGGCGTCCAGATCGGTCCACCGGAACCGCTGCCCGCGGACCGTGCCCGCAACGCCCGCAAGAGGTCGGGCGCGCTCATCGCCGACGAGGGGTTCTGGCGCGACCTGGCGTGGGCCTGGCTGGAGCCGGTGTCCGGCGGGCTCCTCGTCGCCGTTCCCCTCGCCCTGGTCGAGTACGGGGCGTTCGGCGCGCTGGTGCAGCCGTTCATCTGGCGGCTCCTCGACGACGGCAACTGGTACGCGTTCGTCCCCGTGCACAGCGCCGCGACCATGTGTGCCGCGCTGGTGCTGGGCCTGGTCTTCCTGGCCGTCGGACTGCTGGCCGCGCCCGCCACGCTCCGGCTGCACACCCGGGTGAGCCGGCCTTTGCTCTCCGCGCCGCGCCGCATCCAGCTCGCCCGGCGGGTCGAGCGGCTCACCGACACCCGTACCCGGGCGCTGGACGCTCAGGCCGCCGAACTGCGGCGCATAGAGCGGGACTTGCACGATGGAGCGCAGGCCCGGCTGGTCGCGCTGGGCATGACGCTGGACCGTGCCACCCGACTGCTGGAGACGGACCCGGCGGCGGCGCGCGAGCTCCTGCTGGACGTCCGTCGCACTTCCGAGGGGGCCTTGCAGGACCTGCGCGACCTGGTGCACGGCATCCACCCGCCGGTCCTCGCCGACCGGGGCCTGGGCGACGCCGTCCGGTCGCTGGCGCTCGACAGCTTCCTCGATGTCCACGTCGAGTCCCGGCTCTCGGACCGGCTCCCGGCCCCGGTCGAGTCCGCCACCTACTTCGCGGTGAGCGAGGCCCTGGCGAACGCGGCGAAGCACTCCGGGGCCCGCACCGTCGGCATCGCCCTGACCTACGAGAACGGCCTGCTGCGCGCCACCGTCACCGACGACGGTCACGGCGGCGCCGATCCCGCACGCGGCACCGGGCTGGCCGGCGTGCGACAGCGATTGGATACCTTCGATGGCACTCTCGACCTGCACAGTCCGCAGGGCGGGCCGACCACCGTGACGATGGAGATTCCATGCGCGTTGTCCTCGCCGAAGACCTCTTCCTCCTGAGGGACGGGCTGATACGCACCCTCCAGGAACACGGCTGCGAGGTCGTCGCGGTGGACAACGGCCCGGCTCTGCTGCGCGCGCTGCTCGACGACGGGGACGCGGCACCGGATGTCGCCGTGGTCGATGTGCGGCTGCCGCCGACCTTCACCGACGAGGGCCTTCAGGCCGCACTCGAAGCCCGTCGCCGGCGGCCCGGACTGCCCGTCCTCGTCCTCTCCCAGTACGTCGAGCAGCTGTACGCGAACGAGTTGCTGGCCGGGGGCGAGGGCGCCGTCGGATATCTGCTCAAGGACCGGGTGACCCACACCGGGCAGTTCATCGACGCGGTCCGCCGGGTGGCTGCCGGCGGCACCGTGATGGACCCCCAGGTCATCTCCAGACTGCTGGTGCGCAGCGACGCCCGTGGCACGATCGGCAGCCTGACGCAGCGTGAGCGGGACGTCCTGGAGCTGATGGCCGAGGGCAGGTCCAACGCCGCCATCGCCGCCGGCCTGCACATCAGCGAGAGCGCCGTCGCCAAGCACACCGCGAGCATCTTCACCAAGCTCCGGATCAGCCCGTCGGCGGACGACAACCGCAGGGTGCTGGCCGTCCTGGCCTATCTCAAGCGCTGACCCGCTCACGCCGCCAAGGTCAACTAGCCGACGGTGCCCACGACAGGGTAGTGATCCGAGAGATTGGTGTACGTGTAGTCCTTGCCCCAGCTGGAGACCGTCCAGGGCGCCGACTCCTCCTTGACCACGGTGTTCCGCCATCCGGCGGGACGGGCGTGGCCGTTGCGGTACAGGACGTAGTCCAGGTCCTCGCGGGGGTCGTCCGGGTAGCGGTACTTCGCGATGGAGTTGTCCTGGGTGTCGAAGGAGTAGGGGTGGCCCGTGCGGCCGTCGGCGGGCGCCAGGTCGGCATTGCTGAGCAGCGCGTCGTACTCGGCGCTGTGGGAGTCGACGTTCAGATCGCCCGCGACGATGACCTCTTCGTCCGCCGGGATGTTCTTGGCGTCCAGGAACGCGTCCACCTCCTTGAGCTGCTTGGCACGGTCGTCGGCCGCCTCGCCCGCCTTGCAGCCCGAGTCGGTGGACTGGGTGTGGGTGCCGACCACATGCACCCTGGTGCCGTTGACGTCCAACACCGCATAAACGAAGCCCTTGTTGGAGAAGTAGTCCGCACCGCAGGCGTCCTTGTAGACGTACTGCTCCTTGCGCAGGATCGGCCACTTGCTCAGCAGCGTCACCCCGCCGTCCTCCGGGGTCGTGGCGGAGTAGGCGCCGCCGGTGGCGTCCCAGCCGCTGCGGCTCCGGCCCATCACCGGGGTCTGGTGCGGATATTGCGTCGCGGCCCGGGACTTCAGCGTCTCGGACGAGGAGTTGTCGAACGCTTCCTGGAGCACGACGACGTCCTGGCCCTGGAAGAAGTCCGCGTCCGTGATCGCCTGGGCGCGGTGGTCCTGCCCCCAGTTGGGGTAGAGGTTCTTGCTCATGAGGAAGACGTTGTAGCTGAGCACCTTCAGACGGGGCGTGGCGGCGGCCGACGCGGAGGGGGCCGTGGCCGTCACCGTGACCGCGGCGAGGGCCGTGGCGAGGGCGGCGATCCGGGGTATGCGCAGCGCGGAGTGCGACACTGAATCTCCCTGTGGGGTGGGGACGTGAACCAGCGTCGCTTATCCAAGCAGTTGGGGTTACTTCCAGGTAACCGTCTGGGGGGTACGAGATGGACGGGCCGAGGCTCTTGCCGTAGCGCCTCGGTCAGGAGCCGGACCGCGGGTCCGTGAGCGCCGCGCCGCGGGCCGTGTGCACGGCGGCCAGCGCGGTGACGGCGCTTTGGGTCCAGGACAGCAACGCCCGTTCGCGGCTTGACGGTTCGTCGCAGGCCGGGCGGCCGAACGCACCGCATGAGCTCTGCTGGGCGAGGAGGAAGGAGACGGCGTCACGGGTGATGCGGTGCCGCGCCCGCCCGCTGCGGGCCGAGTCCCGGATGAAGCCGGCGATCCGCCCCAGGTGATATTCCTTCCAGGCGCCGGGCAGGTCGGTGACGGCCGTCTCCGGTGCCGGGGGCGGCGCGTCCGCGCCACCGGTCAGTGCGGCCGCGCGCTGCGGGGCGAGCAGCCCCAGGCCGACCAGGCGCTGGACGTTGTGCATTGCCTGCGGGGGCACCCGGTCCAGGAGTTCGACGGCGGCGACGGTGGACTTGAGGAACAGGTCGAGCGAGGCGCAGGGAATCCCGTGGGCCCGCAGACCGGACGCGAAGGCGCCGACGACCTCCATACCGTGCCGCTGCCACACCTCCGCGTCCGCGTCCGCGAGACGCGCGGAGAAATCGAGCAACAGGGGGCGGGCGAGCCCGGGTTCGCCCAGGGCCTCGGCGGCATACGCGACGGCCGCGGCGGCGGGCAGGCAGCCGGCCGGGTCGTGGCGCCCGCTCGTGTCCGCCAGCCACACCACGGCCCGCCGGAGCGGCTCGTCCACGGCCGAGTGCGGCGTCGCTACGGACGGCCGGGGCCGCCGCACCACCCGGGGGCTGCGGTCCAGGAGCGCGGCCAGGGCAGCGACGATGGTGGTGTGGTAGCCGGTGGCCCAGTGCCGGTACGCGTCGTCGCCGTCGGCGAGTCCGGGGTGGACCACCCCCGGCGGCCCGTTGACCCGCCCGTCGGCTTCTTGTACCGCCGCGAGGAACTCCCAGGCCCGGCGGGCTTCCTCGGAGTCCCGGACCCCGAGGCAGAGCAGACAGCACAGCAGCTCCCCGACCAGGTCGGCGTTCTCCTGGCCGAGGGTGAGCACGAGGAGCGCTTCGAGCAGCTCCACCGCCGCGGCCGGATCGAAGCCGCCTGGCCAGCGCGGCTCACGGAGACCGAAATCCGTGGCGTAGAAGATCGTGTGGGTGATCGCGTAGATGTCGCGATCGGTGAGCTTGAGGACGTTCGGGCGGTTGCAGAGCAGGGTGAACGGCAGGACCTCGTCCATGGCGGGCAGCGGGTGCGGAACACCGCACAGCTCCAGGGTGTGCAGCAGATCGAGCTGCCGGTAGGGAATCCGCTCGAAGGCCGCCGCATATCCGCCGGCCGCGGCCTGCGCGATCAGCCGCCGGAACTCCGGGTCCTCGCGTCCGCAGAGCCGGAGTGCCGCATAGGTTCCCGCGTACAGCAGGAGGGCGGCTTCGTCCCGGGCGAGCAGTTCCCGGTAGGAGGGGCGGCCCGCGATCTCCTCGACCTGATCGAGGAGGGCCGCGTAGTCGCCGTCGAGTGGTTCGGGGTCGAGGCGGGCCCGCAGTCCCACCAGGAACGCCGTTTCGATGAGGGCCTTGCGGGCGAACAGCACCCGGTCCGCGGCGGCTTCGGCCGGATCGATCAGAGTGCGGCGCGCAGCGAGCCAGGCGAGGGCCCGGGTCTCCACCGCGCGCCTTTGTGACGATCCGTCACCGGGCTGCGTCGTGTCCACTGAATGCCTCCCGGCGACCGTCGTGATCAATGGCTCAGTTGCCCGCGGTGGAGTCGTCTTCCGCGACCTGGTTGGCGACTACGAGCACGTACCGCTCCCAGGCGAGTACGTAGCCGGCCACGTCGTCGAGTTGGCTGACCTGGTTGACGACTCGCTCGAGCGGAACGTTGAGGTCGACGAGTCCGCTGGTCCGCAGGAAGTCGAGCGCCTTCCGGGCATCGACCGGCGGCGGACAGGGCGGGGGACAGGACATGAGTTGCTCCTTTCGGGTGGTTCGGAGGAACATTGCGAGTGTCGCGTTCCGTAACGTCTTTGTCACCATGTGTGTCTAGTGGGGAAAGTGGTGATTTGATCGCCCCAGCTCGGGGCTTTATCGCGTGGCGAAACCACTCTTGGAGGTGAATGTCCGCCGTGGGATCACGGTGATTTCGGTGGGGCGACGCCATACGGCCGGGTGTCGAGTGACGACGTACACTCCGCCGCTCGCCCGGCTCGGGCGCCCTTCCGCTCCCTCCGCCGACGCTCGCCCCGGGCGCGGAACCGTGTGTTCCCGTCCGCGTCCAACTCGCGTGTCCGTGCGGATGCTTTCGGTATCCTCCGGCCTGAATGGGGTCATGCTGCGGTGGAGTGCCGTGGGCCGGTTCGGCGGTATGCGGGGGATGCGGCGGCGGGGAGCGGGCCCCGCGTCCGCCGATCGCGGAGAGTCACCGTATGATGATTAATACCATGATTACGGTAAAAAGTGACCCGAATCCCCCGCCGGTCGGAGGTGTGCTCTGGTCGCTGGCCGGGGACATCCGCATGCTGCTGACCCTGCCGGCCGCGCTGGCCATGCAGGTCGCCCATCCGGCGGTGGGCGCCGGGGTGGACGACCACTCCGTGTTCCGTACGGACCCCTGGGGGCGCGGCGAGCGGTCCCTGACCTCGCTCCAGCTGTGGGTGTACGGAGGGGAGGCGGCGGCCGCGGAGGGGCGGCGGCTGCGCGCGCTGCACAAGACCATCCAGGGGACCGACGCACACGGCCGCGCTTACCACGCACTCACCCCTGCCTACTACGCCTGGGTGCACGCCACCGGTTACCCCGTCTTCCGGCACGCGCAGCAGTATCTGGGCCGCCCCTTCACCGAGGCGCAGGAGCGGGCGCTGTACGCGGAGTGGCTCCAGGTGGGGCGGATCCTGGGGATCCATGACCGCGATATGCCGCAGACGATCGAGGAGTTCTGGCCGTATTACCAGAAGGTCCTCGACAATGAACTCGAAGAGACCGTGGTGGTCGGGGAGTTGCTGGCGACCGACCCGCCGCTGCCGGTTCCCGACCGCGGCCCGCGCTGGCTGCGGCTGCTGCTGCGTGTGGCCTGGCCGTGGCTGCGCCCGCGGTTCGCCCGCGTCCGGCGCTTTCTCACGATCGGTCTGATGCCGCCGGACGCCCGGCAGGCCATCGGGCTGGAGTGGACGGACGCCCAGGAGCGCACCCTGCGCCGTTTCGGCCGGGTCGTGCGCGCCGTGGTGCCGGTGCTCCCCGAGCGGCTGCGGTTCATGCCGATCGCGCGCCGGGCCAGGCAGGCGGCGCGCCGGTAGCGACGCGGTGCGCGTACGGAGCCGGGGGTGCCCGGCTCCGTCTCGTTCAGCGCCCGTCCACCGGCTCAGTGCCCGTGCACGTGGTGCGTGGCAGCGATCCGCTTCCACGACGTGGGCTCGGCGACCGGCGCTTGTGAGGCGCCGAGGGCCTGCTTGGCCGCCCCCGCGGAGGGCCGGGACGGCTGGAAGAGCCAGGTGTCGAAGAACCCGGCCAGCTGCTTGCCGGTCTTCTTCTCGGCGAACTTCACGAAGTCGGCGACCGACGCGTTGCCGTACCGGTTCTCCGTCGGCCAGGACTTCAGGAGGCCGAAGAACGCCTTGTCGCCGACCTTGTTGCGGAGCGCCTGGAGGGTCAGCGCGCCACGGTCGTAGACCGCGCCGTCGAACTGGTTCTCCGCGCCCGGGTTGCCCGGCTTGACCTTCCAGAACGGGTCGTCGGCCGGGTGCTGGGCGTAGACGTAGTCAGCCAGCTCCTGGGCGGTGCCCTCGCCCTCCTTCTCCGACCACAGCCACTGGCTGTAGGCGGCGAAGCCCTCGTTGATCCAGATGTCCTTCCAGTCCTTCAGCGAGACGCTGTCGCCGTACCACTGGTGGGCCAGCTCGTGCACCACGACGGAGACGTTCGTGCCGCGGTCGAACGCCTTCTTCCCGTAGAACGGGCGGGTCTGGGTCTCCAGCGCGTATCCGGCCGGCACGTTCGGCACATAGCCGCCCACGGCGTTGAACGGGTAGGCACCGAAGACGCTCTCCAGCCACTCGGTGATCTCGGTGGTGCGCTCGATGCTCGCCTTCGCCGAGCCCTCGTTCGCGCCGAGGTCCTTGCTGACGGCGTTGATGACCGGCAGGCCGTTCGCGGTCTTGTCGGTGGTGATGTCGAACTTGCCGACGGCCAGCGTCGTCAGATACGTCGCCTGCGGCTTGTCCGAGCGCCAGTTGTAGCGCGTCCAGCCCAGCTTGGAGGACTGCGAGGCCAGCACACCGTTGCTCAGCGCCTGGGTGCCGTCCGGGACCGCGACCGAGATGTCGTACGTCGCCTTGTCGGTGGGGTGGTCATTGCTCGGGAACCACCACACGGCGGCGTCCGGCTCCTGTGCGATCACCCCGCCGTCGGGGGTACGGGCCCAGGCGCTGTAGTTGTCTATCTTGAGCTCGGAGGGCTTGCCCGCGTAGCGCACCACGACGCTGATCTGCTTGCCCTTCTCCAGCGGCGTGGCCGGAGTGACCTCCAGCTCGTGCTTGCCGGAGGTGGCGAAGGACGCCTTCTTGCCGTTGATCCGGATCTCACTGACCTTGAGGCCGAAGTCCAGGTTGAAGCGGGAGAGATCCTGGGTGGTGGTGGCCAGCAGGGTGGCCGTGCCCTCCAGCAGGTCCGTCTTCGGCTGGTACTTGAGCCGCAGATCGTAGTGGGAAACGTCGTATCCGCCGTTTCCGCTCTCCGGGTAGTAGGTGTCGCCCACACCCGGAGCGCCCGGGGTGAAGTCGGCGGCGGAGGCCGGGATGGCCAGCAGCAGGCTGAGTGCGACCGCGCCCGGGACGAGGAGTCTGTGACGCACGAGTCCTCCAACTCGTAGGGGGGATGGCTCTGTTCAGACCCTATGTACTGCGCCCGGTCAGCGTCATGTACATGGCCTGATCTGACACATGACCGACATGAACCCTCATCCGTCACTCCTGTCCGCCGGCCCCTCCGCCGCGGTCCGCGGCGGGCGCCGGCGCGCTCGCGACACCCGGGACTTTGGACCGCCCGTGGGACGAAAAAGCTACCCATGGACCTGTTTTCGGCCGCGGGTGGCCCGCGGTGCCCGGACACGCCCTTACGCAGGGGAGTTGGGCCGCGCTACCGTCCGCCCGTGACGAATCCTGCGCGGATCCCCCGCATCCCCTTCACAGCGCTCGTGGCGGCGGCCGTCGCCGCCCTGCTGTCCACCCTGATCGGGCCGGCCGCCGCGCAGGCGGCGCCCGCCGAGAGCAGACCCGTCTACTCCTACGACCGCGCGATACGCGAATCGGTCTGGGTGGACACACGGCTGGACGGCGACGCGGACGGGAGAACCGACCGCGTCGCCGTCGACATCGTGCGGCCCGCCGAACCGGCGCAGCGGGGCCGGCGGATCCCCGTGATCATGGACGCCAGTCCCTACTACTCCTGCTGCGGGCGCGGCAACGAGAGCCAGAAGAAGACCTACGACGACCGGGGGCGGCCGGTCGGATTCCCGCTCTTCTACGACAACTACTTCGTGCCGCGCGGCTATGCGACGGTCCTGGTCGACCTCGCGGGCACCAACCGCTCGGACGGCTGCTCCGACGTCGGCGGCCGCTCCGACATCCGGTCCGCCAGGGCCGTCGTCGACTGGCTCGGCGGCAGAGGCCGCGCCTACACCACCCGTACGGGAGGCAGACCCGTCACGGCCGGCTGGTCCAACGGCAGCACCGGCATGATCGGCAAGAGCTGGGACGCCACCATCGCCAACGGCGTCGCGGCCACCGGCGTCCAGGGGCTGAAGACCATCGTCCCGATCGCCGGCATCTCCTCCTGGTACGACTACTACTTCGCCAAGGGCGCCCCGCTCTATGACTCGGGGCCGGACTCCCTCGCCGGTGTCGTCGACAGCCCCGACGCACGCAAGCGCTGCGCCGCCGTGCAGAAGAAGCTCGCCGACGGGGCGCCCCGTACCGGCGACTGGACCAGCCTGTGGCGCGAGCGCGACTACGTCCGCCACGCGGACCGGGTCCGGGCCAGCGTGCTCCTGGTGCACGGCATGCAGGACCTCAACGTCCGGACCCGGCACGCCGGGCAGTGGTGGGACGCGCTCGCCCGGCACGGCGTCGAGCGCAAGATCTGGCTCTCCCAGACCGGGCATGTCGACCCGTTCGACTACCGGCGCAGCGCCTGGGTCAAGACCCTGCACCACTGGTTCGACCACTATTTGCTGGGCTACGACAACGGCATCGAGCGCACCCCGATGGCCGATATCGAGCGCTCGCCCGACAAGTGGTCCACCGACCCGCAGTGGCCCGCTCCCGGCACCGCGCCCACCACACTGCGGCCGCGCGGCGGCAGCGCACCCGGCGTCGGAGTGCTGGGGACCCGTAAGGCGCCGCACGGCGCGACCGCGGCCTTCACCGATGACCCGAAGCTGAGCGAGGCCGACTGGGCGGCCCGGATCGATACCCCGACCGCCGCCAAGGCCGGGTTCCGCACCGGGCCGCTGCGCGCGCCGCTGCGGCTGTCCGGCTCCGGCACGGTGACCGTGACCGTCACCCCGAGCACCTCGACCGCCCATCTCTCCGCCGTCCTGGCCGACCTCGGCCCCGCCACCATCCGCGACTACGCGGCCGACGGCGAGGGCATCACCACCCTCGACCGGCGCACCTGCTGGGGCGCCGGAACCACGGGCGACACCGGCTGCTTCAAGGAGACCGCCGCCGACACCCGGAAGGTCGCCCACACCGTCTTCAGCCGCGGCTGGGCCGACCTCGGCAACTACGCCGACGCCCACAAGGGCCGCCCGCTCACCCCGGGCAAGCCCTACACCCTCACCCTGGACCTGGCCGCGAGCGATCACCTCGTGCCCGCCGGGCACCGGCTCGCGCTCATCGTGGCCGGCACCGACGCCGGTCTGATCGACCCGCCCGCGTCCACCCCGAAGCTCACCCTCGACCTGTCCCGTACCTCCGCCGAACTCCCGCTGACCGGCGGCACAGCGGCCTTCGTACGGGCCACCGCGGGCGCACCGGGGCATCCGGACGCCGCGGCACCGCTGGACGGCATCGCCCCGCCGCGCTCGGCCAGCCGGCTGCCGGCCGTGGGATGACCACCCGGGGCCGTCGCCTCGCGGCGGCCCCACCCGGTCCCCCTCTCCACCGCTCACCCAAGGGAGGCTCCTCCTCGTGATACCCCGCCCCCACCGCCTCGCCGCCGGGCCGCTGGCCATCGGGCTGACGGCCACCCTCGGCGCGACCCCGCCGCCCGCACCCGCCGCTGCCGCAACTCCCGCACCCCGTACGGGATTCGAGATCAGCCATGGCGCCCGCTGGACCGGCCAGGCCGAGGAACAGGACTTCCTCAGGGCCGTCGACCGGGGCTCGGTGCGCGTACGGATCGACCGGATCGGCACCACCGGGCAGGGCCGCCCGCTGCGGCTCGTCCGGATCGGCGCCCCCGCCCCCGAGCGCCCGCCGCAGGTCCGCCGCGGCAACTCCGTGCTGCTGATCTGCTCCCAGCACGGTGACGAGCCCTCCGGGCGCGAGGCATGTCTGACCACCGTCCGCAATCTCGCCTACGCCAAGGACCCGGCGACCCGGCGCTTCCTGGAACGCACCAGCGTGCTGGTGGTCCCGACCGCCAACCCCGACGGCCGGGCCGCGGACACCCGCGGCAACGCCGACGGCACGGACATCAACCGCGATCACATCGCCCTGCGCACCCCTGAGGGCCGGGCGATGGCCGAGGTCATCCGCGACTACCGCCCCGACACCATCTACGACCTGCATGAATACGGTCCCACGGTCCCGTATTACATGAAGGACGTGCTGTCGCTGTGGCCGCGCAACCTCAACACCGCGGACGGGGTGCACCGGGAAGCGGCCGCGCTCTCCCAGGACTTCGTGCGCCCCGCCGTCCAGCGGGCGGGCTTCTCCACCGGCGTCTACGGCATCTGGACCGACCCGGAGACCGGTGATCCCGTCAAGCAGGTCGCGGGCGACGGCCAGGAGCGGATCCTGCGCAACACCGCGGGTGTCAAGGGCTCGGTCGGACTGCTCGTCGAGACCCGGGTCGATGCGCTCACCGAGGCCGAGAAGGCCGACCCCGCGCTCAACAACCGCCGCCGGGTGGACTCCCAGCTGGCCGCGCTGGACGGCGCCGTCACCTTTCTCGGCCGGCACCGGTCACGGATCGAGGCGGCCACCACCGCGGCCCGGCTCGCGGGCTATACCGATCACGGTCCGGTGTACCTCGGCGGCGCGGATAACGAACCGGCCACCGACCCAGAGATCCTGGTTCATCCGCCTTGCGCCTACCGTCTTGAAGAGGGACAGTTTGCGCAGGTCAGGGAAGAACTGGTGAGGCACGGAGTGGTGTGGCGCCGGGACCGTGACGGCGTCGTCGTGCCGCTGCGCCAACCGCTGCGGAAGCTCATTCCGCTGCTGTTGGACCGGAGGGCCGGTTATCACCTTACGGTCGCGACGCCCCTCAACGTCTGCCGTCGTGTGGTAGGGGGTAACGGGTAAGGAAAATATGGCCCATTGAAAGGTTGACACGTGTCGGACACAGTCAGAGAAGCCGGAGACGGGGGTGGCACGCCATCCGTGACGGACGTCCCCGACGAGCCGCAGCATCAAGGGCCCCCACAGACCGACCGTGTGGTCTTCGGTGTGACCTCGCTGCTCACCCTCGCCTTCATCGCGTGGGGAGCGTCGTCCACCGAATCCCTCAAGAGCGCATCGACCTCGATGCTGAACTGGGTGATCGACAACGGTGGATGGGCTTTCGTGCTCTCCGCCTCCGGATTTGTGATCTTTGCGATTTGGCTGGCGGTCAGCAAGTACGGCCGGATCACGCTCGGCAAGGAGGGCGAGGAGCCCGAATTCCGCACCGTGTCATGGATCGCGATGATGTTCAGCGCGGGCATGGGCATCGGTTTGATGTTCTACGGCGTCAGTGAGCCGCTGGGGCACTTCAGCACCCCACCGCCGGGCACCGATCCGAAGGACGCCGCCCAGGCGATGGACACCGCGATGGCCACCACGATGTTCCACTGGACGCTGCACCCCTGGGCGATCTATGCGGTCGTTGGTCTGGCCATCGCTTACAGCTGCTTCCGGCGGGGGAGGCGGCAGACGATAAGCGCGGTGTTCACGCCACTGATCGGCACCCGGCGGGCGAACGGCTGGGGCGGCCGGGTCATCGACATCCTGGCCATCTTCGCCACCCTCTTCGGATCGGCGGCCTCGCTGGGGCTCGGTGCGCTCCAGATCGGCAGCGGCATCAAGGTCCTCGGCTGGATGGACAGCGTCAGCACCACCCTGCTGGTCGGTGTCATCACCGTGCTGACCATCGCCTTCATCCTGTCCGCGGTCTCCGGTATCGCCAAGGGCGTCCAGATGCTGTCCAACATCAATATGGTGCTGGCGGTCATCCTGGCGGTCTTCGTGTTCGTGGTCGGGCCGACCATCCTCATCCTCAACCTGCTGCCGACCTCCCTCGGTTCGTTCATCGGCGAGCTGCCGCAGCTCGCGGGCCGTACAGAGGCCAGCAGCGGCGACGAGGTGGGCGGCTGGCTGCGCAGCTGGACGGTCTTCTACTGGGCGTGGTGGATCTCCTGGACGCCGTTCGTGGGTATGTTCATCGCCCGGATCAGCCGGGGCCGGACCATCCGCCAGTTCATCGGCGGGGTCATCCTCGTCCCGAGCGTGGTCAGCCTGGCGTGGTTCGCGGTGTTCGGCGGCTCGGCCATGAAGCTCCAGGACTCCAAGCAGCTCAGCGGGTCGAGCACTCCCGAAGGCCAGCTCTTCGACGTGCTGCACCAGTACCCGCTCGCCACGGTCATGAGCATTCTCGTCATGATCCTGGTCGGCATCTTCTTCGTGTCCGGTGCCGATGCCGCGTCCATCGTCATGGGCACCCTCTCGCAGAAGGGGACCTTCGAGCCGACCCGGCTCGTGGTGATCTTCTGGGGAGTGGTGACCGGTGCGGTCGCCGCGATCATGCTGTTGATCGGTGGTGGCTCGGGCGATGCGCTGACCGGCCTCCAGAATCTGACGATTCTGGTCGCGGTGCCGTTCATGGTCGTGATGATCGCCATGTGCTGGGCGCTGATGCGCGATCTGCGCAGCGATCCGCTGATCGTGCGCGGCCAGAAGGGCGCGGAGGTCGTCGAACTGGCCGTGATCGCGGGCCATGAGCAGTACGACGGTGACTTCGAGATCCAGATCGGACCCGGCGGCAACGGCAACGGGGACGACGTGGAGAACGGCAGCGGTACCGGCGAGGACCACGGCGTCGGAGTGAAGAGCGGCGGTTAGGCCGTCTCCGGAGCGGCGTCGTACGGCCCTGGCGAGGTGCCGGCGGCCGGATGACGAAGGGGCCTGCGCCCGACCGGAAGGTCGTGCGCAGGCCCCACGCCTGTCCCGGGTTACTTCTTGAAGCCGTAGTCCATCAGCTTCTTCGCGTCAGCGGTGCGGTTCGTCACCGAAGTGGAGGCGAGAACCGTGCCGATGACCGTCTTGCCACCGCGGGTGGCGGCGAAGACCAGGCAGTACTTGGCCTCCGGGCCGGAGCCCGTCTTGACGCCGAGGGTGCCCGAGTAGCTGCCGAGCAGCGCGTTGGTGTTGGTCCACGACATGTTGCGGTAGCCACCGCTCTTCGTCGTGACCTTCTGCGTGGTCGACTTCGTCTTCACGACCGTACGGAACGTGGAGTACTTCATCGCGTTGGAGGCGAGCTTGGTCAGGTCGCGCGGAGTCGAGTAGTTCGCGCCCCTGCCGATGCCGTCGAACGAGTCGAAGTGCGTGTTCGTCATGCCGAGCGACCTGGCCGTGGAGTTCATCTTGCCGATGAACGACTGGACCCGCGCGGCCCGGGTGGAGCCGCTGCCGAACTTGTCGGCCAGCGCGTACGCCGCGTCGCAGCCGGACGGGAGCATCAGCCCGTACAGCAGCTGGCGGACGGTGACCTTGTCGCCGACGATCAGCTTGGCCGAGGAGGCCCAGTTGTTGTCGACGATGTAGTCGCTGTACGCCTTCTGGACCGTCACCTTGGAATCAAGGTTGAGGTTCGACTGTGCCAGCACCACCCGAGCCGTCATGATCTTGGTGGTGGAGCCGGTGGAGCGACGGGTGTCCGCGGCCTTGGTGAAGAGGGTCTTCCCCGTGCCGTTGTTCATCACGAAGCCGCCCTTGGCGGCGATCGTGGGAGTCGTGGGCGCAGCGGCCTGCGCGGGAGCGGTGAACGCCCCGGCCGTCAGAACGGCTCCCGCGGTGACAGCGACCGCGGAAACGCGACGAATGCCCTTAATGCCGTTTTTCAAAATGGATACTCCAAATATCCCTGAAGTGCGGCCATATAGAAATGGCGCTTGCTCATAGGACGCATGAGACGGGCGAATGGATGCGCCCTCGGGGCGGTGAATTCCGTTCGTCCGCCTGCTGCTCGACCGAAAGGACGGATTCCGGTCCGGGAAGGCCCCGGGAAGACCGCGCCGTACTTACCCGCCTACCGGTCCGCGGCCCTCCTGGACCTCCCGTACCCTCCGCAGCACCTCGTCCGCGCACCCCCACGCCACGGTCACGCCCGCACCCCCGTGCCCGTAGTTGTGGACGCACGGCAGGCCGCCGGAGAGCCGCTCCGCCGTCAGCCGCACCGCCGGACGGGCCGGGCGCAACCCCACCTTGTGGGCCAGGACCCGGGCCCGCGCCAGCTCCGGGAAGCCCCGGGCGGCGCGCGCCACGATGGCCGCAGCCACCGCCGGATCGGGCTCCCGGGACCAGGCGTTCTCCCGCGCGGTACCTCCCAGCACCAGGCCGTACGGCTGGGGCAGCAGATATGTGGTGTCCGACGCCCCCGTATCGGCCGAGACGGACCACTCCTCGATGCCGGGGTTCTCCACGATCACCAACTGGCCCTGGACCGGATGGACTTCCGGGTCGGGTACCAGAGCGCGAGCGCCGAGTCCCGAGCAGTTGACGACCACGTCCGCCGCCGCTCCGGCCTCCTCCAGCGAGCTGACCTCGCGCCGCTCCACGGTCCCGCCCGCCGACGCCAACCGCTGTTCCAGGTAACGGAGATGGGCGGGCATGTCCACCAGGGGAGTACGGGCCCGCCACCCCGACGCACAGCCCTCGGGGAGCTCCTCCGGCCGCGCCCGCCGCAAACCGGGCACCGCGTCGTACCAGGCGGCCAGGCCGTCCTCGACACCGCCGTCCGTAGGGGCCGTCATCGTGCCCGGCACCATCCGGGCGCCCGTCTCCGCCGGCCGTTCGGCGAGCGCCGTGAGCACCTGGAAGGAGCGTACGGACCACGCCACCGCCTGCTCGTACGGCCGGATGCGGTACGGCCAGCACAGCCCGCCCGCCACCGCCGAGGTCGTCCCGCCGGCCGCGTCCCGGCTCAGTACCCGTACCCGGTGCCCGTCCTCGGCCAGTGCGATCGCCGACGTCAGCCCGATCACCCCGCCGCCGACCACCCGTACGTCCAGGCCCTCCGTATTGCTCGTCATGCCGGGACGCTAACCCGCTGGCGCGGGCGCGGAAAAGGGGAGGACAGCGGGGGAGTGGCGACCTAACCTGGGGCGGCCGCACCTGGACGGGGGCGGCTTCGCAGACCGCCGGGCCGGGTGACGGTCCGGACGACGATGGCCCGGGCGCGCCGCCAAGCGCCCTGGATGATGCAGATGTTGCCGCGGTTCCGCACTGCCACCACGACATTCCGGAGGGCCGCCTCCGCAGGGCGGTGAGCGGCCGTGCGCGGCGCCCGGGGCCCGCTCCCGCCTTCCGTACCCGCACCCCCGGCGAACTCCGCCGCGCCCGGCGGCCCCGCGCCCACTCCTGCTGGGACCACCTCTACGCCGCACCCCTGTGGCCGCTGCACGGCGCCAACCTCGGCACCCTGCTGCGCACCTGCGACGCGGTCGGCGCCTGTCTGACCGTGCCGCGCTTCCCCTGGGTGCCCGAGGCGCTGGAGCGCGGCAATACGCTCCGCAGACCCGCCTGTGTGCACTGGACCGGTGATCCGGTGGGCTGGCTGGAGCGGCAGCGCGCACGGGGGCTGCGCGTGGTGGGGGTGGAACTCGCCGACGAGGCGGTACGGCTGGCGGATCTGCCGGCGGCGCGGGAGCCGACGGTGATGGTCCTCGGGCACGAGCAGCACGGGATTCCGCCCGAGGCCCTGGACCTGCTGGACGAGGTGGTGGAGATCCCGATGGTCGGGACCGGCGCCAGTCTGAACGTGGCGGTGGCGGGATCGCTGGTGCTGTACCGGCTGGCGGGGTTGTGGTGAGCCGGGGGCCGGGGGCCGGGGGCCGGGGGCCGGGGGCCGGGGGCCGTGAGCCGTGAGCCGGGGCCAGGGGGCCGGATGCCGGGGAGTTCCGGTTGGCGGGCGGCGTCCGCCGGGGCGGCGCGGATCGGGCAGTGCCCCGGCCGGCCGCCCGCCATTTGTTCGTGATCTTGTGGTAACCCGGCGGCAGCGGAGCGGACCCTCCCGGCCCGTAGGCTGGTACCAGCACCGTCGGCCGATGACGCCCCTCGGAACCACTTGCCGTCCGTACGCCGTCGTCTGAGGAGGCTCATGCTCCGCGCGCCGCGCGCCGTGCCCGCCTGGCTCGCCCACCCCTTCCGCTGGCAGCGGCTGCCCGTACCCTGGGCGGCCGTTGCCCGCGGTGCGCTGTGCGCGGGGCCGCTGCTGGGCGCGGGCATCGCGACCGGCCATCCGGCGCCCGGCGTCCTGGCCGGACTCGGCTCGATGCTGGCCGGAGTCAACGACCGCCCCGGCACCCGGCGCACCGGCATCGTCCATATCGGCCTGCCCGCCCTCGCCTCGGCGCTCGGCATGCTGATCGGTGCCTCGCTCCGGGCGGCCGACGCGGGCTGGTGGCTGCTGCCGGCGCTGTTCGCCGTCGGCTTCGTCTCCGGCGCGGGCAGTGTGGCCGGCCCGGTGCGCTCCAACGCCGGCATGCAGATGCTGGCCACCACCATCCTGGGCGCCGGGATGCCGCTGCCCGGCGCGCCCTGGGCGAAGGCGCTCTATGTCCTCGCCGGCTGCCTGTGGCTGCTTCTGCTGCGGCTGGTGCTGCGCCCGCCCCGTCCGGCCGGCGGTGCGCTCAGCGGCGAACGGGCGGCGGTCGCCACGGTCTTCGACGCGCTCGCCGACGCCCTGGGCGCGGTCGGCGGGCCCGAGGCCGAGCCCGCCCGGCGCCGGCTCACCACCGCCCTGGACCGCGCCGACGAGGCCGTGCGGCTGCGCCTCCTCACCAGCCGGCTGCTGCGCCGGTCCGCCCGTACGGAAGAGCTGCTGCTCACCGAGCGGTTCGCCGCGGCCACCGCGCTCTGCGAGGCCAGCGTGGCGCTGCTGTGGGAGGCCCGCCCGTTGCCGTCCCGGGTGGCGGAGAGCCCCCGCAGGTTCGCCGACGCCCTGCGCACCGGGCGGTCGCCGGGCCGGCTGTCCGCCCCGGAGACCAGCACGGCCGCGCGCGGCGCCTTCGACCAGGCCCTGCTGGACGCCGCGGTCGCCTTCGCACGGCGGGAGCCGGAGCCGCGGGCGGCAACCGGGCCGGCACCGTCCCCGTCGGGCCGTCCCGCCTGGATGGCCCGGCCCGAGGCCGTGGTCCGCGGGGCGCTGGGGGCCGTCGGCGGACGGACGCGGCGCGGGCGCGGCCTGTTCGGCCCGGCCGGGCGGGACTACGGCCTGCGGGTCGCCGTCTGCATCGCCGCGAGCGTCGCCGTGGCGCTGCTGCTCCGCGCCGACCACTGGTACTGGCTCCCGGCGACCGTCACCTTCCTCGTCAAGCCGGACCTGGGCCCGCTCTTCTCCCGTACGGTCAACCGCTTCGCCGGAACCGTCGCGGGCGTGCTGGTCTTCGCCGGGGCGGGCCTGCTGCTGACCGGTGTGTGGTGGCCCGCGCTGGTGGCGGGCGCGGGCGGTGCGCTGCTGCCGTTCGCCACCCGCCACTTCGCCCTTCAGACCGTCGCGATCACCCTCATGGTGCTGTCGTTCGTGTATGTCAGCGGCGATCCGCAGGCCGCCGCCGAGCGGATCGTGGACACCTCCATCGCCTGCGGGATCGTCCTTGTGGTCGGACATCTGCCCCGGCTCGCCGATCCGCGCCGCCGGGTCGGGCACCGCGTCACCGCGGCGCTGCGCAGCACCGAGCAGTTCCTGCGGCACGTCCTGGAGGCGGAACCGGGCGCGGACCCCACCCGGCGGCTGGCGCTGCGCCGCGCCGCCTACCGGGCGCTGGGGGAGGCCAGGGCCGCCGCGGAGACCGCCGCGGCGGAACTCCTCGCCGCCCGCGACCGCAACCCCGACTGGCTGACCGTCGTCACCGCCGCCGAACGCATCGTGGACGCCGCGACCGCCTGCGCGGTACGCCTCGACCACGGTGCGCACCGCCCGAGCCGGGCCGAGTCCGAGGGGCTGTGCCAGGCGCTGGCGGCGATGGCCGACGCCCTTGAGGACCCGGGCCGCCGGCCCGAGCCCGGCCCGTCCGCCGCTGACCTCCCGCCGGTTCCGGACTGCGCCACGCTCACGGATGTGGCCGTGGAACTGGAGCGGATCCGGGGGTACGCGGGGACGGGCTGAGGCTGGGCTACGGGGCCGGGACGTACGGTGACACAGGTGCGGGCGGGTGCCGCGGTCAGCGGGCCGACGGGCCGACGGGCCGCGCGCCGGCCGGTCGCCAAGGCGGACTACGAGGCGGACTACGAGACGGGCGTCCTGACCCGCGGAGCCCGATCGCCGAGCGTGCCGAGCCCCGCAGGATCGCCCTGGGCGGGGACACTGTGCGGAAGCAGATCCGCGGCTGAGCGGGACCGCGCCCGCCTCGGCGGGGGACGGGGGAGCCTCTCCCTCCGGTCCCGCCCTCCGCGCTCCGAAGAGAAGGAGGCAGCTGTGGCGCCCATGCTGTGGGAGGCGTTCCTGGCAAAGGTCCAGGAGCGCGGCGAGTACGAGTCACCGCAGGAAGCGGAACGGGCGGCCCGCGTCGTCCTGGCCCTGCTGGGCGCGCATCTGGTCGGTGAGGAACGGGCCGAACTGGCCGCTGATCTGCCGGAGACCTTCGCCCTGATCCTGCTCAACCCGCTCCAGGCCGTCGAGCCGCTGGACCCCGCACGGTTCGTCCGCGCCACGGCCGCCTGGATCGAGGGCGCCACCGAGGAGACCGCCAAGTGGGACGTCGGCGCCGTGCTCAGCGTCGTCGCCGACGCCGCCGACGAAGACCTCATGCAGCGCGTCCTGCTGCAACTGCCGCCGGACTTCGACCTCCTCTTCGGCCACCCCCGGTCGGCATGACCGCGTCGTGGGGGCTGCCTCCCCGCTGACGGGGAGGCAGCCCTAGGGGGTGTCCGCAAAGTCCCGTCGTTCGCCCGTAGGGCGGGGCTCGCGGCGTCTGGTGCGTGCGATCGCAAGGCGGAGGGTCGTCCCGGTACTGGGTGTACC
>NZ_JBHXFI010000010.1:0-176806 GCF_042724075.1 Streptomyces sp. NPDC127097 | reverse complement strand
CTCGCCACGGTCCTGGCCGAGGTGGCACCCGCGGAAGGCCGTATCCCGTTCTACTCCGCGGTGAACGCCTCGCCTATATCGGGTGAGGAGCTGGATGCCGCCTACTGGTTCGAGAACCTCCGCAACACGGTGCGGTTCGAGGAAGCCGTCCAGGCACTGGTCGCCGACGGGCACGGCGTCTTCGTCGAGTGCAGTGCGCACCCCGTACTGACGCCTGGAATCGAGGACACCGCGCAGGAAGCGGGCAGCCCCGTCGTAGTGACCGGGACCCTCCGCCGCGACGAAGGCGGCTGGCCCCGCTTCGCGCAGTCCCTCGCCCAACTCTGGTCACACGGCGTCCCGGTGGACTGGAGCACCCTGCTCCCGGCCGGCCGGCGGGTCGATCTGCCCACCTACGCCTTCCAGCACAAGCGCTACTGGCCCTCCGGTGTGTTCTTCGGCGGGGATGCCTCGGGACTCGGACTCGATGCGGCCGATCATCCGCTGCTCGGCGCCGCCCTGGCGCTGCCGGACTCCGATGGCTTCCTCTTCAGCGGCCGGCTGTCGCTGGCCACCCACCCCTGGCTGGCCGATCACTCCGTCATGGACACCGTGCTGCTCCCCGGGACCGGACTGGTGGAGCTCGCCATCCGGGCCGGTGACCAGGTCGGCTGCGATCTGCTGGAGGAACTCACCCTTGAGGCCCCGCTGATCATCCCGGCGACCGGAGGTCTGCAACTCCGCGTCACCGTCGGCGAGTCCGATGCGGACGGGCGCCGGGAACTCGCCGTGTACTCCCGTGCCGAGGAGGCTCCGGCAGACCAGCAATGGACCCGGCACGCCACCGGCCTGCTCGCGCTGGGTGCCGAGCCGGTGGACTTCGGCGAGGAGAGCTGGCCTCCCCTCGGCGCCGAGCCGGTCTCCGTGACCGGCGTGTACGACGAGTTCGCCGCGGTGGGTATGGCTTACGGCCCGGTTTTCCAGGGCCTGGGCGCAGCCTGGCGGCGTGGTGAGGAGATCTTCGCCGAGGTCGCCCTGCCGGAGGACATGGCTGCCGACGCGGCGAAGTTCGGGCTGCATCCGGCCCTGCTCGACTCCGCGCTGCATGCGATCGGTCTGCACCCGGCCACCGAGGCCGGGGGCCACGGCGCCCAGCTGCCTTTCGCCTGGAACACGGTCCGTCTGCACGCCGTAGGAGCGGCCGCACTCCGGGTGAAACTGAGCCCGGCCGGCGGCGGATTCTCGGTCCTGGTGGCTGATGGCACGGGAACCGTGGTTGCCTCCGTCGACTCCCTGGTGACCAGGCCGGTGACCGCCGGCCAGCTCAACGAAGGCACGAGCACCGATGCCCTGTTCACCGTGGAGTGGCCGGAGTTGCCGCTTCGGTCTGAGCCGGTGGAGGTGCCCGAGCATGTCGTGCTGGCGGTGCCTGGCGCAGATGGTGCGTTGGAGGTGCCGCAGGCGGTCCGGGCCACGGTGGGCCGGGTGCTGGAGAGTGTGCAGTCCTGGCTGGCTGATGAGCGTTCCACGCGTTCGAAGCTGGTGGTCGCGACCCGTGGTGCGGTGTCGGTGGCGGGAGAACCGCTGGATGCGGTGGGCGGCGCGGTGTGGGGTCTGCTGCGTTCCGCGCAGAGTGAGAACCCGGATCAGTTTGTGCTCATCGACCTTGACGAGCAGCAGTCCTCGGTGGACGCCATCGCCGCGGCGGTTGCCTCGGGTGAGCCGCAGTTGGCCGTTCGCGACGGTGTGGTTTCCGTGCCGCGGCTGGCGAGGTCCGTACCGTCGGACGCGGACAGTGCGCCGGTGTGGGACACCGAGGGGACAGTGCTGATCACGGGTGGTACGGGCACGCTGGGTGCACTGTTCGCCCGGCACCTCGTTTCCGAACACGGCGTCCGCAGCCTGGTGTTGACCAGCCGTCGTGGTCTGGACGCTGATGGCGCCCAGGAGTTGCGGTCCGAGCTGACTGAGCTGGGTGCCCGGGTTGATGTGGTCGCCTGCGACGCGGCTGATCGGGACGCGCTGGCGGCGGTGCTGGCAGGTATCCCGGCCGACGCCCCGCTGACGGGTGTGGTGCACACCGCCGGTGTCCTGGACGACGGCATCATCGGCTCGCTGACTCCGGAACGCCTCGACACCGTGCTTCGGCCGAAGGTGGATGCGGCCTGGAACCTGCACGAGCTGACCCAGGACCTGGACCTCTCGGCGTTCGTGCTGTTCTCCTCGGCCGCCGGTGTGCTCGGCAGCGCCGGGCAGGGCAACTACGCCGCGGCCAATACATTCCTCGACGCTCTCGCTCAGCACCGTCGTCTCAGTGGCCTGCCGGGTACCTCCCTGGCCTGGGGATTCTGGGCGGAGCGCAGTGCCATGACCCGCGAGGTCGGCTCCGCCGATGTCCGGCGGATGGCGCGCGGTGGTGCGCTTGCGCTCGACCAGGCCGAGGGTGTGGCCCTGTTCGACCTCGCCTGTGCCGCGCCCGGCTCCGGCCTGCTCGTACCGATCCGGCTCGACCTGCGGGGTCTGGCCGCTTCCGGCGCGGTGCCGGCGGTGCTGCGGAACGTCGTACGGGTGCCGGTGCGGCGCGCCACCGCAGCGGCCGGTGAGGCCGCGTCCCTGCGGGAGCGGCTGGCCGGGCTGCCGGCCGAGGACGGTGCGGAGCTGCTGCTCGACCTGGTGACCACTCAGGTCGCGGCCGTACTGGGCTACGAGGACTCCGGCGCGGTGCGTACGGACCAGGTGTTCAAGGATCTCGGTTTTGATTCGCTGACCGCCGTGGAGCTGCGGAACCGGCTGACCGGGGCCACCGGGCTGCGGCTGCCCGCCACCTTGGTGTTCGACTATCCGACGCCCCTCGCACTCACCGACTGTCTGCGTCGCGAACTGCTGGAGGAGGAAGCGGCGGTCGTGCCCACCGCGCGGGCCGCCGCCACGGACGAGGAGGCCATCGCGATCGTCGGCATGGCCTGCCGGTACCCCGGTGGTGTCACCTCGCCCGAGGAGCTCTGGCAGCTGCTGGCGGACGGTACCGATGCCATCGGTGAGTTCCCCGCCGACCGTGGCTGGGACCTCGACCGGCTCTATGACCCCGAACCCGGTCTGCCCGGCAAGACCTACACCCGTGAGGGCGGATTCCTTTACGACGCGGGCGAGTTCGATCCCGCATTCTTCGGGATCTCCCCGCGCGAGGCGCTGGCCATGGACCCGCAGCAGCGGCTCCTGCTGGAGATGTCCTGGGAGGCCGTCGAGCGGGCCGGGATCGCCCCGGCCTCCCTGCACGGCAGCCGGACCAGTGTCTTCGCCGGCATCATGTACCACGACTACGGCTTGCAGACCGACTCCATACCGGAGGAGGTCGAAGGACACCTCGGTACGGGGACGTCCGGCAGTGTCGCCTCCGGCCGGGTGGCATACACCTTCGGTTTTGAAGGGGCCGCGGTCACGGTGGACACGGCCTGCTCCTCTTCGCTGGTGGCGCTGCATCAGGCGATGCAGGCGCTGCGGGCGGGGGAGTGCGAGCTCGCGCTGGCGGGTGGCGCCTCGGTGATGGCGACCCCGGGCACCTTTGTCGACTTCTCGCGGCAGCGGAACCTCGCGATCGACGGCCGGGTCAAGGCATTCGCCTCGGGCGCGGACGGCACCACCCTCGCTGAGGGCGGCGGAATGCTGCTGGTGGAGCGGCTGTCGGACGCCCGGCGTAACGGCCATCCGGTGCTTGCGGTGGTGCGGGGTTCGGCGGTGAACCAGGACGGTGCGTCCAACGGTCTGACGGCGCCGAACGGTCCGTCGCAGCAGCGAGTCATCCGTCAGGCGCTCGCCAATGCCGGACTCGACGCCTCGGATGTGGACGCGGTGGAGGCGCACGGCACCGGTACGACGCTGGGCGACCCGATCGAGGCCCAGGCGCTGCTCGCCACGTACGGCCAGGACCGCGAAGAGCCGCTGTGGCTGGGCACGGTCAAGTCGAACATCGGGCACACCCAGGCCGCGGCCGGCGTCGCCGGCGTGATGAAGATGGTCCTTGCCATGCGGCGCGGTGTACTTCCGCGGACCCTGCATGTCGATGAACCCTCCTCGCACGTCGACTGGACGGCCGGTGCGGTCGAACTGCTCACCGAGGCGCGCGACTGGCCGGCCACCGGGCGGCCGCGCCGGGCAGGCGTGTCCTCCTTCGGTATCAGCGGCACCAATGCGCATGTCGTGCTGGAAGAGGCGCCCGGAACGGTGGCCGAGGAGCCCACGGTGAACGGCTCCGGCTCGGACACTGGCACCGATACTGGCTCCGACCCCGGCTCGGACACTGGCTCCGACACCGGCGTCGTGCCCTGGGTGCTCTCGGCCCGCTCCGCGGAGTCCCTCGCCGCACAGGCCGGACGGCTGGCGTCCTTCGTGGCAGCACAGCCGGAGCTGAGCCCGGCCGACATCGGGTTCTCGCTGGTCACCACCCGTACCCCACTGGACCACCGCGCGGTGGTCCTGGGCACCGACCGTACGGAACTCCTCGCCGCCCTCCGGAACGTCACCCCGGACGCAAACGTCATCGGCGACCCACGACTCGGTGTGCTGTTCACCGGCCAGGGCGCCCAGCGACTGGGCATGGGCCGTGAGCTGTACGACGCCTTCCCGGTGTTTGCCCGGGCCTGGGACGAGGTGTGCGGGGAACTGGACGGTCTGCTGCCTCGGCCCTTGCGTGAAGTGGTGTGGGGCGAGGGAGACCTGCTCGATCAGACTCAGTACGCGCAGGCGGCGCTGTTCGCTCTTGAAGTCGCGCTCTACCGGCTCGTCGAGTCCCTGGGTGTGGCTCCGGCCGTACTGCTGGGTCACTCCATTGGAGAGGTCACTGCCGCCTACCTGGCGGGTGTCTGGTCGCTGGCGGATGCGGCAAAGCTGGTCGCCGCGCGTGGACGCCTGATGCAGGCCCTGCCCGCCGACGGCGTCATGGTCTCGGTGCGGGCCTCGGAGGACGAGGTCACGCCGCTGCTGGACGGCTGCGCTCAGGTCGGTATCGCTGCGGTCAACGGTCCGGAGTCCGTCGTCCTCTCCGGCGCCGAGACCGAGATGGACCAGGTCATCACCGCCCTGGAGGCCGAGGGCCGCAAGGTCAAGCGGCTGCGGGTGAGCCATGCCTTCCACTCGCCCCTGATGGACCCGATGCTGGCCGAGTTCCGCACGGTCCTGAACCAACTCACCTACTCCGACGCCCAGTTGCCGGTCGTCTCGAACGTGACCGGCTCGCTGGCCGACCCCGCCGAACTCCGCGACCCCGAGTACTGGGTGCGCCACGTCCGCGAAGCCGTCCGTTTCCATGACGGCATCCAGGCCGCCCACGCCGACGGAGGCGTCACCACCTTCCTCGAACTCGGCCCGGACGGCGTCCTGTCCGCCATGGGACAGGACTGCCTACCGCAGACCGCCACAGCAACCGCCCCCACCACCCTCCAGCCCAGCCTCCGCAAGGACCGTCCCGAACCCGTCGCCCTGCTGCATGCTCTCGGGGTTGTCCACGCCCGGGGCGTCCCGGTGGACTGGACGCCGCTGTTCCCGGGCGCCCGCACCGTGGAGCTGCCGACCTACGCCTTCCAGCGTCGGCGCTACTGGTTGGAGGGGACCACCGGGGCCGGCGACATGACGGCCGCCGGGCTGGGCAATGCCGAGCACCCGCTGCTCGGTGCCACCGTGACGCTGCCGGATGCCGTCGTCCTCAGTGGGCGGCTGTCCCTGGCCACGCATCCGTGGCTGGCCGACCACACCGTCATGGACACCGTGCTGCTGCCGGGAACCGCTCTGGTCGAACTGGCCCTCCAGGCCGGAGACCGGCTCGGTTGTGACCTCATCGAGGAACTGACCCTTCAGGAGCCGCTGGTTCTGCCGGAGCGGGGCGGCGTGCAGCTGCGCGTCGTCGTCGCCGAGCCCGATGAGGACGGCGGCCGGCCACTGACCGTGTACTCCCGGTTGGAGGACGATGCGGAGGAGAGCTGGACCCGGCATGCCGTCGGTGTGCTGGCCGCCGGGAGCACCACCGTGCCGGTCGGCGAGGGCGCGGAGGTCTGGCCGCCGGCCGGGGCCGAGGCCGTCTCCGTGGACGGTTTCTACGACGAGCTGGCCGCCGCCGGCTTCGGCTACGGCCCCATGTTCCAAGGTGTCCAGGCCGCCTGGCGGCACGGGGACGCGGTGCACGCCGAGGTCACGCTGCCCGAGGACGCGACCGCCGATGCGGCGAAGTTCGCCCTGCACCCGGCCCTGCTCGATGCCGCGCTCCAGACCGTCGGACTGCTCGACGACGCCGCGGCGGGGCTGCCGTTCGCCTGGCGCGGGATCCGGTTGCACGCGGTGGGCGCCGGCTCGCTGCGTACGACGCTGACCCGGGACGGCGACGGTGTGCGGGTGAAGGTCTTTGACGCGACCGGTGCGCTCGTGGCCGGCATCGACGCGCTGACCGTCCGGCCGGTGCGTACCGAGCAACTGGCCGGTGGGCGCGGGGAGTCGATGCTTCAGCTGCGCTGGGCCGCGCTGCCCCTCCCGGACACCACGACGGTGCCGGCCGGGAACTGGGCCGTGCTGGACGAGAACGGGATCGGTCTGAAGGCCGTCCTCGACGCGCCCGCGGTCGACTGGCCCGCGCTCGCCGAGCTGGACGAGGTCCCGGACGTGGTGCTGTGGTCCGTGCCGGACACCGTGGGGGAGGGCCTGGCCGATAGTGCCCATGTCCTCGCGCGCCTGGTGCTGGAACGGCTCCAGAGCTGGCTCGCCGAGGAGCGGTACCAGGACGCGCGGTTGGTGATCCTGACCCGTGGTGCGGTGCTGCTGGACGGTGAGACGGTCTCCCCGGCGGCAGCGGCCGTCTGGGGGCTCGTCCGGTCCGCGCAGTCGGAGCATCCGGACCGGATCGTGCTGATCGATGTCGATGGCGATGCCCTCGGTGATTCCGATGCCGATGTCGATGCCGATGCCCTTGGTAATGAGGGCGCCGGACATGCCCTGCGCGCTGCCGTGGCCGGCGGTGAACCGCAGCTGGCCCTGCGCGGCGGGAGCGTTCTCGTGCCCAGGCTGGCCCGGTTCGCCGCGCCCGGACAGGCCGGACAGGAGGGTGCGCCGAGGTGGAATTCCGAGGGCACCGTACTGATCACCGGGGGCACCGGAGCCCTGGGGGCCTTGGTGGCGCGGCATCTGGTCACCGAACACGGAGTGCGAAAGCTGCTGTTGATGAGTCGTCAGGGGCTGGCGGCCGAGGGCGCCGCGGAGCTGCGTGCGGAACTCTGCGGGCTCGGTGCGCGCGCGGAGATCGTCGCCTGTGATGCGGCCGACCGGGACGCCCTGGCCCGGGTCCTGGACGGTCTGCCCGCCGACGCCCCGCTCACCGGGGTGGTGCACACGGCCGGTGTCCTGGACGACGGGGTGCTCGGTTCCCTCACCCCGGAGCGGCTCGACGCGGTGCTGGCGCCCAAGGTGGACGCCGCGGTGAACCTGCATGAACTCACCAAGGACCGTGAGCTCTCCGCGTTCATGCTGTTCTCCTCGGCGGCCGGGGTGCTCGGCGCCCCGGGACAGGCCAACTATGCGGCGGCCAACAGCTTCCTGGACGCCCTGGCCGGCTATCGCCGTTCGCTGGGCCTCCCGGCGGTCTCCCTCGCATGGGGACGCTGGGCCGGCACCAGTGAGATGACCGGCGGGCTCGACCAGTCCGACCTGCGGCGGATGAGCAGTGGCGGCATCGACGCGCTGACCTCCGCGGAGGGGCTCGCCCTGTTCGACGCCGGGACCGTCTCGGCGGAGAGCCTGCTGATTCCGGTACGGCTGAACACCGCCGCGCTGCACGCCCGGGCGGCCGACGGGATGCTGCCACCGGTCATGCGGGACCTGGTCCGGGCGCGCGTGCGCCGCTCCGCCGCCGGCGGGCAGGCCATGGCCGAGGACCTGCGCGGGCGCCTCGCCGGGCTCGGCGGTCCCGAGCGGCAGCAGCTGCTGCTCACCGTGGTGCGTACGCAGGTGGCCGCGGTCCTGGGTTACTCCGGGCCGGAAGAGGTTCCCGGCGGGCGGCCGTTCAGCGAGCTCGGTTTTGACTCGCTGACCGCTGTGGAGCTGCGCAACACCCTGACCGCGGTCACCGGACTGCGGCTGCCGGCCACCCTGGTCTTCGACTATCCGACCTCGGAAGTCCTCGCCGAAAAGCTCCGTGCGGAGCTGCTCGGCGAACGGGACGAACAGTCCGCCCTCCTCTCCGTCTTCGCCGGGCTCGACCGGCTGGAACTCTCGCTGCCCGAGATCGCCACGGACGAGGTCGCCCGGGACCGGCTCGCCGTCCGGCTCCAGAGCCTGCTGTCGGAGCTGGGCGGGGCGCAGGAGGACGACGGGGCCGGGACGGTCGCCGCGACGCTGGACGCGGCGAGCGACGACGAGGTCTTCGACTTCATTGAGCGAGAGTTCGGGAGTTCCTGATATGGCACGTGCACACGTCGCGGGCGTCACCTGGAGGGCCGCAGCAGATGGCGAATGAGGAGAAGCTCCGCGAGTACCTCAAGCGGATGACGGCCGAGCTCTACGAGACGCGTCAACGCCTTCAGGACGCCCAGGAGAAGAGCCATGAACCGCTCGCCATCGTCGGGATGAGCTGCCGGTACCCGGGCGGGGTGACCTCGCCCGAGGAGCTGTGGCGGCTGCTCGACTCCGGTGGCGAGGGAATCACCGGATTCCCCGACGACCGCGGCTGGGACACCGAGGGTCTGTACGACCCGACGGGCCGGGCCGAGGGCACGTCGTACGCGAAGGAAGGCGGCTTCCTGCACGAGGCGGCCGACTTCGACCCCGCCTTCTTCGGGATCAGCCCCAAGGACGCGCCCGCGGTGGACCCGCAGCAGCGGCTGCTCCTGGAGACGTCCTGGGAGGCCCTGGAGCGGGCCGGGATCGATCCGGCGAGCCTGCGCGGCAGCCGGACCGGGGTGTTCGCCGGGCTCATGTACCACGACTACTTCGGCAGCACGAGTTCCGGGTCCGCGCTCTCCGGCCGGGTCGCCTACCACTTCGGCTTCGAGGGCCCCGCGATCACCGTGGACACCGCGTGCTCGTCGTCGCTGGTGGCGCTGCATCTGGCCGGGCACGCCCTCCGCAAGGGCGACTGTTCGCTGGCCCTGGTCGGCGGGGTGACCGTGATGGCCACCCCGTGGACCTTCATCGAGTTCTCCCGGCAGCGCGGGCTGGCCGCGGACGGCCGGTGCAAGTCCTTCGCGGACGCGGCCGACGGCACCGGCTGGGCCGAGGGCGCCGGTGTGCTGCTGGTGGAGAAGCTCTCCGACGCCCGGCGGAACGGACACCCGGTGCTGGCCGTGGTGCGCGGTACCGCGGTGAACTCCGACGGCGCCTCGAACGGGCTGAGCGCCCCGAACGGCCCCGCCCAGCAGCGGGTCATCGAACAGGCCCTGGTCAACGCGGGACTGGCCCCCGGCCAGATCGACGCGGTCGAGGCACATGGCACCGGTACCACCCTCGGTGACCCCATCGAGGCGCAGGCGCTGCTGGCGTCGTACGGACAGGACCGGGAGCGGCCGCTGTGGCTCGGCTCGGTCAAGTCGAACCTCGGGCACACCCAGGCCGCCGCCGGGGTCGCCGGCATCATCAAGATGGTGCTGGCCATGCGGCACGGCGTGCTGCCCAAGACGCTGCACGTGGACCGGCCCTCCAGCCATGTGGACTGGACCGCGGGCGCGGTGGAGCTGCTCACCGAGGCGCGCGAGTGGCCGCGGACCGGGCAGCCCCGGCGGGCCGCGGTGTCCTCCTTCGGGTTCAGCGGCACCAATGCGCATGTGGTGCTGGAGCAGGCCGAAGCGGTGGCGGCCGTCGGGACCGACACCGGGGCCGAGGACGGGGCGGAGGCCGCCGCGGAGCCGGTGCCGACCGCCGGGCCGGTGCCCTGGGTGCTGTCCGCCCGTTCCGAAGAGGCGCTCGCCGCCCAGGCCGCCCGGGTCGGCTCGTTCGCCGAGGACCGGCCGGAGACCACGCCGGCGGACATCGGCTGGTCGCTGGTCAACACCCGCTCCGCGCTGGAACACCGCGCGGTGGTCCTCGGTGCCGACCGGGACGGACTGCTGTCCGCCGCCCGGGGGCTGGCCGCCGGACGGCGCCCGGCCGGAGTGGTCGCCGATGTCGTCGCCGACGGCAAGCTCGGTGTGCTGTTCACCGGGCAGGGCTCCCAACGGCCCGGGATGGGCCGGGAACTGTATGCGGCGTACCCGGTGTTCGCCCGCGCCTTCGACGAGGTCTGTGCCGCGTTCGACGGCCGGCTGCCGAAGCCGCTGCGCGAGGTCGTGCACGGCGCGGGCGAACTCCTCGACCAGACGCAGTACACCCAGGCCGCCCTGTTCGCCCTTGAGGTCGCGCTGTACCGGCTGACCGAATCCTGGGGCCTGGCGCCGGACCTCCTGATGGGCCACTCCATCGGTGAGATCACCGCCGCCCATGTGGCCGGAGTCTGGTCGCTGGCGGACGCCGCCACCCTGGTGGCGGCCCGTGGCCGGCTGATGCAGGAACTCCCCTCCGGCGGCGCCATGGTGTCGGTACGGGCCACCGAGGACGAGGTCCGCCCCCTGCTGGCGGGCGAGGACCAGGCCGGTCTCGCGGCCGTCAACGGGCCCGAGTCCGTGGTGCTGTCCGGTGCCGAGGACGCGGTCGGCCGGATCGCCGCCGAACTGTCCTCGCGCGGCCGCAAGGTGAAGCGGCTGCGGGTCAGCCATGCCTTCCACTCGCCGCTGATGGAACCCATGCTCGACGCCTTCCGCGCGGTCGCGAAGGGCCTCACCTACGCCGAGCCCCGGATGCCCGTGGTGTCCAACGTGACCGGACGGCTCGCCACCGCCCAGGAACTGTGCGACCCCGAGTACTGGGTGCGGCACGTCCGCGAGGCGGTGCGCTTCCACGACGGCCTGCTCGCCGGGCACGCCGAAGGGGTCACCACCTTCCTCGAACTCGGGCCCGGCGGGGTGCTCTCCGCCATGGGCCAGGACTGTCTGCCCGGTCACGACACCGTCCGGTTCCTGCCCGCGCTGCGCGAGAACCGCACCGAACCCGTCGCGCTGCTGGAGGCGGTGGGCGGGGCGTACGCCCGTGGCGCCACCGTGGACTGGAACCCGCTGCTCACCGGAGCCCGGCGGGTCGAGCTGCCCACCTACCCCTTCCAGCGGCGGCGGTACTGGCTGGACGAAGCGGCCGTCACCGGCGAGCCGGACCGTCCGGCCGCCGCGGACGACGCCCGGTTCTGGGACCTGGTCGCCCGCGAGAACCTCCCCGAACTGCTGCACACCCTGGAGCTGGACGAGGACCAGCCGCTCGGTGCGATCCTGCCGGCGCTGTCCGCCTGGCGCCGGCGTCAGGAGCACGAGTCCACGGTGGACAAGTGGGCCTACCGGATCTCCTGGAAGCCGGTTCCGGCCGGCGCCGCCGCGCTCACCGGCACCTGGCTCCTCGCCGGACCGGACGAGGACGACCGCCTCGCGGACGCCCTCACCGCGCACGGCGCCCAGGTGGCACGTCTCGCCCTCGGCGGCAGCCGTGAGGAACTCGCCACCGCCCTGGCGGAACTCGGCGGCGAGATCGCCGGAGTGCTGGCCCGGCCGACCGTCACCGAGGCACTGGCCCTGGTACAGGCGCTGGGCGACGCGGGTATCGGCGCGCCCCTGTGGTGCGTCACGAGCGGGGCGGTGTCGACCGGCGCGGCGGACCCGCTGCGGGAGCCGGAGTTCGCCCAGGTATGGGGGCTCGGCCGGACCGTCGCCCTGGAACGGTCCGACCGCTGGGGCGGACTCATCGACCTGCCCGCGGAACTCGACCGGACCGCGGCGGCCCGGCTCTGTGCCGTCCTCAGCGGCGCCGGTGACGAGGACCAGCTCGCCATCAGGCCGGCCGGGGTGTTCGCCCGCCGGCTGGTCCGCGCCCGCCTCGACCGGGACGCCGCGCCCTGGAAGCCCCGGGGCACCGTACTGATCACCGGCGGCACCGGTGCGCTCGGCGCCGCGTCCGCCCGCTGGCTCGCCGCCAACGGGGCCGAGCACCTGGTGCTCACCAGCCGCCGTGGCCCGGACGCCCCCGGCAGCAGCGAACTCGCCGCGGAACTCACCGCGCTGGGCGCCGAGGTCACCCTCGCCGCCTGCGACGTGGCCGACCGGGAGAGCCTCGCCCGGCTGCTCGACGGACTGCCCGAACCCCCGTCGGCGGTGCTGCACATCGCCGGCACCGGCGGGCCGGTCATGCCGGTCACCGAGCTCGGTGAAGCGGACCTCGACGGGGTTCTCGCCTCCAAGGTCGCCGGTGCGGCCCACCTTGACGCCCTTCTCGGGGACCGGCAGCTGGACGCGTTCGTGCTGTTCTCCTCCGTCGCCGGGGTCTGGGGCAGCGGCGGCCAGGCCGGTTACGGCGCGGCCAACGCCTACCTCGACGCCCTCGCCGAACAGCGCCGGGCCCGCGGACTCACCGCCACCTCGGTGGCCTGGGCCCCCTGGGGCGGGGGCGGCCTCGCGGAGGACGCCGCCGTACAGGACCAGCTCCGTCAGCGCGGACTGCCCGCGATGGCGCCGGAACTGGCCATCAGCGCGCTGGCCGCGGCGCTCGGCCAGGACGAGACCTGTCTGACCGTCGCCGATGTCGACTGGGACCGGTTCATCCCCGGCTTCACCTTCGTCCGGCCGAGCCCGCTGTTCGCCGGAGTGCCCGAGGCCCGCGGTCTGCTGAGCGGGGGTGACGGCCCGGCGGTCGCCGATTCGGCGCTGCGCCGGGAACTCGCCGGGCTGACCGACGCCGACCGGGACAAGGCGCTGCTGGACTTCGTCCGCACCCAGATAGCGGACGTGCTCGGCTACGACAGTCCCGAACTCGTCGATCCGGCACGGGCGTTCAAGGACCTGGGCTTCGACTCGCTGAGCGCGGTGGAGTTCCGCAACCGGCTCACCACCGCGTCGGGGCTGACCCTGCCCGCCACGATGATCTTCGACTATCCGACCCCGGCGGTCCTCGTCCGCCATCTGCGGGACGAGATCACGGACTCCGCCGGCACCCCGTCGGCCACTCCGACCGCCGTCGCGGCGTCCGACGAACCGATCGCCATCGTCGGCATGGGCTGCCGGCTGCCCGGCGGCGTACGGAACCCGGAGCAGCTGTGGCAGCTCCTGGCCGAGGGGCGGGACGGGATCACCCCGTTCCCCGCCGACCGGGGCTGGGACACCGAGGGGATGTACGACAGCGACCCCGACCAGGCCGGTGCCAGCTATGTGCGGCACGGCGGTTTCATCGACGGCCTGGCCGAATTCGACGCCGGCTTCTTCGAGATCAGCCCGCGTGAGGCGCTCTCGATGGACCCGCAGCAGCGGCTGCTGCTCGAAGTGGCCTGGGAGGCCATCGAGGCCGCCGGGATCGACCCGGCGACCGTGCACGGCACCGACACCGGCGTCTTTGTCGGCGCCAACGGCAACGACTACATGAGCGTCCTGGCCGGCGCCGGACAGGGACCCGACGGGTTCCTGGGCACCGGCACCAGCTACAGCGTGATGTCCGGCCGGGTCGCCTACGCCCTCGGCCTCGAAGGCCCCACGATGACCATCGACAGCGCCTGCTCGTCCTCGCTGGTGGCGCTGCATCTCGCGGCCGCCGCCCTGCGGTCGGGGGAGTGCTCGCTGGCCCTGGCCGGCGGCGTGACGCTGATGACCACCCCCGGCTCCTTCATCGAGTTCAGCCGGCTGCGCGGACTGGCCCCCGACGGCCGGTGCAAAGCCTTCGCCGAGGGTGCCGACGGCACCAACTGGGGCGAGGGCGTCGGTGTCCTGCTCGTCGAGCGGCTCTCCGACGCGGTGCGCAACGGCCATCCGGTGCTCGCCGTGGTCCGTGGTTCCGCGATCAACCAGGACGGTGCCTCGAACGGCCTGACCGCGCCCAACGGGCCCTCCCAGGCCCGGGTGATCCGGCAGGCCCTCGCCGCCGCCGGTCTCGCAGCGTCCGAGGTGGACGCGGTGGAGGCACACGGCACCGGCACCCGCCTCGGCGACCCCATCGAGGCGCAGGCGCTGCTCAGCACGTACGGGGCGGAGCGCGACGGGGACCGGCCGCTGTGGCTCGGTTCGGTGAAGTCGAACATCGGGCACACCCAGGCCGCCGCCGGGGTCGCCGGCGTGATCAAGATGGTGCTCGCCATGCGGCACGGGCTGCTGCCGCAGACGCTGCATGTGGACGCGCCCTCGACCCATGTGGACTGGTCCAGCGGCGCGGTGGAACTGGTCACCGCGCCCCGGGCCTGGCCCGAACTGGACCGGCCCCGGCGCGCCGGGGTGTCCTCCTTCGGCTTCAGCGGCACCAACGCCCATCTGATCCTGGAGCAGGCCCCGGACCTTCCGGCGCCCCCCGTGGACGACGCGGTGGCGGACGGACCGCTGCCGTGGGTGCTCTCCGGCAAGACCCCGCAGGCACTGGCCGCCCAGGCCGCACGGCTCGCGGAGCACCTCACGGCCGCCCCGGACACCGCGCCCGGCGACCTCGCCTGGTCGCTGCTCACCTCCCGGTCGGCCTTCGAGCACCGGGCCGCGGTGATCGGCACCGACCTTGACGACCTCCGGCGCGGCCTGGCGGCGCTGGCCTCCGGTGCCGCCGGGGCCGAGGTGGTAACCGGCACGGCCACCACCGGTGCGCTCGCGGTGATGTTCACCGGCCAGGGCGCCCAGCGGGCCGGCATGGGCGCCGGCCTGCACCGCCGCTACCCGGTCTTCGCGCGGGCCTTCGACGAGGCCGCCGCCGAACTGGACCGGTGGCTGCCGCGGCCGCTCCGGGAGATCGTCTGGGCCGAACCCGGCTCCCCGGACGCCGCGTTACTGGACCGGACCCAGTACACCCAGGCCGCCCTGTTCGCGGTCGAGGTCGCCCTGTACCGGCTGCTGGAGTCCTGGGGCGTCCGCCCCGACCGGCTGGTCGGCCACTCCATCGGTGAAGTGGTCGCGGCCCATGTGGCCGGGGTGTGGTCGCTGCCGGACGCCTGCGCCCTGGTCGCCGCGCGCGGCCGGCTGATGCAGGAACTGCCCGCCGAGGGCGCGATGGTGTCGGTCCGCACCACCGAGGACGAGGTCACCGCACTGCTCGCCGGGCGCGAGCACGAGGTCGGTATCGCGGCCGTGAACGGCCCCGCCTCCGTGGTCATCTCCGGAGCGGAGAAGGCCGTACTGGAGGTCGCGGAAACCCTCGCCGCCGCGGGGGTCACCACCAAGCGGCTGACGGTCAGCCATGCCTTCCACTCCCCCCTGATGGAACCGATGCTGGACGCCTTCCGGCGGACCGTGGCCGGGCTGACCTTCCGGGCGCCGCGCATCGAGATCGTGTCCAACGTGACCGGCCGGCCGCTCACCGCGGAGGAGGCGTGCTCGCCGGACTACTGGGTCGGCCATGTCCGCGGTGCGGTGCGGTTCTGCGACGGGGTGCGCGCCCTGGAGGCCGCCGGGGTGCGGACCTTCCTCGAAGTCGGCCCGGACGGCGTGCTGTCCGGGATGGGCCAGGAGTGCGTGACCGGCGAGGACACCGTGCTGGTGCCGACGCTGCGCCGGGACCGCGCCGAGGACGGGGCCGCGGTGACCGCGCTGGCCCGGCTGCGGCTGCGGGGCGTCCCGGTCGACTGGACGGCCTTCTTTTCCGGACGCGGTGCGCGGCGGGTGGACCTGCCCACCTACGCCTTCCAGGGTGAGCGCTACTGGCCGCGGCCCTCCGGCACGGCCGGTGATGTCACCGCCGCCGGACTGGGCGCCGCCGGTCATCCGCTGCTCGGCGCCGCCGTCGCGGTGGCCGGCTCCGACGAGGTCCTGTTCACCGGGCGGATCGGCACCCACAGCCACCCCTGGCTCGCCGACCACGCCATCGGCGACCTGGTCCTGCTGCCCGGCACCGCGTTCGTCGAAATGGCGATACGGGCCGGTGACGAGGTCGGCTGCGGACTGCTGGAGGAACTGACGCTGGCGGCGCCGCTGGCGCTGCCCGAGCGGGGCGCGGTCCGGCTCCAGGTCGTGGTCGGCGCCGCCGACGAGGACGGCCGCCGCTCGCTGAGCGTGCACTCCCAGCCGGAGTCGGCCGCCGCCGAGCAGGACTGGACCCGGCACGCCACCGGCGTCCTGGCCCCCGCCGGCGCCCCCGGCGGCTACGCCGAAACGGCCTGGCCCCCGGCCGGCGCCGAGCCCGTCGACACCGCCGACTACTACCCGCGGCTGGCCGAGGCCGGCATGCACTACGGCCCGGTCTTCCAGGGCCTGCGGGCGGCCTGGCGGCGCGGCGAGGAGGTCTTCGCCGAGGTCGCCCTGCCCGAGGCGGCGGCCGAGGACGCCGGTTCCTTCGGGCTGCATCCCGCCCTGCTGGACGCCGCGCTGCACGCGGCCGGGCTGGGGTCCTTCTTCGACGGTGAAGGGGGCGCACGGCTCCCGTTCGCCTGGAGCGGTCTGACGCTGCACGCGGCCGGCGCCGCCACCTTGCGGGTGCGGATCGCACCGGCCGGGACGGACGCCGTCTCGGTGGCCGCCGCGGACGAGACGAACACCCCGGTCGCCACCGTGGAGTCCCTGGTCCTGCGCAGCCAGGACCCGGCCGCCACGGCCCTGGCGCCGTCCCTGCCCGACTCGCTGTACCGGACCGACTGGCCGGCGCTCGCCGCCGAACCCGCCGACACCACGGCCTGGGCGACCCTCGGAGTGCTCGACGGGGCCCCGGAGACGGCCGTTCGGTACGCCGGCCTGGCCGCGCTGACCACCGCGCTCGACACCGGCACCCCGGCGCCGGAAGTGGTACTCGTCCCGTGCGCCGGCGACACCGATGCCGATGAACTCCCCCGTGAAATACGGTCGTTGACCGGGCGGATGCTGGAGCTGGCCCGGGACTGGCTGGCCGATGACCGCCTGGAGCACACGACCCTGGCCGTGGTCACCCGCGGCGCGGTCGCGACGCACGCCGACGAGGGCATCGCGGATCTCGCCGCGGCCCCGGTCTGGGGCCTGCTGCGGTCCGCGCAGTCGGAGAACCCGGAGCGGATCGTCCTGATCGACTCGGACGGTTCGGGCGGCCCGGAGCTGCTCGCCGCGGCGCTCGGCTCCGGGGAACCCCAACTGGCCGTACGTGCGGGCGAGTTGCGGACCCCGCGGCTGGCGTCGCTGGCCTCCGGCGGCACGCTGGTGCCACCGGCCCGCGGCGCGGCCTGGAAGCTGGACATCACCAGCGCCGGCACGTTCGACAACCTCGCGCTGGTGCCCTCGGACGCGGACCGCGCCCTGGTCCCCGGCGAGGTCCGGATCGGGGTGCGCGCGGCGGGGCTGAACTTCCGCGACGTCATGATCGCGCTCGGGATGTACCCGGAGAAGGCGGCCATGGGCATCGAGGCCGCCGGTGTGGTCCTCGAAGCCGGCCCCGAGGTCACCGACTTCGCCCCGGGCGACCGGGTGATCGGCATGTTCGCCGGGGCGTTCGGGCCGGTGGCCATCACCGATGGCCGGATGCTGGCGCGGATCCCCGACGACTGGTCCTACGTCCGGGCCGCCTCGGTGCCGATCGTCTTCTCCACCGCCTACTACGGCCTGGTGGAGCTCGGCGGACTCCAGGCCGGGGAGTCGGTGCTGGTGCACAACGCGGCCGGCGGAGTCGGCATGGCCGCCGTACAGCTGGCCCGGCACCTCGGCGCGGAGGTCTTCGGCACGGCCAGCACCGGAAAGTGGGACACCCTGCGCGCGAACGGTCTCGACGAGGAGCACATCGCCTCCTCCCGCGACCTGGACTTCGAGGAGAAGTTCCGCCGCACCACTGGCGGCCGCGGAATGGATGTCGTCCTGGACGCGCTGGCCCGGGAGTTCGTGGACGCCTCGCTGCGTCTGCTGCCCCGCGGCGGCCGGTTCCTGGAAATGGGCAAGACCGATGTGCGCACCCCCGAGGAGGTCGCGGCCGCCTACCCCGGTGTGGAGTACCAGGCATTCGACCTGATGATGGGCGCCGGTCCGCAGCGGGTCGGCGAGGTGCTGCGGGAGGTGGTGCGGCTGCTCGACTCCGGTGCGCTGCGGCCGGTCCCGGTCACCACCTGGGACGTCCGGCGGGCCCCGGACGCCTTCCGGTACCTCGCCAAGGCCCGACACACCGGCAAGCTCGTGCTGACCATGCCGGAAACCCTCGACGAAGGGGGCACGGTCCTCGTCACCGGCGGCACCGGCACCCTCGGCGGACTGGCCGCCCGGCGCCTGGTGCGCGAACACGGCGTCCGGCACCTCCTGTTGACCAGCCGCACCGGCCGGTCGGCGGACGGCGCACCGGAGCTGGAGAGCGAACTGCGCGCCCTCGGCGCCGAAGTGGAGATCGCCGCCTGTGACGCGGCCGACCGCGAGGCGCTGCGGGAGCTGCTCGCCGGCATCCCCGCCGACCGTCCGCTGACCGCGGTGGTGCACACCGCCGGAGTCCTGGACGACGGGGTGATCGGCTCGCTGACCCCGGAACGGCTCGACACGGTGCTGCGGCCCAAGGTGGACGCCGCGGTGAATCTGCACGAGCTCACCGCCGGCCAGGACCTCGCCGCCTTCGTCCTGTACTCCGCCGCCGCCGGCACCTTCGGCGGCGCCGGGCAGGGCAACTACGCGGCGGCGAATGTGTTCCTGGACGCGCTGGCCGCCCACCGGCGGGCCAACGGTCTGTCCGGCACCGCGCTGGCCTGGGGCCTGTGGGCGGAGACCAGCGGCATCACCCGGCATCTCGGCGAGGCCGATGTCCGGCGGATGAGCCGGGCCGGAATGCCCCCGCTGTCCACCGAAGAGGGCATGACGCTCTTCGACGCGGCACTGCGGGCCGACGAACCGGCGATGCTGCCGGCCCGGCTGGACGTCTCGGTGTTCCGCGGCGCCCCCGCCGAGGCCGTACCCCCGCTGCTGCGCGGGCTGGTGCGGACCCCGGCCCGGCGGACGGTGGCGGCGGCCACCCGCTCGGCGGACGACTTCGCCCAGCGGCTGACCGGCCTGACCGCCGAGGAGATCGACGGCGTGCTGCTGGACTTCGTCCGGGAACAGGCCGCGGCCGTCCTCGGCCACGGCTCGCCGGCCGCGGTGGAACCGGGCCGGGCGTTCAACGAGATGGGCTTCGACTCGCTGACCGCGGTCGAGTTCCGCAACCGGCTGAACGGGGCCGCCGGGCTCCGGCTGCCCGCCACGCTGGTCTTCGACTACCCCAACGCGGACGTGCTGGCGGCGCACCTCAAGGAGATGCTGGCCCCCGAGGCCGCCGATCCGGCCGCCGTGGTGCTCGGCGAACTCGAACGGCTGGAGAGCGCCCTCGCCGCGCTCTCCCCGGACGAGGGTGCCGGAGCCTCCATCGCCGGCCGGCTGAAGGCCCTCACCACAGCGTGGGAGGACCGGCGGTCCACGGCCGGCCCGACCGATGTCAAGGACAGGCTCCAAGCGGCGAGCACCGACGAGGTCTTCGCGTTCATCAACGACGAACTCGGACTCTCCTGATGCGCAAGCCGGAGACCGACAAGGAAGGCGCGCCTGATGGCGGATGAAGAGAAGCTGGTCGACTATCTCAAGCGGGTCGCGGCTGATCTGCACGACACCCGGCAGCGCCTGCGCGAGGCCGAGGAGAAGGGCCGGCAGCCGCTCGCGATCATCGGCATGAACTGCCGCTACCCGGGGGCCGCTACCCCGGAGCAGCTCTGGGATCTGGTCGCCGCCGGTGCGGACCCGATCTCCGACTTCCCCGCCGACCGCGGCTGGGACACCGACGAGCTGTACGACGCCGACCCGGAGAAATCCGGCAAGAGCTATGTCAAGCAGGGCGGCTTCGTCTACGACGCGATCGACTTCGACGCCGCGTTCTTCGGCATCAGCCCGCGCGAGGCGCTCGCGATGGACCCCCAGCAGCGGGTGGTGCTGGAAGCCGCCTGGGCGGCCTTCGAAGACGCGCGGATCGACCCGTCCAGCGCGCGGGGCAGCGACACCGGGGTCTTCTTCGGTGCCAGCGGCGCCGAGTACGTCCCGGTGATCCAGCAGCTCCCGGACGCGTCCGAGGGCTACACGATGACCGGCGTGGCCAGCAGCGTGCTGTCCGGCCGGGTCTCGTACTCCTTCGGCTTCGAGGGCCCCGCGGTGACCGTGGACACCGCCTGCTCGTCCTCGCTGGTCGCTCTGCACATGGCGGCCCAGGCGCTGCGGCAGGGGGAGTGCTCCCTGGCGCTGGCCGGCGGGGTCACGGTGATGGGCACCCCCGGGGTGTTCACCAGCTTCTCCCGGCAGCGCGGACTGTCCCCGGACGGCCGCTGCAAAGCCTTCGCGGCCGGGGCCGACGGCACCGGCTGGGCGGAGGGCGTCGGGGTGGTGCTCGTCGAGCGGCTCTCCGACGCGCTCCGCAACGGGCATCCGGTGCTCGCGGTGCTGCGCGGTTCCGCGGTGAACCAGGACGGCGCCTCGAACGGCCTGACCGCGCCCAACGGCCCCTCCCAGATACGGGTCATCCGCCGGGCCCTGGAGAACGCGGGCATCACCGCGGCCCAGGTCGACGCGGTCGAGGCGCACGGCACCGGCACCACCCTCGGTGACCCCATCGAGGCGCAGGCGCTGCTCGCCACGTACGGCAAGGCACGGACCGCGGAACGGCCGCTGTGGCTCGGCTCGGTCAAGTCCAACATCGGGCACGCCCAGCAGGCCGCCGGTATCGCCGGTGTGATCAAGATGGTGATGGCGCTGCGCCACCGGGTGCTGCCGAAGACCCTGCACGTGGACGCGCCCACCCCGCACGTGGACTGGGAGTCCGGTGCGGTGGAGCTGCTCACCGAGGCCAAGCCGTGGGAGAGCGCCGACCATCCGCGGCGCGCCGGGGTGTCCTCGTTCGGCATCAGCGGCACCAATGTGCACCTGATTCTGGAGGAGGCCCCCGCCGCCGAGGCCGGCCCCCCGGCCGCCGAGGAGGCCCCGGCCCGGACCCCGGGCCTGGCCGCCACCGGCACCGTGCCCTGGATCCTGTCCGGTGCGACCGCCGGGGCCCTGCGGGCACAGGCCGCACAGCTGCGGGCCTTCGTGGCGGACCGGCCGGAGCTGGACCCGGCCACCGTCGGATACTCCCTGGCCACCACCCGGGCCGCCCTGGAGCACCGGGCGGTCGTCGTAGGCGCGGACCGCGCGGAGCTGCTCGGCGGGCTGACCGCGCTGGAACACGGTGAGCCCGCCGGAAACCTGGTGGAAGGCATCGCCGGCAGCCGCGGCAAGACCGCTTTCCTCTTCCCCGGCCAGGGCTCGCAGTGGGCCGGCATGGCCGTGGAACTGCTCGACTCCGCCCCGGTGTTCGCCGACCGGATACGGGAGTGCGAGACCGCGCTGTCGGCGTTCACCGACTGGTCGCTGACCGACGTCCTGCGGGGCGCACAAGGCGCACCGGGCTTTGACCGGGTGGACGTGGTGCAGCCCGCGCTGTGGGCGGTGATGGTCTCACTGGCCGCGCTGTGGCAGTCCTGCGGCATCACCCCGTCCGCCGTGGTGGGGCACAGCCAGGGCGAGATCGCCGCCGCCTGTGTGGCCGGGGCGCTGTCCCTGGAGGACGCGGCCCGGGTGGTCGCCCTGCGCAGCAAGACCCTGATCGAACTGGCCGGACACGGCGGCATGGTGTCCGTTCCGCTGCCGCTGGACCAGGTGGAGGAGCGGCTGCGGGCCTGGGGCGAGCGGCTGTCCGTCGCCGCGGTCAACGGGCCCGGCTCGGTGGTCGTCTCCGGTGAACCGCGGGCCCTGCAAGAGCTGCTGGACGGCTGCGCGGCCGACGGGGTGCGCGCCCGCCGGATCGAGGTGGACTACGCCTCGCACTCGGCCCAGGTGGAGCAGATCCGGGAACGGCTGCTGGAGGTGCTCGCACCGGTCCGCCCGCGGGCCGCCGGCATCCCGGTGTACTCCACGCTCACCGGGGACTGGCTGGACACCACGACCATGGACGCGGATTACTGGTACCGCAGTCTGCGGCAGACCGTCCTGTTCGAGCCGGCCGTCCGCGGTCTGCTCGACGCCGGCTACGGCACCCTGATCGAGGTCAGCGCGCACCCCGTCCTCGCGCTCGGCGTGCAGGACACCATCGAGGCCACCGGCAAATCCGCGCTGGTCACCGGTTCGCTGCGGCGCGACGAGGGCGGCGTGGACCGGTTCCTCACCTCGCTCGGGCAGGTGCACGCCCATGGCCAGAGCCCGGACTGGGCCGCCGTGTTCGGCGGGGCCGCGGACGGCACGGTCGCCCTGCCGACCTACGCCTTCGAGCGGCAGCGGTACTGGCCGAAGGGCACGATGACCGCGGCCGGGGACGCGGCCGGCTTCGGGCTGAGCGCCGCCCGCCACCCGCTGCTCGGCGCCGTGGTGACCCTGGCCGACGACGAGGGAGTGCTGTTCACCGGGCGGCTGTCGCTGTCCACCCACGCCTGGCTGGCCGACCATGTGGTCGCCGGGCGGGCGGTCCTGCCCGGCACCGCGTTCGTGGAACTGGCCGTGCGCGCCGGTGACGAGGTCGGCTGCCAGGTCCTGGAGGAACTCACCCTCGCCGCCCCGCTGGTACTGCCCGACCGGGGCGGCATCCGGCTCCAGCTCGCCGTCGGCGGGCCCGACGACGCCGGCCGCCGTGAGCTGAGCGTGCGCTCCCGGCCGGAGGACGCACCCGACGAGGAGCCCTGGACCACGCACGCCACCGGCACCCTCGCCACCGGCGCGGGCTCCGCCGGCCCGCGCGCGGAGTCCTGGCCGCCCGAGGGCGCCGAACCCGTCGAGTGCGACGGGCTCTACGAACGGTTCGAGGGCACCGGCCTGTCCTACGGCCCGGTGTTCCGGGGCCTGCGCGCGGTGTGGCGACGCGGCGGCGAACTGTTCGCCGAGGTCGCGCTGCCCGAGGCGGCCGAAGACGAGGGCGCCGCGTTCGGACTGCATCCCGCGCTGCTGGACGCGGCCCTGCACCCGCTCGCCCTCGGCGGGTTCGTCGAGGACGGGAGCGGGGACCGGCCGTGGCTGCCGTTCGCCTGGTCCGGGGTGCGCCTGCACGCCGCGGGCGCCGGCACGGTGCGGGTACGACTGACCCCGACGGGCACGAACGCGCTCTCGGTGACCGTCGCGGACGCCACCGGAGCCCAGGTCGCCTCGGTGGCCTCCCTGATGCTGCGTCAGCTGACCGCCGACACGCTCGACGGGACCGGCCCCGCCTTCCACGACGCGCTCTTCCGGGTCGACTGGACCCCGGCGCCGGCCCCGGCGGAGATCTCGGCCGGCACCGTCGCCCTGCTCGGCGCGGCCGCCCCGGACCACCGTGCGGCACTCGAAGCGGCCGGCTCCCGGGTCGACGAGTACCCGGAACTGGCCGCGCTGCGCCGCGCCATGGACGCCGGTGCGCCGGTGCCCGACGTCGTGCTCCTCTCCTGCGCCTCGCCGGAGGCGCCCGAGGTCACCGCGGCCGTACGGGAGGCGACCGGCCGGCTGCTCGAACTCGCCCAGGACTGGCTGGCCGAGGAGCGGTTCGCCGACGCCCGGCTGGTGATCGCCACCCGGGGCGCGGTGGCCACCGAGCCCGGGGCGGACCTGACGGATCTGGTGCACGCCCCCGTCTGGGGCCTGCTGCGCACCGCCCAGTCCGAACACCCCGGCCGGTTCGTCCTGCTGGACTCCGACGGGCTGGAGACCTCGGCCCGGGCCCTGCCCGCCGCGCTGGCCCTCGGCGCGGACCAGCTCGCCCTGCGGGCCGGTGAGATCCGGCTGCCGCGGCTGGCCAGGATGGCCGTATCCGCCGACCCCGCACCCGAGTTCACCCCCGGCGGCACGGTACTGATCACCGGCGGCACCGGAACCCTGGGCGCGCTGTTCGCCCGTCATCTGGTGACCGAGCACGGCGTCCGGCACCTCCTGCTGACCAGCCGCAGCGGCAGCTCGGCCAAGGGCGCGGCCGCATTGACGGCCGAACTGCAAGAACTCGGCGCCGAAGTGGAGATCGCTGCCTGCGACGCGGCCGACCGTACGGCGCTGCGCGAACTGCTCGCCGCCATCCCCGAGGACCGCCCGCTGACCGGCGTGATCAGCGCCGCCGGCACCCTGGACGACGGGGTGCTGGAGTTGCTGGACCAGGAGCGTCTGGACGCGGTGATGCGGCCCAAGGTGGACGCCGCCTGGCATCTGCACGAGCTGACCCGGGACCTCGACCTGGCGGCCTTCGTGGTGTTCTCCTCCGCCGCCGGTGTCCTCGGCGGCTCCGGACAGGCGAACTACGCCGCCGCCAACGCCTTCGTCGACGCCCTCGCCGCACACCGGCGGGCCACCGGGCTTCCCGCGCTCTCCCTGGCCTGGGGCCGCTGGACGGAGACCAGCGGTCTGACCGAGGCACTGGACGAGGCCGCGCTCGCCCGGATGTCCCGCTCCGGGATGACCGGACTCTCCACGGAGCAGGGCGTCGCGCTGTTCGACGCGGCACGCGCCGCGGGGGACGCGCTGCTGGTCCCCGCACGGCTCGACCTCGCCGCGCTGCGGCAGCAGGCCGGTTCCGGGATGGTGCCCGAGCTGCTGCGCGGCCTGGTCCGGATGCCCGGCCGGCGGCAGGTGGACAGCGGCGCCGCCGCCACCTCCGAACTGCGCGAGCGGCTGACCGGGATGTCCGCGGCGGAACGGGACCGCACCCTGCTCGATCTGGTCCGCGCCCAGGTCGCGGCCGTGCTCGGCTACGCCGGTCCGCAGGCCGTGGAATCCTCCCGGCCGTTCAAGGAGATCGGCTTCGACTCGCTGACCGCGGTCGAACTCCGCAACCGGCTCGGCGCGGCGGTCGGCCTCCGGCTGCCCGCGACCCTGGTGTTCGACTATCCGACCCCGCTGGAGCTCGCCGGGTTCGTCCGGGACGAACTGCTCGGCGCGGCCGCTGGCACCACAGCCGGTGCACCCGCCGCCGTCCGCGCCGATGAGCCGGTCGCCATCATCGGGATGAGCTGTCGCTACCCCGGTGGCGTCGACTCACCGGAGAAACTGTGGCAGCTGCTGACCAGCGGCACGGACGCGGTGTCCGCCTTCCCCGCGGACCGGGGCTGGGACATGGAGCGCCTCTTCGACCCGGACCCGGACCACCCGGGCACCAGCTACTGCACCGAGGGCGGATTCCTCTACGACGCGGCGCGGTTCGACGCCGGCTTCTTCGGGATCAGCCCGAAGGAGGCCCTGGCGATGGACCCGCAGCAGCGGCTGCTGCTGGAGACCTCCTGGGAGACCTTCGAACGCGCCGGGATCGACCCGGCGACGCTGAAGGGCAGTGGCACCGGAGTGTTCGCCGGGGTGATGTACAACGACTACGGCATGCTGACCGCCGCGTCCGAACAGCTCGACGGCTATGTGGGCGTCGGCGTCGCCGGCGGCGCCGTCTCCGGCCGGATCTCCTACACCTTCGGCCTGGAGGGCCCCGCGGTCACCGTGGACACGGCCTGTTCGTCCTCGCTGGTCGCCCTGCATCTCGCGGTACAGGCCCTGCGGCAGGGAGAGTGCTCCCTCGCCCTGGCCGGCGGGGTGTCGGTGATGGCGACGCCGGGCACCTTCATCGACTTCTCCCGGCAGCGCGGGCTCGCCCCGGACGGCCGGTGCAAGTCCTTCGCGGACGCGGCCGACGGCGCCGGCTGGGCCGAGGGCGCGGGCGTCCTGCTCGTCGAGCGGCTGTCCGACGCGGTGCGCAACGGGCACCCGGTGCTCGCCGTGGTGCGGGGGTCGGCGGTGAACCAGGACGGCGCCTCCAACGGGATGACCGCGCCGAACGGCCCGTCCCAGCAGCGGCTGATCCGCCAGGCCCTGGCCAACGCCCGGCTGAACGCCGACCAGATCGACGCGGTGGAGGCACACGGCACGGGCACCACCCTCGGTGACCCCATCGAGGCACAGGCCCTGCTGGCGACCTACGGGCAGGACCGGCCCGAGGACCACCCGATGTGGCTCGGCTCGATCAAGTCCAACATCGGGCACACCCAGGCCGCGGCCGGTGTGGCCGGGGTGATGAAGATGGTCCTCGCCATGCAGCACGGCGTACTGCCCCGGACGCTGCATGTGGACCGGCCCTCCACCCACGTGGACTGGGAGTCCGGCGCGGTGGAGCTGCTCACCGAGGCACGCGAGTGGCCGGAGACCGGACAGCCCAGGCGGGCCGCGGTCTCCTCGTTCGGGATCAGCGGCACCAACGCGCATCTGATCCTGGAACAGCCCTCGGCGGCCCGCACCCCGGCCGACGCCGGCACCGGGCCGGCCCCCGCGGTGCTGCCGTGGGTGCTCTCCGCGCACTCGGCCCAGGCCCTGCGGGCGCAGGCCGGACGGCTGGCCGCCCTCGCCGAGGGCGACCCGGACCCGGTGGACGTGGGCTTCTCCCTGGTGTCGACCCGGTCCGCGCTGCGGCACCGCGCCGTGCTGGTCGGGGACCGCGAGGCCCTGCTCACCGGCGCCCGGGCACTGGCCGAGGGGACGACCCCGGCGGGTGTGGTCTCCGGCGTCGCGGGGGAGGGCCGGATCGGCGTGCTCTTCACCGGCCAGGGTGCCCAGCGCCTCGGAATGGGCCGCGAACTCCACAGGAATCACCCGGTGTTCGCCCGCGCCTGGGACGAGGTGTGCGCGGCATTCGACGCACTGCTGCCCCGGCCGCTGCGCGAGGTGGTGTGGGCCGAACCGGGCACCGCCGAGGCGGCCCTGCTGGACCAGACCCAGTACGCCCAGGCCGCGCTGTTCACCGTCGAGGTCGCGCTGTTCCGGCTGGTGGAATCCCTCGGCGTGGTCCCGGACGCCCTGCTGGGCCACTCCATCGGTGAGGTCACCGCGGCCCATCTCGCGGGTGTCTGGTCACTGGCGGACGCGGCGAAACTGGTCGCGGCCCGCGGCCGGCTCATGCAGAGCCTGCCCGCCGGCGGCGTGATGGTCGCCGTACGGGCCCCCGAGGACGTGGTGCTGCCGCTGCTCTCCGGCCAGGTGAGCATCGCCGCGGTGAACGGGCCGGAGGCCGTGGTGCTCTCGGGCGCCGAGGCCCCGGTGACCGAACTCGCCGCGGCCCTGGCGGACAAGGGCTACCGCACCAAGCAGCTCCGGGTCAGCCATGCGTTCCACTCGCCGCTGATGGACCCCGTCCTGGACGAATTCCGTACCGTCGCCGAGAGCCTGACCTACGCCGAACCGCGGATCCCCGTGGTCTCCAACCTGACCGGCCGGCTCGCCGAGCCGGACCAGTTGCGCGACCCCGGTTACTGGGTCCGGCACGTCCGGGAAGCCGTGCGCTTCCACGACGGCATGCAGGCGCTGCACACCGAGGGCCTGGACACCTTCCTCGAACTCGGCCCCGGCGGTGTGCTCAGCGCCATGGGCCAGGAGAGCCTGCCCGGCGGGGAGTTCCTGCCCGCGCTGCGCAAGGACCGGGCGGAGCACGAGGCGCTGCTCCAGGCCCTGGCCGGCGCCTATGTCCGCGGCGCCACGGTGGACTGGCTCCCGCTGTGCGGCGGTGGCCGCCGGGTCGCCCTGCCCACCTACGCCTTCCAGCGGCAGCGGTACTGGCCCGAGGCCGACGGCCCGGCCGGTGACAGCCGCCCGGACGCGGCGGACCCGGTCGAGTCCCGCTTCTGGGAGCTGGTGGAACAGGAGGACCTCGGCGCGCTGCTGCGCACCCTGGACCTCGACGAGAACCAGCCGATCGGCGCGCTGCTGCCGGCCCTGTCCGCCCTCCGCCGCGGGGAGTCCGCGGTGGACGGCACGCGCTACCGGGCCGACTGGCACGCGGTCAGCGATCTGTCCACGGCCGGACTGTCCGGCACCTGGGCGCTGCTCGTCCCGGAGCAGCACCTGGAAGGGGACTGCGCACGGTCGGTCGCCGAGGCGCTGCGGGCGCACGGCGCCGAGGTGCGGCAGCTCACCGTGACCGGCGCGGACGCCGGCCGGGAACGGCTGACCGGGCTGCTCGCCGGACTCCCGGCGGACCTCGCCGGGGTGGTCTCCCTGTGGGCACTGGACGACCAGCCGCACCCGGAGCACCCCTCGGTCCCGTCCGGCGTGGCCGGAACCCTGGCGCTGAACCAGGCGCTCGACGAGGCATCGCCGGGAACACCGCTGTGGTGCCTGACCCGGGGCGCGGTCTCGCTGACCCGTACGGGCCGTACGGCCGGCACGGCACCGGCACTGGTGTGGGGCCTCGGCCGGGCGGTCGCCGCGGCCCGGTCCGGACACCGGGGCGGCCTGATCGACCTCCCGGAGACCCTGGACGCCCGCCAAGGGGCCTGGCTGGCCCAGCTGCTGGCCGATGCCGACGGCGAGGACGAGCTGGCCCTGCGCCCCTCCGGGGTGTTCGCCCGCCGCCTCGGCCACGCGGGCCGGGGGGCCGCCCACCGGCCCTGGCGGCCGACGGGCACCGTGCTGCTCGCCGGTGAACTGGGCGCCGCCGGCGCCCAGGTAGCCCGCTGGCTGGCCCGTAACGGCGCCGCGCATCTGCTGGTGCCCCCGGCACTCGCGGGGGAGTCCCTCGGCGTCCCGGTGACCGTCATCGACGAGGCCCTGACCGACCGCGAGGCGGTGGCCCGGCTGCTGGACCGCGTCCCCGCGGCCCATCCGCTGAGCACCGTCGTGCACGGCATCGGCGGCGCCGGGGACCAGCCGGTCGGCTCCGCCACCGTCGCCGAGTTCGGCCAGGTGCTGGAGCGGGCCGTGCGCGAGTCCGAGAATCTGCACGAACTCGCCCGCGACGCCCCGGCGTTCGTGCTGCTCGCCCCGGCGGCGAGCACCTGGGGTGATCCCTCGCGGGCCGCGGTCACCGCGGCGGGGGCGTACCGCGAGGAGCTGGTGCGCCGGCGCCGGGCCGAAGGGCTCAGCGGAACGGTGCTCTGCTGGGACGGTGCGCCCGCCCCGGAGAGCGTGTTCGCCCGGGCGGTCGAGTGCGGCGAGCAGTCCGTCACCGTCGCCGAGGCGGACTGGGCGGAACTCGCCGTCACCCGGACCGGTTCGCTGCTGCGTGCCCTGCCCGAGGTGCGCCGGCCCGCCCAGGAGCCCGCGGCGGACACCGGTGACGACGTGGACCCGGAAGCCTTGCGGGCCTATCTGAAGGAGCTGACCGCGGCGGACCGGCAGGAGACCCTGCTGGACATCGCCCGCGGTGTGGCGGCCCGGGCACTGGGACACGAAAGCGCTTCGGCGGTCGAACCCGACCTCGATTTCCTCGATGCCGGCTTCAATTCGCTGTCCGCGGTCGAATTCCGTAATGCACTGAACCGCATCACCGGACTGTCGCTGCCCGCCGCGCTTGTCTACGATTATCCGACGCCCAACGCGGTCGTCGAGTTCCTGGAATCCGAACTCGGCTGACACCGCCCGGGTGTTGTTCAGGTCCTCGCCGGACGGGCCCGTCCCGTCCGGCGAACCGGCCTTCCCCCTGGGCCGGTTCGGGGTACTAAGGGGGTGTCTCTTCGATCTGCGTGGATCAGCCTGCGGCGTCTGGTGCCGTGCATCGCAAGGCGGAGCGTCTCCCTCGGACTGGGTGTCCGTGGGTGATGCGACAACGCCGCGAGGTGCGGTGCCAGGCGTCGCAGGCCCACGGAGATCGGAGAGACACCCCCTTTAAGGGGTTCCTTAGGGGTGTTCCGTCTCCCGGGACGGCCCATACGCTGCGTGCACCGACACGCTCAGCTCGGAGAGTGAATCCACATGGCAGTTCCTGGCTCGTGGAAATCGTTGACTTCGGACGGAAAGGATCTGGTACTCGCGGTCGATTTCGCGGTGACCGGAAGGCCGCAGGCAGGTTTTCCGGATTTCGTCGCGCTTGCCAATCCGCAATTCTCGCTCTGGGAGACACTCCCGCCCGCCCCGGAGGAGGACGCCGGAATGACCGGCGCCGACTACGTCGAACGCTGGGCGGCGGATGTGCTCCGGGAGGGCCGGCCGGTCCGGGCCGTCATGGGCTACTGCGTCGGAGCGGTGTACGCGGCGGCGCTGGCCGAGCGCATCGGGCGCAGCCAGGGCGAGACGCCCGTCCTCGTCGGCTTCGACCCCGAGCTGCCCCGGCGTGATGTGGTCTGTCACCACTTCCTGACCACCATGGAGGGGATGTCCGGGCTGCTCACGCCGGCGGAGATCGCGCACGCCCAGCAGGCCGCGGGGCAGGCGCTGACCGACGAGGGCGACATCAAGCAGTTCGGTGAGCGGCTGCTGGAGATCTTCCGGGAGGTCGGCGGCCCGGCCTTCGCGCGGGTGGGCCTGGACGCCAAGCGCAGCGAGGAATTCGTCGCCACCTTCGGCCTGTTCCTGCACTTCTTCGTGCGGGGCAGCGACCTCGACCCGACGGCCGGCTGGAAGTCGCTGACCGCGATGACCTCCGCGACCCCCACCAGTGGCCTCAACCCGCTGTCCGAAGCCGACCGGGCCGCCCGGGTGGCCAAGGAGATCCGCTTCCCCGTCGAGCACGCCGATCTGTTGCGCACGCCCGACGTCGCCACCACGGTCACCGGTCTGCTGAGCTGACCGACCGCACCCCAGCACGTCGAAAGGAACTCGCGCATGCAGCCCATGAGCACGCCCCTCTCCCGGGCCAGTCAGAAAGAGGAGGCGTTGTGGCTGCTCGACAAGCTGGTCCCGGACAGCGGGGTGAACAACATCCCGGCCGCCATCCAGGTGGCGGGCCGGCTGCGGACCACGGCCCTGCGCGAGGCCGCCGCCCGGCTCCTGCGCAAGCACGAGGTGCTGCGCACCGTCTTCCATGACGAGGGCGCCGGGCTGCGCAAGGCGATCCTGGCCCCGGCGGACGCCACGGTCGACATCGAGGTGAGCCGGTCGACGGCGGACGGGCTGGCGGACGATCTCACCGCGCTCGCCGCCCGCCCGTTCAAGTTCAACGGCCGGCCCATGCTGCGGATCTGCCAGGTCGAGGCGCCCGAGGGCGATGTGCTCTGCGTCGTGGCCCACCACCTGGTGTTCGATGTGGCGTCCGCGCAGATCGTGATGGGTGAGCTGACCCGGCTCTACGACGCGGTCCTCGCCGGGAAGGATCTCTCCGGCGAGGCGATCGTGCCGGTCGCGGCGGTCGCCGCCGACGAACCCCGCCCGGAGAGCTTCCAGTTCTGGCGCGACCATCTGAGCGGCTTCGACGCCGGCGCGCTGGATCTGTGGATGGACCGGCAGGGGAGCGCGGAGACCACCTTGAAGGGGGCCACCGTCGCGCACGACCTCTCCGACGGGGCCCGGGACGTCGTCCGCCGGCTGCGCAGGGAACTGCGGGCCTCCGAACCCGTCATCCTGCTCGCCGCCTACTATCTGCTGCTCGCCCAGCACGGCGCCGGGCCGGACATCGTGATCGGCTCGCCCGCGGACATCCGCGGGCAGCAGGCCGCCGGCGCCATCGGCTACTACGTGAACATCCTGGCGCTGCGCGTCCGGACCGACCCGGCGCAGAGCTTCCGCGCCCTGGTGCGGCAGGCCCGGGACGTGTTCCTGGAGGCGGTCTCCCATGTCGATGTGCATGTGGACCTGCTGCTGCCGGAGATCCCGCGGGTCAACTCCGCATGGAGCACCACGCTGTTCCGGCATATGTTCAACTACCTGCCGGGCGGGCTCTCCGCGGAGACGACCATCGGCGGCCTTCCGGCGCGGGCCCTGATGGTCCGCAACGGCTACAGCCGGATGAACCTCGAATTCGACATCCTCTCGGAGCCGGACCGCATCACCGTCGAGGCGCTGTACGGGGTGGAGTCCCACCGCCGGGCCGATGTCGCACTCCTTCTCCAGCGCTATGACGCGCTGCTGGTCGCGGTCGGCGCCGAACCGGACCGGCCCGTCGGCGAACTGTCCTCCTGGTCGGAGCGGGACCGTACGGTCATCGCCGCGGCCAACCGCACCGCCACCGACGCACCGACCCCGTCCGTGCTGCGCACCGTCGCCGAACGGGCGGCCGCCGCCCCGGAGGCGGTCGCCGTCGCGCACGGCGACCGCAACGTGACCTACGCCGAGCTGTGGCAGGCGGCCGTGGACACCCGGGCGCTGCTGAGCGCCTCCGGGGTGGCCGAGGGCGATGTGGTCGCCGTGGCCGCTCGCCGTGGCCCCGAACTCGCCGCCGCGGCCCTGGGCGTGTGGCTGGCCGGCGGCGCCTACCTGCCGGTCGACCCCGACCATCCCGCGGACCGGATCGCCTACCAGCTCTCGGATTCCGGCGCCCGTGCCGTACTGGCCGGTGACACGGTCACCCTGCCCGACGGCACCCCCCGCCTGGACATGGCCGGTCTCCGCGCCGCGGAGGGCGGGCCCGCCGTCCTCCCGGCGGACCCCGACCCCGTCTCCTGCGCCTATCTCATCTACACCTCCGGTTCCACCGGCCGCCCCAAGGGCACCAAGGTCGCGCACGGCAACCTGGCCAATCTCGTCCAACACTTCCTCGACGAGCTCGCGCCCGGCCCCGGCGACACCACGCTCTGGATGACCACCTTCGCCTTCGACATCTCCGCGCTGGAGCTGTTCCTCCCGCTGGCCTCCGGCGGACGGCTGGCCGTCGCCCCCGACGAGGCCCGGGTGAACGGCGGCGTGCTCAGGGACCTGCTGATCCGGCACGACGTGGGCATCGTGCAGGCCACCCCCACTACCTGGCGGACGGTGCTCGATCAGGTGGGCGACCACCTGGCCGGCCGGCGGGTGCTGTGCGGCGGCGAGGCGCTCCCCGCCGACCTGGCGGCGCGACTGCTGGAGACCGCCGCTGAGGTCCGCAATGTCTACGGCCCCACCGAGACCACCATCTGGTCCACCGCGGGCCGGCTCGACGCCGGGGACGGGGCGGTGCACGCCGGCACCCCGCTGCGGAACACCACCGCCTTCGTCCTGGATCCGGCCGGCCGGGAACTCCCGCTCGGCGTGCACGGCGAACTGTGCCTCGCGGGCGCCGGAGTCGCGATCGGCTACCACGACCGCCCGGAACTCACCGCCGAACGGTTCGGCGAGCACCCCGAGTACGGGCGCTTCTACCGCACCGGGGACCTGGCCCGCTGGCGGGACAACGGAACACTGGAGGTGCTCGGCCGGGTGGACCGACAGATCAAACTCCGCGGCAACCGCCTGGAACTCGCGGAAATCGAGGCGGTGTTGCGGGAGTACCCCGAGGTGACGGACGCCGCCGTGGTCACCGTCGGCGATCTCAGCGCGGACGCCGTGCTGGTGGCCTTCGTGGTGGCCCACCCCGCCGAGGGCCTCGCCGAGCGGCTGTGGGAACACGCCAGGGCGAAGCTGCCCTCGTCCGCGGTGCCGCACGACTTCGTGCTCACCGATGAACTCCCCACCAACGCCAACGAGAAGGTGGACTACCCGCACCTCACCCGGCTGGCCATCGCCCGTCGCGCCGCGGCCGGCCATGGCGCGGCGGCGGAACACCACGAGGATGCCCTGGTCGACGCGCTGCTCACGCTGTTCCGTGAGCTGCTCGGCCGGGAGGACGTCACCGCCGACGCGAACTTCTTCGTCCTGGGCGGGCATTCCCTGCTCGCCGCCCTGCTGGTGCAGCGCATCCAGGAGTCCTTCGGAGCTGAGGTCCGCCTCGCCGAGTTCTTCGCCCTGCCCACCCCGCTGGGCCTCGCCGCGTTCCTGCGGTCCCACGGGGTGGATCCCGGTACCGACTGACCCCCAGGTACCCGCGCCAGCACGCACAAGAACGGCTGACCGAGGAGAGTTGAGACATGCCGGCGATGATCATGAACGGCCATTGCAAATCCTTCAACGGCGACGGGAAGCGGGATCTGCTCGTTCGCCACGACACCAACGGTGAACTGCTGGTCTTCCCGCACAGCGGAAAGTTCGACGGCACCCGCACCTTCCTCGACCCGGTGACGATCGGTACGGACTTCAGCTGGGAGAAGCACCTCATCATCCGGACCATCGACATCCGCGGCAACGGCCTGGCCAGTGTGCTCGCCGGCAGCGAGGAATCGGTCAACACCGAGCATCCGCACGGGGTCTACCTCTACGAGAACAAGGGCGGCCTCAACGGCCTCAACACCCTCAGCGAGCCGGTCCGGATGTCCGGCCGTCGCGACGACGGCCGTATCTGGGAGAGCATCGGCGTCGCCGACGTCAGCGGGGACGGCAAGGACGACACCTTCGGCCGGGAGAGCGAACTCGGCCATGTGGACTGGTTCCGCAACACCGGCGACGTGGTGGAGAACGACACCTTCGACAAGACGCCGCAGCGGCTGACCGTCACCGAGCCCACCGACTTCCCCTTCGGCATGGCCGATGTGACCGGCACCGGCCGGCTCGATCTGCTGATCCTGCGCGACAACGGCGATCTGTGCGTCTACGAATTCCCGCCCGGACCGGACGGCTTCCTCGGCGACGGAGCCGGCCAGGGCACCTGGTACACCGTCGGCAACCTCGGCGCGGACTGGAACCCGCTGGAGGACGCGCTGGCGGTGACCGATATCGACCTGGACGGCAAGCCCGATCTGCTCGTCCGGCAGCGCGACGGCGTTCTGGTGGCGTACGCGCACTCCGGCACGTTCGACCGGAAGAAGCCGATGAACACCTTCCACCCCCCGGTCGCCGTCCTCCAGGACTGCGCGGAGTACCACACGCTCACCTGATCCCCAGGCCCTTCGGTCGGAGTCCGCGTATGAATGCCCTCGACGAAAACCCCTCACTGATCCAGAAGTTGCACGGGATGTCCCGGCCCGAGCAGGACCGGGCGCTGCTGGATCTGGTGTGCCACCACGCCCTCGGGGCGCTGCGCCGCGTCCGGCCCGATGACGCACCGCGGACCCTGGCCCCGGACCGCCCCTTCACCGACCTCGGATTCGACTCGCTCACCGCGGCCGATCTGCATGTCCGGCTGGTGGGAGCCACCGGACTGCCGCTCCCGGTCACCGTGGCCTTCGACTATCCGACCCCGGTACGGCTGGCCCGGCAGCTGCGCGCCGGACTGTTCGGTGCGGACGGCGGGGACGACGGGGACGGCGCGGAAGCCACCTCCGCGCCCCCGGAGCAGGGTGTGGCCGACGACGCGGACCCGATCGCCATCGTCGGGATCGGCTGCCGCTTCCCCGGCGGGATCGGCAGCCCCGAACAGCTGTGGCGGCTGGTCGCCGAGGGCGGCGAGGTCGTCGCCGGGCTCCCCGAGGACCGCGGCTGGGATCCGGAGACCCTGTACGACCCGGACCCGGACGCCCCGGGCAAGACGTACGTCCGCCGCGGCGGATTCCTCCGCGACGCGGCGGAGTTCGATGCGGAGTTCTTCGGGATCGGCCCGCGTGAGGCGCAGGCGATGGACCCGCAGCAGCGGCTCGTCCTGGAGACCTCGTGGGAGGCGCTGGAGCGGGCCGGAATCGACCCGACCGCGCTGCGCGGCAGCCGCGCCGGGGTCTTCCTCGGGGCCGAGCCACAGGAGTACGGGCCCAGGCTGACCCGGGCCGGCGGGCTGGAGGGCTATCTTTCCACCGGCAACACCACCAGCGTCATCGCCGGCCGGGTCGCCTACGCCCTGGGCCTGGAAGGCCCCACGATGACGGTGGACACCGCCTGCTCGGGCTCCCTGGTCGCGCTGCATCTGGCCTGCCAGGCACTGCGGCAGGGGGAGTGCTCGGTGGCCCTGGCCGGCGGGGTGGCCGTCATGGCCGCGCCCGGCACCTTCCTGTCCTTCTCCCGGCAGCGCGGCCTCGCCCCGGACGGCCGGTGCAAGCCGTTCTCGGCCGACGCGGACGGCACCGGCTGGTCCGAGGGCGTCGGCGTACTGGTCGTGGAGCGGCTCTCCGACGCCCGCCGCGCCGGGCATCCTGTACTCGCCCTGGTCCGCGGCTCAGCGGTCAACTCCGACGGCGCCTCCAACGGCCTCACGGCGCCCAACGGCCCCTCCCAGCAGCGGGTGATCCGCCAGGCCCTGGACGCCGCCGGACTGGACCCGCACCAGGTCGACGCGGTGGAGGCGCACGGCACCGGCACCAGGCTCGGCGACCCGATCGAGGCCCAGTCCCTGATCGCCGCCTATGGCACCGGACGTACCGAACCGCTGTGGCTGGGGTCGGTCAAATCCAACCTGGGCCACACCCAAGCCGCCGCCGGTGCCGCCGGAATCATCAAAATGATCATGGCGATGCGGCAGGAACTGCTGCCGCGCACCCTGCATGTCACCGAGCCCACCCCGCATGTCGACTGGGCGCAGGGCACGGCCGCACTGCTCACCGAGGCCCGGCCCTGGCCGCGCACGGACCGGCCGCGCCGGGCCGGCATCTCCTCGTTCGGCTTCAGCGGCACCAACGCGCACGTCATCCTGGAACAGGCCCCGCCCGCCCCCGCACCGCCGCCCGCCACCGCACACCCCCCGGTCCTGGCGCTGCCGGTCTCCGCGCGCACTCCCGACGCCCTGCGGGCACAGGCCGCCCGGCTGAAGTCCTTCCTCGACGAGCACCCCGAGCCGGCCCTCGCCGACGTCGGCCGCGCGCTGGGCACCACCCGGGCACCGCTGGAACACCGTGCGGTGCTGCTCGCCGCCGACCGGGCGGAACTCACCCACCACCTGGACGCCCTGGCCGCCGGCACGCCGGGCGCCGGGGTCCGCCAAGGGCAGGCCGGGCCCGGCGCGGTCGCCGTGCTGTTCACCGGCCAGGGCGCCCAGCGGCTCGGGATGGGCCGCGAGCTGTACGCCGCCCACCCGGTGTTCGCCCGTGCCTGGGACGAGATCTGCGCCGAGCTCGACGTCCATCTCCCCGGCCCGTTGCGCGCCGTGGTGTGGGCGGAACCGGAGAGTCCCGAGGCCGCCCTGCTGAACGAGACGGTGTACGCCCAGTCGGCGCTGTTCGCCCTGGAGGCCGCGCTGTTCCGGCTGCTGGCGTCCTGGGGGCTGCGGCCGGACTTCCTGCTGGGCCACTCCCTCGGCGAGGTCACCGCCGCCTATGTGGCCGGGGTGTGGTCGCTGCCCGACGCGGCCGCCCTGGTCGCCGCCCGTGGCCGGCTGATGCAGGAGCTCCCGGCCGGTGGCGCGATGGTGTCCGTACGGGCCACCGAGGAGCAGGTCACCGCCGAACTCGGCCGATTCGAGGGGCGGGTGGGCCTCGCCGCGGTCAACGGGCCCGCCTCGGTGGTGCTCTCCGGGGACGAGGACGCCGTCACCGAGATCGCCGCCACCCTCGCCGCGCGCGGCCACAAGACCCAGCGCCTGCGGGTGAGCCACGCCTTCCACTCCCCGCGGATGCAGCCGATGCTGGACGGCTTCCGCTGGGTGACCCGGGTGATGTCCTACAAGCCGCCGAAGATTCCGGTGGTCTCCAACCTCACCGGCCGGATCGCCACCGGCGAGGAACTCTGCGCACCGGACTACTGGGTGGACCACGTACGCGGCGCCGTCCGCTTCGCCGACGGCATCCGCGCGCTGGCCGACACCGGGGTGCGCACCTTCCTGGAAGTGGGGCCGGACGCGGTGCTGTCCGCGATGGCACCGGACTGTGTGCCCGGCGAGGACCGGCCCGTGTTCCTGCCCACGCTCCGCCGCGACCGCGCGGAGACCCGCGAAGTCACCGGTGCCCTCGCCGGTGCCTGGGCGCACGGCGCGGAGGTGAACTGGGCCGCGTTCCACGGCGGTTCCGGCCACCCGGTGGACCTGCCCACCTATGCCTTCCAGCGGCGGCGGTTCTGGCTGGACGCCGGGGACCAGGAGCTGGACGCGGCCGCACTCGGCCAGGCCGACGCCGGACATCCGCTGCTCGGCGCGGTGATCGAGTCCGCACAGGACGACACCCGCCGCTACACCGGCCGTCTCTCGCTGCGCTCCCACCCCTGGCTGGCCGACCACGCCATCAACGGCGCCGTCCTCCTGCCGGGCACCGCCTTCGTCGACCTCGCCCTGCACGCCGGCGACCGCGCCGACTGCCCCGCCCTGGCCGAACTGACCCTGGAGAGCCCGCTGGTGCTGCCGGACACCGGTGCGGTACGGCTCCAGGTCGAGGTGGCCGCGCCGGACGAACACGGCGACCGCGGGGTCCTGGTGTCCTCCCGTGCCGAGGACGATCCGGCCGAGGTGCCCTGGACCCGGCACGCCACCGGCCGGCTCACCGCCACCGCCCCGGACCACGACGGCCCCGACCTGCGGGTCTGGCCGCCGGACGGGGCCGCACCGGTCGATCTCGGCGGGCTGTACGACGGGATGGCCCAGCGCGGCTACGACTACGGCCCGGAGTTCCAGGGCCTGCGCGCCGCCTGGCGCCGTGGCGCGGAGGTGTTCGCCGAGGTCGCCCTGCCCGAGGGGGCCGACAGCGCGGACTTCGCACTGTCCCCGGCGCTCCTCGACGCGGCCCTGCACGCCCTGGACCTGGGGGAGTTCCTGCCACGGGACGGACGGCCCTGGGTGCCGTTCGCCTGGTCCGGGGTGACCCTGCGGGCCGTCGGCGCGCCGGCGCTGCGGGTGCGGCTGTCCGCCGCGGGGGACCACGCGGTCGCCCTGGATCTCGCCGACTCGACGGGCGCCCCGGTCGCCTCGGTGCGCTCCCTGGTCTCCCGGCCGGTCGCCGCCGAACAGACCGCGGCGGCCCGGAAGGGCGTGGTGGCGCAGTCGCTGTTCCGGCCGGACTGGACCACGGTGGCCACCCCGGGCACACCGGCCGGCGACTGGGCGCTGCTGGGCGACGGCGACGGCCCCCTGGGCCGGGCGCTGCGCTCCGGCGGGGTCCGCCTGCGCTGTCACACCGAACTCTCCGCCATGGACGTACCGGACCTCCTGGTGGTCCCCTGCGCCCCCGCCGAGGGCGCGCCGCCCGAGGCCGCCCGCCGCACCGCACACCGCGTCCTCGCGCTGCTGCGGTCCTGGCTCGCCGACGAGCGGTTCGCCGGCTCCCGGCTCGCCCTGGTGACCGAGGGCGATGACTTCGCCGCCTCGGTGGTCTGGGGCCTGGTGCGCTCGGCGCAGGCCGAGCACCCGGACCGGATCACGGTGCTCGACGTGGATTCCTGGACGGCCTCCGGCCCGGCCGTGGCCGGTGCGCTGGCCACCCATGAGCCTCAACTGGCGCTGAAGGACGGCCAGTTGCGCCTGCCACGACTGGCGCGGGTCACCCCACCGGACGCCGGTGCGGACTGGGACCCGGACGGCACCGTGCTGATCACCGGCGGCACCGGCGGGCTCGGCGCGCTCGTCGCCCGGCACCTCGTCGGCGCGCACGGGGTGCGGCACCTGCTGCTGGTCAGCCGCCGGGGACCGGACGCACCGGGCGCGGCGGACCTGCGTACCGAGCTGACCGCGCTCGGCGCCACCGTGACCGTCGCCGCCTGCGATGTCTCCGACCGTGCGGCGCTGACCGGGCTGCTCGCCGGGGTCCCCGCCGCGCATCCGCTGCGCGCCGTGGTGCACGCCGCCGGGGTGCTCGACGACGGGGTGCTCACCTCGCTGACCCCGCAGCGCTTCGACGGCGTCTTCCGGCCCAAGGCGGACGCGGCCTGGCTGCTGCACGAACTGACCGCGGACCTGGAACTCACCCGGTTCGTGCTGTTCTCCTCCACCGCCACCCTGCTCGACGGGGCGGGGCAGGCGAACTACGCGGCCGCCAACCTGTTCCTCGAAGCGCTGGCCCGGCACCGTCGGGCCGCCGGCCGCCCGGCGACCGCGCTGGCCTGGACGCTGTGGGACGAGGCCGACGGGATGGCCGGCCGGCTCGGCGAGGCCGGCCTGCGCCGGGCCACCCGGTCCGGTTTCCCGCCGCTCGCCCCGGCCGAAGGTCTGGCACTGTTCGACGCCGCGCTCGCCACCGCGGAGACCACCCTGGTCCCGCTGCGGATCGACCAGGCCGTGCTGCGGGCCCGACCCGGCGGCGTCCCCGCGCTGCTGGCCGGGGTGGTCCGGGCGCCCTCCCGGCCTGCCGCCGACGCCCAGGCACCGGCTCCGGCCGCGGAATCCCTGGCCACCCGGCTGGCGGCGCTCTCCGCCGAGGAGCAGCGCCGCACCCTGCGGGACCTGGTCCGCGGGCAGGTCGCCGAGGTCCTCGGCTACGACCGCCCGGATGCGGTGGCCGGCGGACGGGGCTTCCTCGAACTCGGCCTGGATTCGCTCGCCGCGGTCGAACTGCGCAACCGGCTGACCGCCGCCGCCGGGGTGACCCTGTCCTCCACGCTGGTCTTCGACCACCCCACGCCGGAGGCGGTCGCGGAGCACTTGGCCGGTCGCCTCATCGAGAGCGAAGCGGACCGGACCGCCTCGGTGTTCGCCGGAATCCGCCGGCTGGAGGCGGAGCTGGCGGCCGTCGCCCCGGACGACGAGGAGTACGCCGGTGTCGCGGCCCGGCTGCGCGGACTGCTCACCACATGGACCGAAACGCATCGCCCCGAAGAGCGGCCGGACGAGCCCGCCCTGGGGGCCGCCACCGCCGAGGAACTCTTCGACATCCTCGACAGCGAACTGGAGGCCGGCCGGTAGCGACCAGATCCCCCGGCAGATCACCGACCCCGGCCCTCAGGGGCCGGTGATCTGCCGGGGGAGTGGCGACCAGCGCGGACCGGCTACTACCAGCGGACCGGCATCGCGTGCAGTCCGAAGACGAAGTTCTGGTATTTGAAGGGCAGTTCATCCATCGGCTTGTCGAGCCGCAGCTCGGGAATCCGCCGCAGCAGCGTGCCCAGACCGATCTCCAGCTCGGCGCGGGCCAGATTCTGCCCGATGCACTGGTGCACCCCATATCCGAAGGCGATGTGGTGCCGGGCCTTGCGGTGGATGTCGAACCTATCGGGGTCCGCGAACGCCCGCTCGTCCCGGTTGGCCGACGCGCTCAGCACGAAAATGCCCTCACCGGCCAGGATTTTCCGGCCGTCGATCTCGATGTCCTCAACGGCGACCCGGTCGAAGGCGGCCCAGTCCGACACCGAGTGGAACCGCAGCAGCTCATCGACCGCGCCGGGCAGCAGCGCGGGGTTCGCGCGGAGTTCGGCCAGCTGCCGCGGATGCTCCAGCAGAGTCAGCATGCCCAGCGGAAGCATGTTCGCGGTCGCCTCGTGTCCGGCGGTCAGCAGCAGGAACGCCATGCCCACCAGTGCCGCCCGGGTCAGCTCACCGCTGCCGACCTGTTCGTTGATCAGCCGGCCGATGAGGTTGTCGCCGGGTTCCCGCACGGCCGCCTTGACCAGCTCGTCGAGGAAGTCGATGAGCCCCTCCATCGCCGCCTTGAGCTGCTCGGGCTCGGCGTCCAGCTGGACCAGTGTCCGGGTCGCGGACTGGAAGTACTCGTGGTCCTCGTACGGCACGCCGAGTAACCGGCAGATGACCAGCGAGGAGAGCGGCAGCCCCAGATCCTCCACGAGGTCCGCCGGGGAGCCCTTCGCCAGCATGTCGTCGACCAGCCGGTCGGTGATGCGCTGGACCTCCGGCCGCAGCTCGTTCATCCGCCGCGCACCGAACTCGGAGATGAGCATGCGCCGGTAGTGACCGTGCCGGGGCGGATCCAGGTTGATGAACTGGCCCTCGTGGAACTGGGCGATCTCCGCCAGCTCGGTGAGCTGCTCGGCGGTGAGCGGTTCCGCGTCGTCCGTGCCCTCGTCGGCCGGCGGCTCCTGGGGCGGCCGGACGCTGGGGAAGCCCGGCCGGTTCGCATCCGAGCTGACCCGGGGATCGGTCAGCAGCTGCTGGGCCTCGGCATGCCGGGTCACCACCCACGCGGTACCGCCGTGCGGCAGCTGTACCCGCACCAGCGGGGAGTCCGCGCGCAGCCTTTCGTACTCCGGTGGCGGGGCGAAGGGGCAGCGCCGGGCCATGGGGAAGCGCAATTCCCGCACCGACCCGTTGCTGTCAATCTCCGTCATGGAATGCTCCCCTCAAGGTAATTGCCAAGTGACAGGCCAGGAACTTATTGGCGACAGGTAGCGGAGTCAAGATCCCAAAGTTTTTGCCAGGCATTTGTGAAGGTGTTCGCTATTGCCCGTCAGGCGTCCCGCGGCGCAGCTAAGGGCGGGCGAAGAAATGCCCTCGCATTACCCAAATCGGGCGCCAATTCGGCGGCGGATGAATATTCGGAGAATTGTCCGGCGCGCAGCATAAAACGCCTGCTCAACTCGCCGGGCCCGGGTGGAACGGTCCGGCGCTATGCGGTGAATCGTCCGGGCGTACGCGGCCGTGCCCCGACGCTGGGCGAAACGACCGCCCCGGGCACCTCCGGCGGCCCGCCAGACGGACGGGGGGGTAGAGCTACCTCCACCCTTTCTTGGGACCTAGCTGGGATGTCCGAGGGATCGTCTCCGGCCACCATGGGACATGTTGCAGAGCCTCGTGGGGAGAACGAACCGTGCACGACACCGATGTGACCAGGCCGCATACGCGCCACCGAGCCAAGGCCGGAAACTCTCACCTGGGGGAGACGTGAAGCACTCGGCCGAGTCGCACTCCTCGTCCGTGACCGACGCACCCGAGGAGGCCGCCAAGGACGAGCCGAAGAAGGTCCCGGAGAACTTCCAGGACCAGCTGGCCTACGCCTGGGAGTACATCGGCGGGGTCTACGGCACGATCCTGACCATCCTGCCGGTCATCACCTACATCGTGGTCAATGCGCTGACCAGCATGTGGCCGGCGATCTGGGCCTCCATCGGCACCGCGGTCCTGGTGGGCATCTTCCAGCTGCTGCGCAAGGAGAAGCTGGCCGCCGCGTTCGTCGGGCTCGGCACCGTCCTCATCACCTCCGGCGTCGCCGTGTTCGTCGGCGAGGCCAAGGGCTACTACCTGCTGGGCAACTGGATCACCGTCGGCATCGGGAGCATTCTGCTGCTGTCCGTCCTGGTGCGCCGGCCCCTGATCGGCCAGGTCTGGTCGGCGGCCAACCTCCAGGGCACGTTCTGGCGCAAGGACCGCAAGTCGCTGTTCTACTACGACCTGGCGACGCTGCTCTGGTCGTTCCTGAGCTTCTCCCGCTTCGCGGTGGAGCGGTGGCTCTACAACATGGACGAGACCACCTGGCTCGGCATCGCACGGCTCGTCATGGGCTGGCCGCTGACCTTCTTCGCCGTCATGACGAGTATTTGGGCGGTCCGCAAGGTGGACGGGCGGCGCAAACTCCACGACCCGAATTACAAGGATCCCAAGCAGCAGGAGGAATCCGAGGAGAGCGGCCCGGCGGATACGGAGACCACCAAAAGCCGCGGAAAATAGCGACGCCGAGCCCATGCAGCACAGTGGGCGAGGCGACCCTCCGGTGAATGCCCCTCCCCCGTGTCGGTGACGGTTCGCGAACGTCGCTGCCAGGGGTATGACACCGCCACGATTTCCGGTCCGTTGTCGCGGACCGGAAATCGTGGTTTCTGCGCCCGTCCCGTAGGGGCGTCCACGGAGGGTTAGGGGTTGCCGACGGCACGGCCGGCAAGCACTGTCGTGCGAGGGGTTTCACCCGTACGGAAATCTGAGGGGACGCACACGTGAACGCGCACGCCGATGAGGATCTGTGGATCCGACGGTTCCATCCCGCGCCGGAGGCGGCGACCAGGCTGGTCTGCCTGCCCCACGCCGGCGGCTCGGCCAGTTTCTATTTCCCGGTGTCCAGGGCGCTCGCCCCGGCGATCGATGTGCTGGCAGTGCAGTACCCCGGCCGTCAGGACCGCCGGACCGAGCCCTGCCTGGACAACATCGCGGACCTCGCCGACGAGGTGACCGAGCGGCTGCTGCCCTGGACCGACCGGCCGCTGGCCATCTTCGGACACAGCATGGGAGCCACCCTCGCCTTCGAGGTGGCGCTCCGTCTCGAACAGCGCGACATCACCCTCCAGGCGCTGTTCGCCTCCGGCCGCCGGGCACCGTCCCGGCACCGCGAGGAGACGGCGCACCAGTACGACGACGCCGCACTGGTCCGGGAGATCAAGGCGCTCAACGGCACCGAGTCCCAGACGCTGGACGACGAGGAGATGCTCCGCGCGGTGCTGCCCGCGATCCGCAGCGACTACCGGGCCGCGGAGACCTACCGCTATCAGCCGGGGCCGCCGCTCAACTGCCCCGTCTACGCCATGATCGGGGAAAGCGACCCGAAGGTGAGCGTCGATGAGGCCCGTTCCTGGGCCGACCACACCGTGGGCCGCTTCGAGTTGCAGACCTACCCCGGCGGGCACTTCTACCTGAACGCCCAGGCACCCCGCATCATCGACGCCATCTCCCAGGCGGTGTCGGCGACTTCCGGGACCGTCTGACCGCAGAGATATGACGAGGGCCTGCACCGCCCGGTGCAGGCCCTGCGCACGCGGCCCGAAGAACCCGCACGCTCACTCCGGGAGCCGCACCGGCGCGATCTCGTGGAAGACATCGCCGGGGCCGGGGTTCTCCGGATCCGTGCTGCCGCCGAGGTGGTTGACCACGCCCCAGACCGCGTTCAGCGCCGTGGTCACGGCACCCTCGGCGAACCCGCCGGTCCAGGAGATGTCGTCCCCGCACAGGAAGAAGCCGCGATGCCGCGGAGCGAGCTCGTGCTGCATGAAGTGGCTGAACAGCCGGCGCTGGTAGCGGTAGTGACCGGGCAGGTTGGCCTTGAAGGCACCCATGAACCGCGGCTCGGTCTCCCAGGTGATCGCCAGCGGTGCGCTGATGACGTGCGAGCGGATGTCCACCCCGGGATAGATCTCGCCCAGTTTGGTCAGCAGCAGCTCCAGCCGCTGCTCCGCCGACAAGGTGGCGAACTTCAGCGAGTCATCGTTCCAGGTGTAGGACAGGCACATCACACCCGGCCGGTCCGGGCCCGAGTCGAAGAGGTAGACACTGCGCGGCATCCGGTCCGTGAGGGTCATACCCATCGCCATCCGGCCGGTGTCCGGATCGGTGTCCAGCCAGAACGGCCGGTCCGTCAGCACGAACACCTTGGAGGAACCCATGTAGTGGGTGCGCTCGACGGCGCTCCACAGGCCGGCCGGGAGCAGCTCCGGATCGCTGTCCACATGATTGAGCAGGGCCCAGACGTGCGGGCTGAACACCACGGCCGGATACCGGTCCCGGCGCCCGTCGGCGTCCGTCACCGTATAGCCCTCGGCATCGCGCCGGATGCCCACGGCCGCGGGCCGCGGCGCGCCCCCGTGCAGACCGGCCAGCGAGGTGCCGGCCGGCCAGTGCGCGAGCCGGTCGGGCCGAAGCGTCCACAGCCCACGGGGCACTTGCTGGGCGCCGCCCTCGATCGTCATCTGGTCGTCGTCCGCCGCGGTGCACACGACACGGAGGATCTCGATGATGGAATTCGGGAAGTCCGTGTCCCAGCCACCGGTACCGAATCCGACCTGCCCGAAGATCTCCCGGTGCCGGAAGGACGCGAAGGCCGGACTGGTGGCGAGAAAACCATAGAAGGACTGGTCGTCGTACTCCTTGACCAGCTGATTCCAAATCGCCTTCAGTACGGGTATATCGCGGCGGCGGATCGCGTCCTGCAAGCTGGAGAGTTCGGCGCGGTCCTGCAACGCCTTGGCCCAGGCATCGGCCACTTCCTGGAACTCCGAGGGCAGATCGGCCGCCGACCGCGCACGATGCGTGCGTCCCTCCAGGTTCACCAGAGTGGCAGGGGTGCAGGACGCCAGCGGATTGGGGAACGGCGAGGTACGCAGCCCGAGTGCGTCGATGTAATGGAACAGCGTGGTCGCCGACAGCGGAAAGCGCATCGCGCCCATCTCGGCCCGTAACGCGGGATATTCCGGGAACGGCACCGAGCGCATCCGCCCGCCCAGCTGCTCGGCCTCGTACACCACCGGCCGCAGCCCGAGCCGCATCAGCTCATAGGCCGCCGTCATCCCGGACATCCCGCCGCCGATCACCGCCACCGGAGTGCCGTGCCGGTGCCGGGGTACGGTGCCGAGCCCGGCCGGATGTCGCAGCCAGTCGTCATAGGCGAAAGGGAAATCCGGCACGAACATGGTCACTCGTTCCGAACTGGCCAAGGTCATGAGGCAACCTCTCGATCGGTCGCGGTCGGAGCGGATCCCGATACCACTCGGGTCGGCGTTCCCGCAAAGAAGAGAGCCGGCACGCGCCGTACGAAGTTCCCCGTGGGCCACCGGTATTCCCCGGTGGGAACCTAATTTCCGCGCATAACGCGCGGCAACCCCTACCGACCCCGGCTTCGCAAACCCGGACCCACGGACCCGCGCGCACCCCCTGAAGGCGATTCAGGGGTATCTGCCTCCCGCGTCCGGAGCGTATTTTGCCCGCCGCCGGGATTACGGTCCGGCGGCCATATGGGGCGGCATCCTGGAGAGGGAAGTGCCCCCTCTATAGACTCGTCGGGTGAGCAGCGAAACCGAGGTGCCGCGTCCGGAACAGCTGGACGAGGACGATCTGCTGCTGGCCAACGCCCTCCAGACCGCGCCCCGCGCGACATGGAGCGAACTGGCAAAGGTACTCGGCCAGGACGCGGTGACACTGGCCCGCCGATGGGAGCGCCTCAGCAGCAAGGGCCTGGCCTGGGTCACCCCCGCGCTGGGCCCCGGTCTCCTCAACCGGACCTGCCGGGCCTTCGTCGAGATCCACTGCGAGCCGGGCAGCGCCGCTCAGGTATCGGCCGCGCTGTCCCGCCGGCCCCACCTGCTCACCCTCCAGCATGTCGCCGGCACCTACGACCTGTTCGCGATCGCCTTCACCCCGGACTTCGCCTCGATGTCCGACTACCTCCTCACCAGCCTGCCCCAGCAGGAGGGCGTCGTCCGGGTCCGTTCCCACCTGGTGACCCGCAACTTCCACACCGGATCACAGTGGCGCCTGGGCGTGCTGAACCGGCGCCAGGAGCGGACCCTGCTCCGCACCGGGCCGGAAGCGCAGGGCGCCGAGGCCACGGCGTACAGCACCTGGGAACGCGAACTGATCGTCGCGCTGAGCAAAGACGGCCGGCGCCGCTATATCGATATCGCCGCGGAGCTGGATGTCACACCCCGGACCGTGCAGCGCCGGCTGAACCGGCTGCTGGGCAACCGCGACCTGCTGCTGCGCTGCGATGTCGCCCGGCCCCTCGCGGGCTGGCCGACCGGCGCCCTGCTGTGGCTCAACGTCCCGGACGAGCGGCTGGAGGAGGCCGGCCGTACGCTCGGTGCCTTCCCGGAGACCCGCAGCTGCGCGGCGCTGTCCGGCGTGAACAACCTGCTGGTCACCGTCACCCTGCACTCGGTGGACGCGCTCCACGACTGGGCGGTGCAGCTGCGCCAGGCGCTGCCCTACGCGGAGATCGCGGACCGTTCCGTGGTGCTGCGCCAGGACAAGCTGTGCGGTCATCTGCTGGATGTGTGGGGACGAAGCCGTGGCGTCGTCCCCCTCGACATCTGGCGGCCGAGCGGCCTCAGCCGGTGACGCGGGCGCCGTCCGTACTGGCGCCGATGATGCGGGCGCCGCTGTCCGTACCGCCGCCGGTGACGCGGGCACCGTCCGAACCGGCGCCGGTGACCGGGAGCGCGACGGCCGGCCGCCGCAGCCCCGCACCGAGCGTCCGCTCGATCTGCCGGGCCAGCCGCAGTACGCCGAGATCGTCGCCGCTGCGCCCGACGATCTGCACCCCGACCGGCAGCCCGTCCGCAGTGAAGCCGGCCGGCACCGACAGGGCGGGCACCCCGAGCACGGTGAACCAGTACATGGAGCGCATGCAGTCGAGATAGTTCTCGCTCCTGGTGTGGCCGATGCGCTCCGGCCACAGCTGCTCCGCGCTCCACGGCAGCACCTGGGTCGTGACCGTCACCAGATAGCGGTACTCGCGGGTGAATTCCACGAACCGCTGGAAGAGCAGCCCGCGCAGCTTGTGCGCGCGCATCAGACCGGCCGAGGTCGTCGCCAGCCCGTTCTCGATGTCCTGGCGGACCCTGATCCCGAACACCTCGGGGTTCGCGGCGTACCGGTCACCGTAGTTGAGCGCCCGGTACCAGCCGCGCAGGGTGCGGAACGCCTCGTCGGCGCCGGTCATGTCCGGAGCCGCGACGCCGACCTTGCGGGAAATCCCGGCCAGGGCCCCGGGCACCGGGTCCATCGCGGTGCGTACGGCGTCGTCGACCGCCAGCTGACCGCCGAGGTCCGGACTCCACGCCACCGGTACGTCCGAGAAGTCGCCCTCCAGACCGGCATGGAACCGGGACGGATCGCCCAGGCCCCAGGGAGACCTCGGATCGGCCCGGGTCAGCACCGCCATCTGGAGCGCGACATCGTCGACGGTGCGGCCGAGCGGTCCCTGGATGCTCAGCGGCGCGAACGGATCCTTGGCCGGCCACATCGGAACCGAGCCCACCGAGGGCCGCAGCCCCACCACATTGCAGAAGGTCGCCGGGTTGCGCAGCGAACCGCCGGTGTCGCCGCCGTCGGCGAGGGCCACCATGCCCGTCGCGACGGCGGCCGCCGCACCCCCGCTGCTGCCACCGGCCGTCAGGCTCAGGTCGTACGGGTTGCGGGTGGGGCCGAACAGCTCGTTGGTGCTCTGGATGCCCGCACCGAACTCGGGCACATTGGTCTTGCCCACCGTGACGGCACCCGCGTGCACCAACTGCTCCACGACCAGCGCGTCATGGTCCGGCACATGGTCGGCGTAGAGCGGGGAACCGTAGGTCGTCCGGATGCCCTTGGTCGGGGCGAGGTCCTTGTGCGCGACCGGGAGGCCGTGCAGCGGACCCAGCAGTTCGCCCCGTGCGGCGGCGGCATCGGCGCGGGCGGCGAGCTCCCGGGCGCGGTCCTCGGCGAGCGTGATGATCGCGTTGACCTTCGGGTTCACCGCGTCGATCTGGGCGAGGTGCGCATCGAGGATCTCGCGCGCCGACACCTCACGGCGCCGCTGGAGCTCCACCAGTTCCCGGGCCGGCAGCCACAGGAGATCGTTCTCGGTCACAAGATCAGCAGTCCTTGTCTCGTCTTCTCGGTTGTCGGGGAATGCGCTCACGGCAGATGGATGGGGGCACCGGGGCCCAGCGGCAGGCCGAGGAAGTAGAAGCCGGTGAGGATGACGGTCCAGACCGTCGCGAAGGAGAGGGCGAACGGCACCAGCCGGGAGATGACCGTGCCGAGTCTCAGCTCGGGCTGGTACTTCTGCGCCGAGACCAGCGCGAAGTACAGGAACACCTGCATCGGCGTGATCGCCCCGGTCACGGAATCGCCGATCCGGAACGCCGCGTGCACGGCGGCGGGCGACAGGCCCAGCAGCATCCCGGCCGGCACCATGACGGTGCCCAGGATCGACCACAGGGCGGAGCCCGAGGTGATCAGCAGATTCAGCAGCGAGGTCACCAGGACGACCGCGAGCAGAATCCCGAATCCGCCGAGCCCGACGGACTTCGCCCCGTCCGCGAGGCCGATGGCGAACAGCTTGCCCAAGTTGCTCCACGTCAGCAGATTGATGGTCTGCGCGATCGCGAAGACGAGCACCACGAACCCGGACATGTCCCGCACCGCGCCGACGAGGTGCGGGTAAACGGCACGCGCCTCCCTACCGACCCCACCGCAGCGGGCGTAGACGATGCCGAAGAGGAAGAACAGCCCGGACAGTACGAGGGCGAGGCTGTCGACGAAGGGGGAGGGCGCCAGCACCCCGTCCTCCCCGCGCAGCGGGCTGCCCGGCAGCAGCCACGCGGTGACCATCGCCGCGGCGGCCATCAGCGTCACCCCACCGCTGATCAGCAGCGCCCGGCGCTGCGCCGGGGTCGCCAAGGTCTCGGCCGCCCCAGTCTCCGCACCGCCGGAACGCGCCGGGTCGTGCCGCGGGTCCCAGGGCGCCAGCCGGGGTTCGAGCACCCGGTCGATGAGGAAACCGCCGACCAGCGGCAGCAGGAGTCCGGCCGTTGCGGTGAAGAACCAGTTCATGGCGATATGGACGTGGTAACCGTCGATGCCCGGCAGCAGCTCCGCCGCGCTCTTCGTGATACCGGTCGTGGTCACATCGAGAGTGCCGAGCAGAATCCCGCCGTCGTAGCCGCTCCCCACGCACACAAAGGCACCGAGCAGACCCGCCACCGGGTTCCGCCCCACCGCCTTGAAGACGATCGCGGCCAACGACGGCAGCAGGATGTAGGCCGAATCGGCCAGTACGTGCCCCTGACAGGCGACGAACGCGACCAGGTAGGGAACCCAGCGCCGCGACACCCGCAGGAACGCGATCCGCATCAGACATTCCAAGGCCCCGGTGCCCTGCGCGACCCCTATGCCCATCGCGATGACCAGCACCGGCCCGAGCGCGGGAAAGGCCATGAAGGAGTCGATGGCGGTGCCGAGAAGATGGCTGAGCCCCTCCGGCGTCAGCGCACCGAGCACCGGAGCCGGGCTTTTCTCCCCCGGCACCTGAACCGCCACATCGAAGGCGGCGACCACCGTCGACACCACAGCCACCAGCCCGAAGATCCCGGCGAAGAGCGCAAACGGATGGGGCAGCCGGTTCACCACTCGCTCCACCCGCCCCAGCAGTCCGTCCATCGGAATCGGGTCCCGTTCCAGTGCCTTCATTGCTGCTGCCTCTCGTCCCGGAGCGTGCCAGCGGTGTGCGTGCCGGCCACTATCGGGCGGGCGGCGCAAGGCTCGGGAGAGGTGAAGGGGAATGTCTATCGCGAGCTCGATATTGCAGAAAAACGGCCATCGGGCTGTCGGTCATCGGCTATCGGTCATCGGCCGTCGGCCCGGCGGGGCCTGGCTTCCGCTTACCATGTCCCGGTCAACTGATCACGGCGGGGGAGCGGGGGAGAGGGCCGAGGGCTTTCTTCTCCTTCGCAGCCGAGGCGCTGCCCGCCGTAGCTGGTGGGCGCGCGCTCGGCTCAAAGCCACAACTGCAAAGGGACGTCATGCGTTTCCACCGAATACTCGCCACTGTCGGAACCGTCTGCGCCTTGGCGTCGGTTTCCGCTTGCGGCCTGCCCTCCGTGGGCTCGCCCCAGGACGCCGGGGAATTCCTCCAGTCGACGCTGCACTGCGAGAGCGTCGACATCGCCTCGCCTCCCGAGGTGCAGCGGGTGGAAGCCATGGGGATGACGGGCATCAACGGCGGCGGCGAGTGCGAGGACCCGGCGGGCGGCGGCGGTGACGTCGACTTCCTCACCATCGAGGACATGGAGGCGTTCCAGACCGCCGTCAAGGGGGACGAGGACGAACAGGACGACCTCATGATCGGCGACGACTTCGCCGTCGACCCGGGCAGCGACGACCAGCGCCGCCAACTCCTCAAGGCCGGGCTGCTGTTCCTCAACTGCACCCCGGACTTCAAGGCCCCTTCCGGCAATTCGGCGGACGACGGCGAAATCGACGGCTGCTCCACGACCGACTATTCGGAGGACCTCGACTGACCTCCCACCGACGGAACTGCGCGGACCGACCTCGTCCGCGCGGATCCGTCCCCGGTCGCGGACGGGCCACACCGACCGTGACGAGACGGGCCAGCGTCCGTGACGAGACGGGCCCGCGCCCGCAGCCGCACGCCCTTGCGCGCGAACCCGCCCTACCTTTCGGCGAACGCAGCGCGCAACTGCTTGCCATGCACGATCACGAAGACCCCGGCCAGCAGAAGACCACACACCCCCTGCTCCATCTTCAGCCACAGCGGAAAAGCGCCGGGCACCGCGATGATGGCCGCAATGGCCACCACCATGATGCCGGAGGCCCACCGCAGCCGGAGGTAGGAGCGACGGTGGCCGCGGGCCGCCCGAGCGGCGAAAGAGGCCATGAGCAGGGAAGTGACCACGACGATGGTCGCCCGGACCCAGACGGCATCGGTCACGAGGTCAGGGTGGTTGCGCAGCAGAATGATGGCGAGGAGCGTCAGCGCGCTGAGGCCGACATAGCAGCCGACGAGCAGCCTGGCGCTACGGAACGCCTCCCGTACACGTGGCCGGCTCAGCCTCTCCTCGGAAACCCCGGCGGGGCGCCACCTGCGGGTGCTCATGATGTCCCTTCCGCTCTCTTGCACCGCCCCCTCGACGGCCGTTACCAGGATCCGGCCCACCCGCCGCCATTTCCTCGTCCACCCGGACGAAGCACCCTCCCACCGCTGTCAGGGTCTCGCCGGGGCCGCCCCGTAATGGATCCCCGCCACTGCTCTCAGGGTTGTGGCGAGATGCCTGGTCAGGGACCTGGACCAGACCGTCCGGAGGGGAAGTAGCTCGCGGGGCCTTTTGCTACGGCGGTCATGTCGTGGTCCGTCCTTCTGCCCGGGGGCGTACTTCGGGTGTGGGAGCCGTGTCAGCGGACGACGTCGAAGACGTTCTTCTGTAGGCCGTTGGCGTACGCCTCGTGCTCGACGAGCTTGAGCTGCTGAGCGTCCTTGTCCGTAGCGCTGAACAGCCGCTTGCCCGCGCCGAGCAGCAGCGGGAAGACGAGCAGGTGGTAGCGGTCGATCAGACCGGCGTCCGAGAGGGCTTGGTTCAGGGCCGCGCTGCCGTGGAGGATGATCGGGCCGCCCTCGGTCTCCTTGAGCGCGGCGACGTCGTCGACCGAGCGCAGGATCGTGGTCTCGCCCCAGTTGGAGACCAACTGGTCGGTGGTGAGAGTGGTGGAGACGACATACTTGGACATGGCCTTGTAGTTGGGGAAGTTGGGCATGTCCGGCCACACTGGGCTGAACGCCTCGTAGCTGACCCGCCCCATGAGCATGGCGGTGGCTTCCTGCTGCTCCCGCCCCTTGATCTCGAACGCGTCGGGGAGGAACTCGATGTTCTTGAACGTCCAGCCCGAGTTGCGGTAACCGGGTTCGCCGCCCGGCGCCTCCACGACGCCGTCGAGCGAGATGAACGCGGTGCTGATCAGGGTACGCATCTTGAGGGTCCTCGGTATCTCGTGCCTGGTGACGCATGGGTTCGGCCGGTACACGCTTCGGTCGCACTCGTGCCGTCATGGCCGTCGCGCACACCCGCCGTGATCTCTGACTGCTGACCACGGAGAAACTCATCGGTCGCCGCCCGCCCGTCGGGGCGGCTTGAACGATGCGGTCTAGTCGGCCCGTTCGTGACGAAGGAGGACCACCTGGGAGTCGAAGGTCCGGGTCTCGACCAGGGTCAGGTCGAACCGCTGCTGCGGAGTGAAGACGCGCTTGCCGCCGCCGAGCACGACGGGGTGCACGAAGATCTGGTACTCGTCGATCAGCTGATGCTCGGTCAGGAAGCCGGCCAGCGTGGAGCCCCCGAACAGCAACAGGTGCGCGCCGCCGTCCTTCAGGGCGGTGAGCTCCTCGACGACGTCGGTGTTGATGACGCGGGTGTTCCAGTCCGCCTGGGTCAGCGTCGAGGAGACGGCGACCTTGGGCGCCGCGCGCCAGACGGGCGCGAACGCGAGGTCGTGCTCGTGGGTGGAGAACTCCTCGGCGCGGGGCCAGTAGTTGGACATCATGTCCCACACCACCCGGGAGCGGCGTTGGCTTGGCCATGGAGTGGGGAGCCGGCTGTCGGGCGTAGCGCGTAGCCGAAAACCAGATGACAGTCGGGGGCCTGGCGCCCTACCGTCCGCGGGCATGGCGCCTTCACTTGAACGTCCCCCCTTGCAGGCCGACGAACGCACCGCGCTCATCGGCTGGCTGGATCTCCAGCGGCAGATCCTGCGATGGAAGTGCGAGGGCCTGAGCGAGGCGGATGCGCACCGCTCCGTCATCCCGACCTCGCCGGCGATGACGATGGCCGGGCTCATCAGCCATATGCGGTGGGTCGAGCACCTCTGGCTGGAGGTGGTGTTCCTCGGCGGCGACAAGACGCGGAACCCGTACTTTGACGAGACGGGCGAGGACGCCGACTGGCGCACCGATGGCGTCCCGCTGAAGCAGCTGCTCATGCAGTACGAGGCGCAGTGCGCCCGCAGCAATGAGATCGTGTCCACCGCCTCCCTGGACGATGTCGGCCGCCACCCCGACTACCCCTCCGGCAACCCCAACCTCCGCTGGATGCTCATCCACCTCGTCGAGGAGACCGGACGGCATGCGGGACACGCGGACATCGTGCGGGAACTGCTCGACGGGGCGAAGGGGTACTACTAGGGCGGACACGCCCTGGATCTCTCCGGCGCCGAACACGCCTGTTTCCGCAGCTTTCTGGATCGGCGCCGGGGCGAACAGCCCCAGGACGCTAGCCGGCTTGCGGTTCGGCGTGTGCGAAGTCGTACACCGCCCACTCGGTGATCGGGAGGTACCCGATGCGCTGGTAGAGGGCGTTGCTGGTGGGGTTGGCCGGGTCGGCGTACAGCACGACGTCCGTGGCGCCCGCGGTCAGCGCGGCCTGGCTGACCTCGGCCGTCACGGCGCCCGCGTAGCCGCGACCCCGGAGGTGGGCCGGGGTGTGGACGGGGTCCACCCGGACCATGCCGCCGACCATCGAGGTCGCGCCTGCCATGGAGACCGGGGTGCCGTCCGGGGTCTCCCAGAAGGTGAAGTGTTTGTCGGCGAAGCGGGTGCTTGCCCAGGAGTCGGCGTCGATGGTGGCGGCTTCCCTGACGTCCGTGGTGAACTCGCGGAGAAAGACCATGAGTTGGTCACGGTCCTGTTCGCCCACGAGCCGGCCCCGGCCCTCTGGGACTGGTGTTGGCGGGGTGAGCGTGCCGAGGCGGTACAGGCGGATCCGGTCGCGCAGTGTGGGTGTTGCGCCGGTGCGCCGCTGCCACGCCTCGGCGAAAGCGGTGGCGGTGTCGTGGTCCGCGCTGACGAAGGGCAGGGAGCGCCCGAGGGCGGTCAGGTGGGTGGCCAGGTGGGCGGCGAGGGTGTCGGCGTGCTCGGGGGTGAGGTGGGTGAGGCTCAGGCCGCGGATGAGGCAGAAGGTGGCGTGGACCCTGCCCGCTCGCTCCAGTCGGCCCAAGACGGGGGCCGGGGTGCTTGGGGCGCCGAATGCGCCCGCTCCGCGTGTGCGCAGTGTCTCGATGGTTGTCAGCGGTGTGGTGTGCAGGGCGGGGCGCGAGCGCAGGAATTCTCCGGCTCGGGTGTGGAAGTCGTCGACGTCTTCGGTGAGGTGCCAGCCATCCGGGCGCATGCTTCATGATCCCGGATGCACTCGGCTGCGGGGAAGGGAATGCCCGGAGATCAGTCACCGTCATGCCTGAAACGTGCTGCCTACCGCGTGTGGACGGCGGCCCCGGGCCCCGTGCAGGTCTGTGTTCGGCGGCTGATGGGGCTGACGGGCTGATCTGACGTGCGCGGCCCGGGATTTCACGCCTGCGCCGTGGGGGTGTGGCCGGGGCCGGGCTCCAGGAGAGGGGCGAGCCGGAAGGCGTCGCCATCGGAGCGCACCAGGCCGCCGGTGGGGGCGGGGAAGTGGGTGCCGAGCAGCAGGGTGTCGGTGTCGGCCAGGGCGGCGAGGAGGTGGCGGCGGGTGGCGGTGGCCTGGTCGGGGTCGATGTCCACGCAGCTTCCCATGGTGGGGTCGAGCAGTTGGACGGGGTGGTGGACGCAGTCGCCGGTGATCAGGGCGGTGGATGTACGGCCGCGCAGTTCGACGGCGAGGTGGCCAGGGGTGTGGCCGGGGGTGGGGATCAGGCGGATGCTCGGCGCGATGTCGGTGCCCTCTGCCGGGATGTCGATGAGGTCGAGAAGACCGGCGTCCTTGATGGGGTGGACGGAGTCCCGGAACATCTGCTGCCGGGCTTCGTCCATGTCCACCGCCGCCCAGTGGTTCCACTCCGTGCGGGCCGTCAGGTAACGGGCGTTGCGGAAGGTGGGCTTCCAGGTGTCGCCATCGGCGTACGTGTTCCACCCGACGTGGTCGGTGTGGAGGTGCGTGAGGATCACGAGGTCGATGCTCTGGGGCGGAAAGCCGGCGGCTTCGAGGTGCGCGAGGTAGTCGCTGTCGAGGTTGTTCCAGGCGGGGTTGGCGCGTGGTTTGCCGTTGCCGATACCGGTATCGACGAGGACGCGCAGGCCGTCCACGGAGAACGCGAAGCTGTGGCTGCTCAGCCGCAGGATGCCGGCCTCATCGGTGAAGACGGGCCGTAGCCAGGGAGCTTGGGCCACCACGTCAGGTGTGGCCGCCGGGAGCAGCCAGGGGCCGGTCTGCGGGGGCAGGGCGATCTCGTCGATGCGATGGATGGTGAGGTCGCCCAGGTCCCAGGTCGCGGGCGGGCTGCTGGCGGAGGGGGTGAAGTGGCTGTGCATCGGTCTTCTTTTCCGTTCTCGGCTGGTGCTCGGAGTGGGGCGGGGCGGGGCGGTGCGGCCTGGCGGCGCCCGCCGGGGGAAGTGGCGGATCGGGTTCAGGACGGGCGGCGGGCTCCTGCTCTCGGGGAGATGCGGGAGCTGACGCCGACCGTGACGGACCCTCAGTCACAAACGCTATTTATTTGCTTTAGATGACGCTAGTCCCTACCGTCGACTAAGGCAAAACTTTTGCTTTTGCTGTGGACGATCGCCGGGCGGCCGCTGGACGGCCTCCCCGCAACGCACGCCGCACGTACAGGAAGGGGATCCATGAGCGACGCCGAACTCACCGCCACGGAGGCCGCCAAGTGGGCGCTCCGTGCCGGGCTCCTGCTGGAGAGCGAGCGCCATGCCGAGGTGGCCGCCACCGCGAACCACATCCACTCGGTGGTGCGCACCTTGCGTGAACTGGACTTCGGGGAGACACCGCCCGCCACCCACACCATCGAAGGGGAGGCCACCGATGGCTCTCTTTGAACTGACCCTCGCCGAGGCGGCCGACGCCGTGGCGCAGGGGGAGCTGTCCCCGGTGGAGCTGACCGGTTCCGTGCTCGAACGACTCGACGCCGTCGAAGACCGGCTCGGGGCGTACGTCACCGTGGCGAGTGAAGCGGCGCGAGAGGCAGCCGTATTGGCGGAGCGTGAGATCGCGGCCGGCCGGTATCGGGGCCCACTGCACGGCATCCCGTTCGGGCTGAAGGACCTCATCGATGTCGCCGGTCTGCCGACCACGGCCAGTTCCCGGGTGCGGGCGGGGCATGTCGCACGGGCCGACAGTGCGGTGGCCCGGAGCCTGTTCGACGCCGGTGCGGTCCTCCTGGGGAAGACGCACACACATGAATTCGCTTACGGGCTGACGACGCCCCAGACGCGCAATGCCTGGGACCAGGGCCGTATCGCGGGCGGATCGAGCGGTGGTTCCGCGGTCGCGGTGGCCGCCGGAGCGGCCACCTTCGCCCTGGGCACGGACACCGGAGGTTCCATCCGCGTACCCGCGGCGCTGAACGGAATCGTCGGGCTGAAGCCGACCTACGACCTTCTCTCCCGGCACGGTGTGACCTCGCTGTCCTGGTCCCTGGACCATGTCGGCCCCCTCACCCGCACGGTGCGGGACGCGGCGCTCGTACTCTCCGTGCTGACGGGCCAGGACTCCCAGGGCCCCGCCGGCCCCAGTGTCGCGCGGCCCGGCTACCCGCTCCCTGGGGAAGGGGACTTGACGGGCCTGCGGATCGGAGTGCCGGTCAACTACTACTTCGAGCGGATCAGCCCCGCGGTCGAGACCGCCGTACGAGGTGCCCTCGCCCAGATGTCGGACCTCGGGGCCGAGCTCGTCGAGGTCGAGATTCCGCTGGCCCGCTACGTCCAGGCGACCCAATGGGGCCTGATGGTCCCGGAGGCGACCGCCTACCACGAACGTGCGCTGCGGTCGGTCCCCGAACTGTACGCACCGGATGTCCGGGTCCTGCTGGAGGCCGGCGAACTCCTTTCGGCCGGTGACTACCTGCGGGCCCAGCGGGCCCGCAGTCTCATGCGCCAGGCGTGGGGACGCGTGCTGGAACAGGTCGATGTGATCGCTGCGCCCACGGTGCCGATGACGGCCGCCGAGGTGGGCCAGGACACCGTGGAATGGCCGGACGGTACGACGGAGAGTGTCTCCGACGCCTATGTCCGTCTGTCCGCCCCCGCGAACATCACCGGAATACCGGCGCTGACCCTGCCGGTCGGCCGCGATGACGCGGGCCTGCCCGTCGGCATGCAGCTGATGGGGCCGCCTATGGGGGAGGCCCTCGTCCTGCGTACCGGCCAGGCTTACGAAGCAGTCCAGGACGGGCGCGGTGAACCGGCGCCGGTGACGGCCTGAAGAGCGCGGCCCACGCGGGTGGGCGGCAGCCGGTTCAGCCGTGGGTGCCGGTGCGCCCTCGCCGGAGGCCGGCCGAGCCCCGTGGGCGAGGCTGCTGAGTGACCTACGTCCGAGAGGAAGGACCCACTCCAGATGCAACGATTTTGCTTTAAGGTGGTGGCATGAGTCCCAAGGCCATGGCTCGCCCCGGGGGGCGCAGCGCCCGCGTCCAGGAGGCAGTGCACGCCGCGGTGCGGGAACTCGAAGCCGAAGCGGGCCGCGCCTCGCTGACCGTGCCGGCCGTCGCGGCCCGCGCGGGTGTCACCCCGTCGACGATCTACCGCCGCTGGGGCGACCTCCATGAGCTGCTGTCCGACGTGGCGGTCGAACGCCTGCGTCCCGAGGAGCCACCCGCTGACCACGGGAGCCTCCACACCGATCTGGAGTCCTGGGCCAGGCAGTTCCTCGACGAAATGGCCTCTCCGTCGGGCCGCGCCTATATCCGCGACGCGCTCCTCGGCGACCCTGACGGCAGCAATGCCGGTCAGTGCTCCGCCTACGCCGCCGACCAGATCGGGGTCATCCTCGGTCGCGCGACGGGACGCGGCGAAGCGGCTCCCGACGTCGAAGCGGTCATGGACCATGTCGTGGCCCCGATGATGTACCGCATCCTGTTCCAGCCGGGCCGGCTCACCCCTTCCTACGCGGATCGCCTCGTACAAGCCGCCCTTACCGCGCCCGTCCCGCCCGACTGACGGAGCGAGCGGTCGGCCTCGTCACCGACGTCGTGGGACTTTGGTTGCTGCACGTCGCGACGAAAGGTGGTGTCGCCGACGCGAGGCGCTGCATAACGTGGCTGCGTGACAGGTGTGGAAGGTAAGGAGCGTGCACAGCGCGCTCGCCAGGCGCCCGCGGTAAGGGTGCGTACGGTGTTGCGGCGGCTGGCCGAACCGGGCAGGGCGCTCTTCGGTCCCGGGATGTGGCCGCCCCGGCGCATTGTGCTGGAATCGCTGCTGAGCCTGGTGCTGGCGACGCTGGCGGGGGGAACCGAGGCCCTGCGCGACGGGGGCGCGGTACAGATCACCGCCGTCGCGCTGGCTGCCGGACTGCTGTTGCCGCTGCGCCGGGTGCTGCCCGGAACGGTCCTGCTGGTGGCCATCGCGGCTACGTTCCCGTTCGTCGGTTTCGCACCGCTGGTCCCCGTCGCCAGTTGGTCGGCCGGGCGCCGAATCGCCGGGGTGGGCAGGGCGACCGGCACCTTCGCCGTCGCGTACGTCCTCAACTACTGCCTGGACCTCTCGCGGGAGTTGCCCCGCGTCTCGCCGGGGCTCCTGGTCATCGGCGCCCTGGTGACGCTGGTCGCGACCATCGTGCCCGGCCTCGCCGGCCGCTACTGGTCGCAGCGCCGCACGCTGCTGGACACCCTGCGCGAGTACAACGCCCAACTGCTGCGCGAGCGCGCGATGATCGCCGGACAGGCCCGGATGCGGGAGCGCCAGCGCATCGCGCAGGACATGCACGACAGCCTCGGCCATCAGCTCGCCCTCATCTCGGTGCACACCGGAGCGCTGGAGGTGGACCGCGAGCTGACCGGGCGGCAACGGGAGGCCGTGGGGGTGCTGCGGGAGGCGTCGGTGGGCGCGATGCACGAGCTGCGCGAGGTGGTGGGGCTGCTGCGGGACGGCACCCACGCCCCCGGTGACGGGGCCACTCCCTCGGCCGCCGCAGGCAGCGCCCCCACCCCTGCCCTTGAGGCCATGGGGGAGGAGGCCGCCAAGGCGCCGTCGCGCGGGGTGGCCGGCATCGAGCGCCTGGTGGAGGTCTCCCGTAGCGCGGGTACGGCCGTGGAGCTGCGGCGCTCGGGCGAGATGCGTCCGCTCGCCCCGACCGCCGATCACGCGGCGTACCGGATAGCCCAGGAGGGCCTGACCAACGCCCATAAGCACGCCCCGGGCGCCTCGATCACCATTGAACTGCGCTATGAGCCGGACTCGTTGGTCGTGGAGGTCGCGAACGGCCGCGTGCCCGAGACCGCGGACGACGGCGGGAGTGTGGTGAGCGGCGGCCAGGGACTGACCGGGCTCCGGGAGCGGGCCCGGCTCGTCGGCGGCATGGTGCATGTGGGCTCCACGGCGGACGGCGGCTTCCGGCTGGCGGGGGTGCTGCCGTACACCTCGCCGGAGCGCGGTGCCACCAGCTCCTCGCCCGGCGTCGAGACGGCGACGTTCGTTGACCCCACAGGCGACTTTCGGCAGCAGATCGCGGGGGGTTCGCTCGGCGAAGCTGATCCGGTCATCGACTGGAACGGATCGCCGAAGGAGCTGGCCAAGGCCATGAGTACGCAGAAGAGAAGCAGCGGTATAGCCATCGGTTGCGGAGTGGCGGCACTGCTCGCTCTGCTGCTGGTGGCCGGCCTCCTCGTCGGTGGGGCCTTCTTCGTGACCGAGATGGACAAGGCCATGATCGAGCCGAAGGAGTACGCGGCGGTGAAGGTGGGCCAGTCCGAGACCACGGTGCGCAAGCAGTTGCCCGAGGGCTCCTCCCTCCTGACCGAGGGCCTGGACAAGGGCGCACCGCCGGTGCCCAAGGGCGCGAAGTGCCTCAGCCTGAATTCCTCGGAGCTCGGCAGCAGCTGGGAAAAGGAGCCGGTCTTCCGGTTCTGCTTCAAGGAGGGCAAGTTGATCGAGAAGAAGTCCTTCGAGGTCACGACGTAGGGGCGGAATGCTCGCCGTGAGGTCGGGGCGGGCGTTCGTGATCGGGGATGATGGTGAGCGGCCGCAGCTATGACCGTTCAAGAGGGCGCAGGAGACTCGTGATCAAGGTTCTCGTCACGGATGACGAGCCGCTCATTCGGGCGGGTATCAGGATGATTCTCACCTCGGCCGACGACATCGACGTCGTCGCGGAGGCGGCGAACGGTCGCGAGGCGATCGAACTGGCCCGCGCCCAGCGGGTGGACGTCGTGCTGCTCGACATCCAGATGCCGGTCATGGACGGGCTGACGGCCCTGGCCGAACTCCGCCGGGCCGCCCCTGATGCGCGGGTGCTGATCCTCACCACCTTCGGGGAGCAGCAGAACGTGCTGCGTGCCCTGGCGGAGGGCAGCGCGGGCTTTCTGCTCAAGGACTCGGCGCCCGCGGAGCTGATGCGGGCGGTACGGGCCGCCGCGGCCGGGGACGCATATCTGTCGCCGGGTGCCACCCGCCATGTCGTGGACTCGCTGGCGTCCGGCCAGAGCGTGCGCCGCGCCGAGCAGGCCCGCCGTCGGCTGGAGACCCTGTCGGACCGTGAGCTGGAGGTCCTGGCACTGCTGGGCGAGGGCCTGTCCAACGCGGACGCCGGCCAGCGGATCCACATGAGCGAGGCCACGGTCAAAACGTATGTGAGCCGCATCCTCGCCAAGCTGGGCTGCGAAAACCGGGTACAGGCCGCACTCCTGGCACGAGACGCCGGCCTGGGCACCTGAACAAGCCACCCCGACCGCCCCCCGCCAACGAGTCCCCCCCGAGCGGGCCGCCCTTGCGGTCCCCGCCAGTCACCACCTCAGCGAAGTCCAGGCAGCTGCCCGGGTCGGCGTACCCCTAGCTGCTGCACACACACCTCACGACGGGCCGGTGACGGCACGCCCGCGCCAAGGGCACCGGCCCGACCTCAGCAACTGCCCTGGTCCGGGGGCTGCTCATAAGTAATCCGAGCGCCCAACGCACCCTGGGCGCCCAGCACATCACTCCTCTCCCACCCAGCAACAGAAAGTCAGTCATGTCAGGATTTCCGACGTTCCGCACCACCTCACTGCTCTCCGCCGCCCTCCTGCTCACCCTCGGCGCCACCGCCACGGCCTGCGGCCCGGACAAGGGCGACGCCGGCCGCCCGGACTCCTCGCCCGCGGGGGCCGCCGCGGTCCCCGCCGCCCTCGCCTCCCAGAAGCTCAACTGGCAGCCCTGTACGGCGCCGTCCACCGCTCAGGGCGGTGGCGCCGCGCCCGGAAAGCTGCCGGACGGCACGGCGTGGGAGTGCGCGACCATGAAGGCGCCCCTGGACTACGCCAAGCCCGCCGGCGACACCATCGACCTCGCGATGATCCGCGCCAAGGCCGAGAGCGGCGGCAAGCGGACCGGCTCGCTGGTCTTCAACTTCGGCGGGCCGGGCGCCTCAGGTGTGGCCACCCTGCCGGGCTACACCCCGGCCCGCACCCTGCGCTCGCACTACGACCTGGTCAGCTTCGACCCGCGGGGCGTCGGCAACAGCGCGGGTGTGCGGTGCCTGAGCGACAAGGAGATCGACGCACAGCGCGCCGAGACCCACGATCTGGCGGGGGCGGCCGAGCAGAACAAGCGGACCGCGGCGGCCTGCGCCAAGCACTCCGGGAAGGTGCTGCCGCACATCGGCACCGAGAGTGCCGCCCGCGACATGGATCTGATGCGCCAGGTACTGGGCGATGCCCGGCTCAACTACTTCGGCATGTCCTACGGGACCGAACTGGGCGGTGTCTACGCCCACTTGTTCCCGAAGCACGTCGGCCGCACCGTTCTGGACGCCGTGGTCGACCCCACCCAGGACGCCGTACAGGAGTCCCTGGGCCAGGCGAAGGGCTTCCAGCTGGCGCTGGACAACTACCTCGCGCACTGCGTCAAGACGCCCGGCAGCTGCCCGTACCGGAGCCCCGAGGACGGCCGCCGGCGGATCGTCGGCCTCCTCGCGAAGACCGCGAAGCAGCCGCTGCCGACGAAGAGCGGCCGCAAGCTCACCAAGGAGCAGGCGGTCATAGGCATCGTCGCGACGCTCTACTCCAAGGAAGCCTGGCCGGCCCTGTCGGTCTCGCTCGCCGACGCGGAGCAGGGGAGTGGCGACAACCTCCTGATGCTGGCCGACGACTACATGGGCCGGGACACCAAGGGGCGCTACGACACCATGCAGTCCGCCAATGCCGCGGTGAACTGCGCCGACACCAAGCAGCGACTCACCACCAAGGAGGTCCAGGCCAGGCTGCCGGAGTTCCGCAAGGCGTCCCCCGTCTTCGGTGAGCTGACCGCGACGGGCCTGCTGGGCTGCCAGGGCTGGCCGGTCACCGGCACCAGCGACAACCCGGAGGTCTCGGCGCCCGGAGCCGCCCCCATCGTCGTCATAGGCAACGCGGGCGACCCGGCGACTCCCGTCGCGGGCGCCCGGAAGATGGCCGAGAAGCTCGGGAAGGGCGTGGGGGTGCTGCTCACCGTCAAGGGCGAGGGTCATGGCACCTACGGCGTCAACCCGTGCGCCACCAAGGCCGTGAACGGACATCTGCTGGACGGCAAGGTCCCGGCGAACGGCACCGTCTGTTCATGACCATCGCGTAGCGCGCCGATGCGCACGCTCCCGTTGTCGGGGCGTGCGCATCGGCTGAGGTGCTGCGGTGCCGTGCGGGCCTGCGGCACTGCCTGCCGCAGGCCCGTGCGGGAGCCACAGCGGTCAGCAGGGCGAGCGCTCCCGGCCCCTGGACGGTGCCGCCCTCACGAACGGGCGGCGGCAGCGGAGAATGTCAGGTACCTGTCATCCATATGTATAGAACTTGGTGTGGTCCAGCAGGTCCGCCGGGGTGACGTCGTTCCATGGCTTCATGGTGTCGTGGAGGTCGACGACGTCGGGTGTGTTGCCGGTCGGCAGATACCCCGACTTGGGGTGCATCCGCTGCCAGTCGGCCCAGAGTTTGTCGATGAAGCAGTGGTGCAGCCAGAAGACCGGGTCGTTCGGCGAGGCGCCGGTGGTCATCTGCCCGCCGACCCAGACGTGCACCCGGTTGTGCAGATTCGGGCCGCGCCAGCCCTCGATGTGGTTGCGGAAGCTGTCGGACGAGCTGTTCCAGGGGGCGGCGTCGTAGACCGTCATGGCGAGTACCCGGTCGACCTCGGCCCGGGTCGGCAGTTCGCGGACCCCGGCGCCGAGCGAGCGGCGCAGGAACGTCCGCCCGTCCACCCGGACATTCATGGGCCACTTGCCGCCGGTGAAGGCGAACGGCCCCGAGGTCACCCGCCCGTCGCCGCTCCGCCCGTCGCCGCCGAGGAAGTCGTCGGCCCACAGGGAGCTGCGGGGTGTGCGATCGACGGTCCAGTCCCAGTAGGGGAGCATGACCGAGGGTGTGACGCTCTGTAGGGCTTGTTCGAACTGGAGCAGGAACCTGCGGTGCCAGGGCAGGAACGACGGTGACCGGTGGCCGGTCCGCTCTCCCTCGTCGGTGTCACCGATGATGAAGGCGTTGTGGGTGTTGATGAACTCGTCGTAGCGGCCGCTGCGCTTGAGCTCCAGCACCGCATCGACGAAGTTCCGCTTCTCGGTGGCGGTGAGGTCCGCCTGGTTCTTCCGGACTGCCATGTCGAGGACTCCTCGGTGGGGGGACGGGCAGGGTCGGGCCTCAGCCGGTGACGACGGGGACCAGGTCGGCGCCCTGGAGTTCACGGACGGCGGCGCGCGCCAAGGCACGTGGCGTGGTGAAGGTCTCGTAGTGGTTCACCAGGCTTATCCAGGTGCCGTCGGCATTCCGCATCACATGGAGGTCGTCGTTGTCGATGCGGACGACGAAGTCCATCCCCTCGTGGGGGCCGGCGGCCCGGCCGGTCTGGTGACCCCCGTGGCCTCCGTGACCTCCGTCATCGGTCGGCCAGCCCTCGATGTGGCGGCCCTGGTACACCTCGTCGAACGGCTCCGCCATCTGGTGCCCGCCGGACGGCCCGGCCCCGGCTGAGTGCCCGTGACCGGCTGAGTCTCCGCGGGCTGCGGCAGGGCGGCCGGCCGGGCTGTCGGCGAAGGCGGCCGGTGCGGCGAGCACCGCACCGGTCACGGCCGCGGCACTGCCGTACAGCACCTGGCGTCGGGTGGGACGCGACATGTTCCACTCCTCTGTTCGTCTCGGCTCCTCCTCGGGGTCGGGCCCGCAGAGGAGGTTCTTCGAGCCGGCGGGCCGACGGTCGGTCCGCGCCGCCACATGCTGGCAGGGACGAACGGATCATCAAGTTGTCCCGTTGAGTGAGGCAAGGAACGAGACAACACTTGGACAAAGGTGCAGGATTCAACGGCGCCGATCGTCTTCATGCCCCTGCACGGCTCGCCGCGTAACCGGAAATTCCGCGATGCCGGCCCCTCCTCGCCGCAGATCCTCCTCTCCCGAGATCGAAACCATGAGCCCCCGCACGGCCGGAACTCGGCGCGAATGCAGGGGGCTTCGGGGGTGGGGGCTTGCGGCCACCGAGCGACGGTGCGGGGGCGCTGGGCTCGGTGGCATCCGGACACGATCGTCTTGCCGGACCCGGACCCGGACCCGGACCCGGACCCGGACCCGGACCCGGACCCGGACCCGGACCCGGACCCGGACCCGGACCCGGACCCGGCCTCCCGCCGAGGGCGACTCGCGAGACCGTTGCCCGTACGTTCGCGGTCACACGAGCGGGGCTGACGTACGGTGGCCGTGGGCTTGGCCGCGTGCGGTGGCCGTGACCGAGGAGGTGGCTGGTGACGGCGATGTGGTCCCCCCGGCGCGACGCCCTTCGTGGCCGTGTCGCGCTGGTGGCCGGAGCGACGCGGGGAGCCGGCCGTGGAATCGCTGCCGCACTGGGGGAAGCCGGCGCCACCGTGATCTGTACGGGGCGCAGCAGTAGCACGGGCACCGCCGCGATCCAGTCGGACTACGCGCGTACCGAAACCATCGAGCAGACGGCCGGGCTGGTGAGCGGCCTGGGTGGGGTGGGGATCGCGGTCCAGGTGGACCACCTGGATTCCGCGCAGGTCGCACGTCTGGCGAAGCAGGTCCGCGATGAACACGGTCGCCTCGATGTGCTGGTGAACGACATCTGGGGCGGCGAGATCCTCAAGGGCCCGCCACCCGAGTGGAACACGCCCGTCTGGCAACACGACCTGGACAAGGGCCTGCGCATCCTGCGGCTGGCGGTCGAGACCCACCTGGTCACCTCGCATCACCTCCTGCCCCTATTGATCGACCGACCCGGCGGCCTGCTCGTCGAGGTCACCGACGGCACCACGGCCTTCAACGCGGACCACTACCGGATCTCGGTGTACTACGACTTGGCGAAGGTCGCCGTGAACCGCCTGGCCTTCTCCCAGGGCCACGAACTCGAACCCCATGGCGCGACCGCAGTGGCCCTCACCCCGGGATGGCTGCGCTCGGAAATGATGCTCGACAATTTCGGGGTCACCGAGGCCAATTGGCGGGACGCCCTCCAGGGCACGGTCGAGGGATACCCCGCCGCCCCCGCCGGATTCGCGCACTCCGAGTCACCCCGATACATCGGCCGCGCCATCGCGGCACTGGCCACAGACCCCGCCCGATCCCGCTGGAACCAGCACTCACTGACCTCCGCCGAACTCGCCCGCGAATACGGCTTTACCGACATCGACGGCTCCCAGCCCGACAGTTGGGCCCACCAGGCGTGACCGGACGCCCCACGCGCAGCTAGCTTCTGGAGCCGTGGTCATGGCGGAGCACCTCATTCGGCCACGGAATTTGCTCACGAGGAAGGTGAGCTTCATTCGGTTCGCCCGGCAAACGATGAGAAAAGCGACAGGCGTCGAGCGGGGGACTCTGCTCGTCGCGTCCAAGAACGCCACGCAGGCCCGCCGTGGTACGGCCACGTCTGTAATGCACTGCTGCGGCCGCTGCCGGCTTCGCGCCCGCGTATGAGGACACCGCTCAGCCCGCCAGCAGCAGTGCGTTCAGCAGCACCAGGGCGGTCAGCAGGGCCAACACGGTTGCCAGCGCACGGAGTTTGAGGACGTTATAGCGCTGCTGGTACTCCCCGCGGAGCTGGTGGGCGCGGGCGGCGATACGGGTGATGGCCATCCGTGAGACGTCGAGCTGACGGCGGGCCAAGAGGTCCACCAGCTCTTCCCGTTGGGCGGTGGTCGGCCAGTCGAGGGCGTCGACGGCGGCTTCGGCGTCGGCGCGGGCGCAGTCGACTTCCGCCTGCCACAGCAGATATCCCTCCATTCTGGCGATACCCGCCTGGACGGTGCGACTGTCCGGCGTTCGGCTCTCGGTCATCGCTCCACCCACTCAGCCCGGCTGGTCCCCTGAAGGGCGGTCGGTGCGACCTGGCTCTTCGGGTTCGACCGTATCGCGCCGTGCGCCCTTCCTGGCGAGCTCCAGGGCGGCGACGTCGGGGTGATGCAGGTCGAAGGCGGGCGACTCGGAGCGGATACGGGGCAGCGTGGTGAAGTTGTGCCGCGGTGGCGGGCACGAGGTGGTCCACTCGAGGGAACGCCCAAAGCCCCACGGGTCGTTGGCCGCTTCCTTCGGGGCGTACTTGGCCGTTTTCCAGACGTTGTAGAGGAACGGCAGCGCCGAGAGGCCCAGCAGGAACGCGCCGATGCTGGAGATCGTGTTCAGCGCGGTGAAGCCATCGGATGCCAAATAGTCCGCGTAGCGGCGCGGCATGCCTTCGACGCCGAGCCAGTGCTGGATGAGAAAGGTGAGGTGGAATCCGATGAACAGGGTCCAGAAGTGGATTTTTCCGAGACGCTCGTCGAGCATTCTGCCGGTGAACTTGGGCCACCAGAAGTAGAACCCGGCGAACATCGCGAAGACCACGGTGCCGAACACGGTGTAGTGGAAGTGGGCGACGACGAAGTACGAGTCGGAGACATGGAAATCCATCGGCGGCGAGGCCAGCAGAACACCGGTCAGCCCGCCGAAGAGGAAGGTCACCAGGAACCCGATCGACCAGAGCATGGGGGTTTCGAAGGACAGCGAACCGTGCCACATCGTGCCGACCCAGTTGAAGAACTTCACCCCCGTGGGGACCGCGATGAGGAAGGACATGAAGGAGAAGAACGGCAGCAGCACCGCGCCCGTCACGAACATGTGGTGCGCCCAGACCGTCACCGAGAGCCCCGCGATGGAGATCGTCGCCGCGATGAGCCCGATGTAGCCGAAGATGGGTTTACGGCTGAAGACGGGGAAGATTTCCGTGACGATGCCGAAGAAGGGCAGCGCGATGATGTACACCTCGGGGTGGCCGAAGAACCAGAAGAGGTGCTGCCACAACAACGAGCCCCCGTACGCGGGGTCGAAGACATGTGCACCGAATTTCCGGTCCGCCTCCAGCACCAGTAGCGCGGCCGCCAGCACGGGAAAGGCGAGCAGTACGAGCACGGCCGTCAGCAGGATGTTCCAGGTGAAGATCGGCATCCGGAACATCGTCATGCCGGGCGCCCGCATGCAGATGATCGTCGTGATGAAATTGACCGACCCCAGGATGGTCCCGAAACCGGAAAAGGCCAGGCCCATCACCCACAGGTCGCCGCCGATGCCGGGGGTATGGAGGGGACCCGAGAGCGGGGTGTACGCGGTCCAGCCGAAGTCGGCGGCCCCGTCCGGTGTGACGAAGGCGGAGACCGCGATCAGGGAGCCGAAGAGATAGAGCCAGTAGGCGAACATGTTGAGCCGCGGGAATGCCACATCGGGTGCGCCGATCTGCAACGGCATGATCCAGTTCGCGAAACCGGCGAACAACGGCGTCGCGAACATCAGCAGCATGATCGTGCCGTGCATCGTGAACGCCTGATTGAACTGCTCGTTCGAGAGGATCTGCACCCCCGGGCGGGCAAGCTCCGCCCGAATGGCGAGCGCCAGAATTCCGCCGACCATGAAGAACCCGAACGAAGTGCTCAGATAAAGCGTGCCGATGGTTTTGTGGTCAGTGGTCGTCAGCCAATCCACCACCACCCGTCCGGCATGCCGTCGCCGCTTGACTGGTTGCAGCGCTTCCGTCTGCTGAACGGCTGTCACGGTCCGAACTCCTCATCGCACGTGGTCGCCCCCTCGCCGGCTGACGGTACCGACACCTCCGAAAACGCCAAAGAGGCTCGCCGCCGCACACCATCAGTCACATCAAGGCCGCGGCAAAAGAATTTCCATTCAGGGTCGGGGCGGCAGCTGCCTGGTGTGCTCGGGTTCCTGCTCCGTCTCCGGCGCGATGCTGTGGCGCACTCAGCGCCCCGCGAACCGGTCCACCAGGACGTCGAGCCGTCGTGACGCTTCCTTCCGGGGGAGCCGGCCCGAGCGGGTGAGGGTGACCAGGCCGTGCAGGGCCGACCAGAAGACTCGACGAACAGGGCCGGTTCGGCGTCGCCCGCGATGTCGCCGAGCGTGTCCAGCAGCTGCGCGCCGGGGGGGGGCGCCTCTGGGGGCCGACTAGCGTGCTCCGGCCCCCACGGAGGTGAAGCATCCGCCGACAATACTCCACATCGTAACCATTTGCGCCGCCTGCCCCGTGTCTGCCGGTGACGAACCTGTTAGGTGTAGTGAGGCGGAACTTTCACGGATCGTTTCACTGTCGGCCTTGTGACGCCGACAGCGTTCCAGCGCATGAAACCAATTCGCGCAGCAGCCAGAGCCACTCTGGTGCTGCTGTTCTTCGTCCTGGGATTTGGCGCGCAGTCCGCGTCGGCGCATGTGTCGCCGCACCACGCCGAACTCGTCGTCTCCACCAAGAAGAACGTCACCAGCGGCAGGCTGATCGTCCACCGTGACGTGGTCTCGCCCGACAAGGCGGGCGCTTGGGCGTCGCGTCTTCTGGCCGCCTCCTGTCCGGCCGGCGGCTCCGGTGTCGCCGGCGACAGCGGCGGAGTGCCCGGGGGAGTGGTGGTCGAGCTGGCGTGGAGCTGTCAGGTCGGCGAACTCGACCTGACCGGGATGCTGAAGGAGGGCGGACTGACCCAGGCCGTCGTCGAGTTCGACGGCACTACGGTCAATGCGACCGCGGCGGCCCCGGTCGTCGATGCCCGGGGTGCCCATGAGGGCCCCGCGCACAGTGCCTTCCCGTGGCGCACCGTGCTGCTCGGCGCAGCCCTTGCCGTCGTGGCGCTCCAAGCCATCCGCTGGGCGCTCCGGCGCCGTTCACAGCACGGGCAGCACGGGCTGCACCAGCCCGCACACCCGCACCCGTGGCAGTCGCTGCGCCGCGCCCCTCGGCGCCGTAAGCAGCTGATCGCGGCCGGTGCCGCTGTGGTGGCGGGTCTGGTGCCGTCCGTCACCGCCGGTACGTCGTTCGCCGCGGACGAGACGGTCGCGGCGGCGACGGACGGCGACCCGGTGTCGGTCCAGGGCACGGTCTTCAAGGACGTCAACCGCAATGGCGTACGGGACGGGGGCGAGGCGCCGATGCCCGGCGTCGATGTCACCGACGGTGCCGTCTGGACGACGACCGGCGCCGACGGGTCGTACACCCTGCGGATGGATCCGAGTCGCCGGGAGACCGATCTCGTCAGCGTGGTCTCCCCCAACGGCTACACCCCCGCCTTGCGCAAGGACTTCATCCCGCAGTTCTTCCACAAGGTGCCCAACGGCGAAGGTCCGCACAACGGCATCGACTTCGCCCTGGTGCCGGACGAGAACGCCGCCAACCCCACCGAGAAGTGGGTGATGAACTCCGACGTCGAGGTGTCCAACACCTCGGACGAGGCGGCGCGCAGAACGCTGCCGCAGTGGACCGGCCAGGTTGAGGCGATGTCCGAGGTCGACGGCGCGACGATGGCCATCGCGACCGGCGATCTGACCGTCACCGACTACGCCCAGGAGCCGCGCCGTCAGGCCGGCTACGACATCCTGCGCAAGGGCTTGACCGACGGAAAACTCGGGATGCCCTTCTACCCGACGGTCGGCAACCATGACGTCGGCGGCACCGCCACTTCCCAGGGATACGGCGGCAGCATGGAGTACTACCGCCGGAATCTGGGTCCCGAGTGGTACAGCTTCGACCGCAACGGCCGGCACATCGTCGTCCTTGAGGACAACTACGACGCGAGTGGCCTCAAGCCGCAGCTGGAGTGGCTCCGGGAGGACCTGCGGCGCCACGCGGCCGGCAAGCAGGTGCTCCTCTTCGCGCACCGGTCACTGTTCACGCAGTGGGGACCGGGCGCCGGTATGCAGCCGACCATCGACGAACTCGCGAAGTACGACGTGCGGATGTTCGCCGCCGGCCACAACCAGCAGGCCGAGTACCGCCGTGGCGCCTTCGACCGCTCGGTCGAGATCAACAACCAGGGCACATACGGCATCGACGGCTCCCACCCGGACTACAAGATCCTGAGCTTCAAGGACATCACCGACAACCCGCGCACCCGCCGCAATGAAGACACCGGCTATGTGAGAGGTACGCACCGGCAGTTCGATATCGATGACGACGCGGCACTGGTCAGCCCCGCGCCAGGCAGTGTCCACAGAACCGGCGCCGCCCTCCCCGTCGAGCTGTACGCCGAGGACGACGGCCGCACACCGGCCACCGCAACCCTCACCATCCGCGACGGTCAGGGCCGTACGGTACGGCGCGAGAGCGGTCTGAAGTTCGGCGCCGGCAACGACCGGACGGGCAAGGAGAACTGCTACACGCCGCCCGGCGGCACACCGGAGCCCTGTCCTGACGCCCGGATCTCCTGGACCCGGGTCAGCGACCGGATCGACGGGCTGCGGCCGGGAACGTACACGGCGCAGATGACCGCCGTCGACACCCAGGGCAAGGCATGGCCCACTCTCAAGAACCCCTTCAAGGTCGTGCCCGACAAGGAGGCGGCGAAGCCGAAGAGCGGTCAGGACTGGACCCGTCAGGGCCGCGACGAAGCGGGGCGCGGCGCGAGTGCGGACAACCCGGGCACCGCTCTGGACCTGCGCTGGGCCGCGAGCACCGGTGAGCAGTTCAATCTCAATGGCTCCGTGATCGCCGACGGCCGGGTCATCGTCTCCTCCCGGGCGTTCGACTCCCCGTACAGCATGATGCTCGCCTACGACCTCGCCTCCGGCCGCGAGATCTGGCGCACCTACCTGGACGGCGACGCCGAATCGGCACCCACCCTCCACAACGGCAAGGTCTATCTGACCACCGCCGTCGGCCGGATCTACGCTCTCGACGCCAGGGACGGCCATGTCGTCTGGCAGACGATCGAGAACGAGGAGCGGCACGGCAACACCGTGCGCCGCTACGGCCGGGCCGGCGGTCCGGTCAGCGTCTTCGACATCAAGGGCGTGGACCGTACCGTCGCCGTCTACCAGGACTGGAACAAGATCCAGTGCCGCGATGCCAAGAGCGGTGACCTGCTGGGCGGCTTCAACGCGGCGACCAACTGGGGCCAGTTCCACAGCACGGCCGTGCGTCAGCCCGGCTCCAACACCGCTTACCTGCACACGGACTCCAGCAACACGCTCGTCGCCATGGACCTGGCAAGCTGCGGCCAACTATGGGTCCAGGACACCCAGGGCGGCATCGACAGCCACTCCTCGCCCGCGCTCACCGATCCGGCCCAGGGGGACCCGAAGCTGATCACCATGACCCAGAGCGGCGCCCGCGGTCATGACCTCAAGACCGGTGCGGTCAAGTGGCAGTCCCCGGTGGGCGGCAGCAGCACCTGCGAACCCGGGCAGGCTCCGCTGACCAGTCCCGCCGTCTGGGGCGACATCGCGTATATCGCCGGCCGTGACGGTGTCATCCGCGCCTACGACACCCGCGCGGCCGAGCCGGGCAAGCCGCTGTGGGAGACCCCCGCCGGACATCTGCCCGGGGAGAGCCCCCTGGACGACAAATGGCGGGTGGCCATGGGGTGCACCAGCGCGGGGAAGGGCTCGCCCACGATGCACGCCGTGGTGACCAAGGACCGTGTGTACGCGGGCACATGGGACGGGCGCCTGCTCGTCCTGGACCGCGCCACCGGCAAGCGGCTGACCGAGTACGACCTCGGCGGCGGAGTGGCCTCGGCACTGTCCATCAGCGGCGACTGGGTCATCGCCCTCACCGACGACGGGACGGTCCACGCACTGGCGGCCAGGCGCTGACCGGGGTGTGACCGGCGCCCGGCCGGCGCCTGACCGGCAACGGTCGCCGCAGCCGGCGGCCGGCCGGTACCTCTCTCCCGCCCTGCGGGTGCTTCCCCGGACAAGGGAGGCACCCGCAGGGCACTCGTGATCGGAACACCACTGTGCACACCCTCAGTCACGCCTGCGCCAAGGCGGCCCGCCTGCTCCTCATCGGCGTCCTGACGACGCTGGCGCTGCTCGGACTCGCGGGCACGGCGGACGCCCACCCCTTTGGAGCGCCTCCCGCTGCCCGGGTCACGGCCCATGGCAAGACCGCCGAGGTCATCTGGTCGGCCGCGAAGGACGATCTGGCCGTACTCCGCAAGGAAGCCCACGCTGCCGACGCGTCCGAAGCGCGATACCTCGGCTCGCACATCCGGCTGAGCCAGGACGGCCGCCCCTGTCGGCTGCGCCACACGGACACCGGGCGCCTCGTCCAAGACGGCGCCCGCCTCCGCTACCTCTGCCCCCGACAGGTGACCGCGCTCGCCGTCACCATCACCGCGCTCAACGACATCGACCCGAAATACCGCACCGTCTCCGTCTCACAGTCGGGCAGCGGCGGTCTGCACACGGCCGAAGAGCCGACGCAGACGCTTACGCTCGCCCCGTCCGGCAGTGGCGCCTCGGGTGCGGCGGCCGGGCCGCGGGGGCCTTTCAGCGTCTGGACGACGGACCTGTCCGGACTGCTCGCACACCGCGTCGTACTGCCCCTGGCGCTCCTCGTCGCGGCGGCCGTGGGAGCCTTCCACGCCTGCGCCCCCGGACACGGGAAAACCCTCGCCGCCGGCTTCCTCGTAGGCGGCCGGGGGAGGGCACGGGACGCCGTATGGCTGGGCGTCATTGTCGCCGTGATGCACACCGCATCCGTCGCCGCACTCGCCGTCGCATGGTGGCTCGCCGCGGACAACGCCCCGGACATCGCGGAACTGACCGGCTGGCTACAACTGGTCGCCGCCCTGGTCGTGGTCGCGGTCGGTCTCGGGCTGCTACGACGGCATCTGACCCACCGAGGTCATACGCACGGCCACGGTCATGAGCACGATCCCGGCCACGACAGTCACGGGCACGGGCACGGGCATCACCATGGGCGCGGCCACTCCCACTCCCACCCCCTCCCCGGCACCTCCCTGCTCACCTGGCGCGGCATCGCCCTCCTCGGCACGTCCGGCGGACTGCTCCCGTCCCCCTCAGCGTTCCTCGTCCTCCTCAGCGGACTGCTCACGGGCCGGGTGGGCGCCGCGGTGCTGATGGTGGCGGCGTTCGGACTCGGAATGGCCGTGACCCTGACCGGCGTCGGCCTCGTCGTGCTCCGGGGACGTGACGCGCTGCTGACCCGCGCCACCAACTCCCCGAAACTGCGCGCATGGACCCTGCGAGCCCCCGTCATCGGCGCCTCGGCCGTTGTGCTCGGCGGCGGACTGGCCTCGGCATTCGCCCTCACCCGCGTCCTGGCTCCGTAGGGGGCGTATCGCCTTCGTCTCTTCCGGCCCGGCGGGGCTGAGGGACAGCCGCGGCCGCGGTGTCGTCGGGGCCCTCGAAGTGGCGCCGGCGGACGGCCTCGCCGCCCACCGGCGCCGGCAGATGTGCGGCGCACTGCCCAAGGGCCACGCCGTCATTCCTTGAAGGCGTCCTTGGCCTTTTCCTTGGCGTCGCGCAGATCGCCCTTGGCCTCCTTGGACGACCCTTCTGCTTCCATACGTTCATTGCCCACGGCGCGGCCCACCGACTTCTCCGCCTTACCGGTGATCTGCTCGGTCTTGGCCTTCGCCTTTTCGTTGGCACTCATGGTGAAATCCTTTCGTCGCTTCATGAAGGGTTGATTCATGAAGAAGGGCTGATTCATGCAGGAGGCGGGGAGGGAATCCATCCGTATGGGGAGGGAACCCGCCCGTGTGCTGCCTTCCGTGGTCCTTCAGCTCGCGAGCCGGAGGGACGCCGGGAGGGGCCGACCGTGGGCCGCGCACGGTACGTCCTCTCTCGGGGAGCTCGGCACGGAGGTGCCGCTTACCGCCGATGATTGATGCAACGCCACGTCTCATCCATCCTTTCCGGCCGGTGGTTTCTGCGGTCACCAGCGGTACCAGCGGCCTCGCTTGCCGCTGGGGCCTGCCGAACGCAGTACAAAACCCAGCAGCCATGCGGCGAGTACGATCACCGCTACGACCCACAGTGCCTTGAGTGCGAATCCGGCACCGAAAAGAATCAGGGCGAGAAGAAGAACGAGAAGCAGGGGAACCATAGTTATCAACCTCCGACCACCGTGTGCCCGCACGCCCTTCCGGCACACCCCCGCTTTTCTGTGATTCTGCCGCGGCGGGCGGAGCGCGTCGATTCCCGAAGGGGCGGGGCCAGGCTTCAATCGGCGTGCATACCTCACTGGGGTGCGGGTACCGGACCTCGCGACCGGGGAAGACACAGGAGGGAGCACAACTATGCGTGCCGGCCTTGCGACATCCGCAGTCCACGCTCAGGATTCCGCTGCTGACGCTCGCACGGCTCAGGCTCCGGCTTCGTCGCCGGAGGACCTGCCGCACATCGAAGACCCGCAGAGCATCGCACCCCGGGACGCCCGGGAGCTGACGCAGCTGTTCTTCCGGCGACTGGAGACGCTCGAAGAGGGCACCCACGCCTACCAGTACGCGCGCAACACCCTCATCGAGATGAACCTCTCCCTGGTCCGCTACGCGGCCCGGCGCTTCCGCAATCGAGGCGACGAGATGGATGACATCCTCCAGGTCGGCACGATCGGTCTGATCAAGGCCATCGACCGCTACGACATCTCCCGTGACGTCGAGTTCACCACCCTCGCCATCCCCTACATCACCGGGGAAATGAGGCGGTTCTTCCGCGACACCACCTGGGACGTGCGGGTGCCGCGCCGTCTCCAGGAACTACGCGTCGACCTCGCCCGGGCCCATGAGAAGCTCTCCGGCCGGCTCGGGCGGGACCCGAAGATCAGTGAACTCGCGGCCGAATTGGGCATCAGCGAGGACGAGGTCGTCGAAGGACAGGTGGCCGCCAACGGCTACAACGCTTCCTCCATCGATGCCACCTTCAACGATGACGGCAATGACACCCCGCTCGCCGACCTGATCGGCGAACGCGACGCCGAGATGGACCTCATCGAGGATTTGCACGCCCTCGCGCCCCTCCTGCATCAGCTCGAAGAGCGTGACAGGCACATCCTCGAAATGCGCTTCGGCCAGGAGATGACCCAGGCGCAGATCGGCAAGGAACTGGGCGTCTCACAGATGCACGTCTCCCGCCTTCTGACCCGCGCCCTTGCTCGGCTACGCGCCGGAATGCTCAACGAGGAGTAGCCACGACCGCGTACGCCGGGATTCACTCCAAGACCACCCACACCAACGGCGGCGTCGAGTTCACGTTCCTCATCGGGGGCATCGGTACCCCCGCCCCGAACCCGGCGCGCGGCTCCACCGGATATTATGCCCACTTTATGCCGTAGGCCGGAGCCGGAAGTAAGGGCGCACGGCCGGCGACGGGATGCTGGGAATGGAGGGGGAGCAGCATGCCCGTCGAGACTCCCCAAATGCTTCCCAGGGCTGATCGCGACTGTCCCTTGGGTTGCATCTGCGCGGGTTGACCATTGGTTGCAAGGCAGAATAACCGTGGAGCCTTGAAAAATGCTGACAGAAGTCATCGCGACTCGTTATGTCACGCCGTTGCGTGAGGGCGGGTCGCTGCCGGGGATCGTCGAGGGGGACGACCTCGGTACCTACATCATGAAATTCACCGGTGCCGGGCAGGGGCGCAAGACGCTCGTGGCCGAGATCATTTGTGGCCAGCTCGGGCGCCGGCTCGGGCTGCGGGTGCCGGAGCTGGTGCAGATGCAGCTCGACCCCGTCATCGGGCTGAGCGAGCCCGACGAGGAGGTTCAGGATCTGCTGAAGAGCAGTGGCGGGCTCAACCTGGGCATGGATTACCTTCCCGGATCGCTGGGCTTCGACCCGCTGGCCTTCGAGGTGAGTGCCCGCGAGGCGGGGCGTGTGGTGTGGTTCGACGCGCTGATCAACAACGTCGACCGGTCCTGGCGCAATCCCAATCTGCTGGTGTGGCACGGCGAATTGTGGCTGATCGACCATGGTGCGGCGATGATCTGGCACCACAACTGGCCCACTGCGGAGAAGGCTTCGGTCCGCCCGTACAACGCCTCCGACCATGTGCTCGCCACCTTCGGGCCGGATGTCGCCGCGGCGGCCGAGGAGTTCGCGCCGCAGATCACCGAAGAGCTGCTGACCGAGATCGCGGCGGACGTCCCGGACGAATGGCTGGCCGACGAGCCGGGCTTCGACTCCCCGGACGTGCTGCGCCAGGCGTATGTGCGTACCCTGCTGGCCCGCTCCCGGACGGTGAGCGAGCACATCACGCTGGGGGAGCCCTCCGGGGGCAAGCCCTCGCAGGCACCGGAATGGCTGGCGGCGAAGCTGCCGCGGAGGGCAGTGAAGTGACCGGACCGCACAACGGCCGCGATGTTTTCGAGTACGCCCTGCTGAAGGTCGTGCCCCGGGTGGAGCGCGGCGAGATGATCAATGCCGGGGTGGTCGTCTACTGCCGCGCCCGGCGCTTCGTCGAGGCCCGGACCTATCTGGACGAGGCCCGGCTGCTGGCCCTCGACCCCACGGTCGATGTGGCCGGAGTACGGGCCGCGCTCGGCGCCGTCGAGGGGATCTGCGAGGGCGGCGAGCGGGCCGGACAGGCGGCGGGGGATGACGCGGGACGCCGCTTCCGCTGGCTGATCGCACCGCGCAGCACCATCGTGCAGCCGGGCCCGGTGCACACCGGACTGACCGCCGATCCCGCCGCCGAGGCCGAGCGGTTGGTGGAGCTGCTGGTGCGCTGAGGATCACCGGGGCCGTCGTTCGGGCGCCCGGCGCCGCCTGCGGGCGGGCCGGGCGCTTCGTCATGGAGCGCCCCGGGCCCCGGCCGGTCTCACAGGTGAGGTGGGCAACGGCGCGGTGGTGGGGCGTTGACAGCGGGTGGCCGGGCTTCTAGCGTCAGCCCTGCTCAGGCTACTAAGCGGTTGCTCACCCACGGGATCGGTGCGGCGGACCGCTTGTCGAGGTTTCGAGGGTGAGGAGAACCCGCATGTCCACCACCGAGCAGCGCGTCGCCATCGTCACGGGCGCGGCCCGCGGTATCGGCGCGGCCACCGCCGTACGCCTGGCCGCCGAGGGCCGTGCCGTCGCCGTACTCGACCTCGACGAGGCGGCCTGCAAGGACACCGTCGAGAAGATCACCGCGGCTGGTGGCAAGGCCATCGCGGTCGGCTGTGATGTCTCGGACGCGGAGCAGGTCGAGACGGCGGTCGCCCGGGTCGTCTCCGAGCTCGGTGCGCCGACCGTCCTCGTCAACAACGCCGGTGTGCTCCGCGACAACCTGCTGTTCAAGATGAGCGAGAGCGACTGGGACACGGTCATGAACGTGCATCTGCGCGGCGCGTTCCTGATGTCCCGCGCCTGCCAGAAGCACATGGTGGACGCCAAGTTCGGGCGGATCGTCAACCTCTCCTCCAGTTCGGCGCTCGGCAACCGCGGACAGGTCAACTACTCGGCGGCCAAGGCCGGTCTCCAGGGCTTCACCAAGACCCTCGCCTTCGAACTCGGCAAGTTCGGCGTGACCGCCAACGCCGTCGCCCCCGGCTTCATCGTCACCGACATGACGGCGGCCACCGCCGAGCGCGTCGGTATGGGCTTCGAGGAGTTCCAGGCCGCGGCAGCCACCCAGATCCCGGTGCAGCGCGTGGGCCGGCCGGACGACATCGCCAACGCGATCGCCTTCTTCACCGGCGACGCGGCCGGCTTTGTCTCCGGCCAGGTCATGTACGTCGCCGGCGGCCCGCTCAACTGACCGCCCCACGACCTCAGGAGTTCTGGACATGACCGAGCAGGACAGCGGGCTCCCCGAGCCCACCGGCAAGGTGGCGCTGGTCACCGGCGCCAGCCGCGGTATCGGCTACGGCATCGCCGAGGCCCTGGTGGCCCGCGGCGACCGGGTCGTCATCACCGGCCGCAACGAGGACGCGCTCAAGGAGGCCGCCGAGAAGCTGGGCGCCGACCGGGTGCTCGGCGTCGCCGGCAAGGCGCATGACGAGGCCCACCAGGCCAGTGCCGTCGAGCGCGCGATGGAGACCTTCGGCCGCGTCGACTACCTCGTCAACAACGCCGGAACGAACCCGGTGTTCGGCCCCATCGCGGACCTCGACCTGGGCGTGGCGCGCAAGGTGTTCGAGACCAATGTCGTCTCGGCGCTCGGCTTCGCGCAGCGCACCTGGCACGCCTGGCAGAAGGACAACGGCGGCGCCATCGTCAACATCGCCTCGATCGCCGGCCTCGCGCCCTCACCGTTCATCGGTGCCTACGGCATGAGCAAGGCCGCGATGGTGAATCTGACGCTTCAGCTCGCCCACGAGTTCGCGCCCGGCGTGCGGGTCAACTCCATCGCGCCCGCCGTGGTCAAGACCAAGTTCGCGGCCGCGCTCTACGAGAACCGCGAGGAGGAGGCGGCGGCCGGCTACCCCATGGCGCGGCTCGGCGTCCCGGAGGACATCGGCGGGGCGGCGGCCTTCCTGCTGTCCGACGCCTCGGGCTGGATCACCGGCCAGACGCTGGTCGTCGACGGCGGTCTGTTCCTCAACGCCGGGGTCTGACGGCGGCGCCGGCCGGGGCCCTGGGGGTGTCTTTCCGATCTCCCTGGGCCCGGGGTGTCTCGCTTTGGTGCGCGTTCCGAGAGCCGAGTCCGTGGTGCCGGTCCTGTCAGGGGACCGGCACCACGCGCGTCCGGGGCCGGTCAGGGAGGCTCTCCCGGCACCGCGGGTACCCTCGGGGGCCGGTGCCGTCACCGGACCCGTCGGCCCGCCGAGGCCCGGAGCCGGTGGCCGCCACGCCGGGCTTCCCGGCCTTCGCCCCGTCCGGCACGCCCCGCTGGCGCCCGCCCGGGGGCAGACCGCCGGTCCCGGGGCAGACCGCCGGTCCGGGCCGGTCAGGGCGGCCCGCGGACGGCGTTGTCAGTGGTCGCCGGTAGGTTCGGGGACTGAGAACGCAACGCACACCGGAGGTTGTTGACGTGGTGACCGACATGCTGCCCGAGTCCTGGCGCGGGGTCCTCGGCGAGGAGTTGGAGAAGCCCTATTTCAAGGAGCTGACCGACTTCGTCGAGCAGGAGCGGGCCAATGGCCCGGTCTATCCGCCCCGCGAGCAGGTCTTCGCGGCGCTGGAGGCGACGCCGTACGACCAGGTGAAGGTGCTCATCCTGGGCCAGGACCCGTACCACGGTGCGGGGCAGGGCCATGGCCTGTGCTTCTCCGTGCAGCCCGGTGTGAAGACGCCGCCGTCGCTGCGGAACATCTACAAGGAGATGAAGGAGGAGCTGGGCCACCCGGTCCCGGACAACGGCTATCTGATGCCGTGGGCCCAGCAGGGTGTGCTGTTGCTGAACGCCGTCCTGACGGTCCGCGAGGCCGAGGCCAATTCCCACAAGGGCAAGGGGTGGGAGAAGGTCACCGACGCGGTGATCCGCGCGGTGGCCTCGCGGCCCGACCCGGCGGTCTTCGTGCTGTGGGGGAATTACGCCAAGAAGAAGCTGCCGCTGATCGATGAGGAGCGGCATGCCGTGGTGCAGGGTGCGCACCCCTCCCCGCTGTCGGCGAAGAAGTTCTTCGGCTCCCGCCCCTTCACCCAGATCAACGCGGCGGTCGCCGCGCAGGGCCATGCCCCGATCGACTGGCGCATCCCTGACCTGGGCTGAGCCCGCGGGCCCGGGTGGCGGGCCGGACCACCCGGTGCGTCGCACACACCGCGCGCAGCTCCCGTCCGGCGGTTAGCGTCAAGGGAACGGCCACCGATGGTGTGAGCGGATACGGGAGTGCAGTGGTGGAAACGCGGCGGGAGGCGGCGCCCGAGGACGGTGTGCTGACCCGGATCGGCCAGGCGATCATGCTGCATCGCGGCGGCGACCGGGAAGAGGCGCGTAACCGTCTCTCGGCGCTGTGGCACGAGATCGGGCCGCACGGAGACGCCTTCCACCGCTGCACCCTCGCCCACTACATGGCCGACACCCAGGACGACCCCCGGGACGAACTCGACTGGGATCTCCGGGCCCTGGAGGCGGCCGAGGGCTTCGTCACCGAGCGGCCCGCGGGCTCCGCCACCACACCGGGGGAGCCCCGGGTCGCCGACGGCCCCGGCCCCCGCCACCCCCTCGTCGCACTCCGCGCGTTCTTCCCCTCTCTGCATCTCAATATCGCGGCCGACTACGCCGCGCTCGACCGGCCGGCCGACGCCCGCGCCCAGCTGCGGCGCGCGCGGGCCTCGGTCAACGCCCTCGCCGACGGCGAATACCGCCAGGGCCTCCGGGACGCGATCGAACGGCTCCAGCTGCGGATCGACCGGGCGGCGGGGCACACGCCGTAGAGGGCGGCGCCGAGGGGTCGGCCACCTCGGAGGCGCGTCACCCACGCAGCATCCCGTCGAGCAGCTCCGCGCAGGAGGTGCGCAGGGCGGCGCGGGTGGGGGCGGCCGCGTGGAACTGCCCCGCGGTGCAGGAGAACAGGATCCCGTCGCACCAGGCCACCATGTTCATCGCATGCCGCTCGGGGTCGGCGGAACCCGCCGCCGCCAGCATCGCCGCCATCGGCTCCCCGAAGGCCCGGCCGGCCCGGTCGTAGACCGCCCGCAGTTCGGGCCGGCGGGTGGCCTCCAGGGCCAGTTCGTACCGGGCGACGAGCAGCTCCCGGTGCCGGGAGAGATAGCGGTGCAGCGCCAGCGAGAGCACCTCGGCGACCGCCGCCCCGGAGCCCGCCCCGGCGCCCGCCACCCCGGCATCCGTGGCCCCGGCCCCCGCCCCGGGCCGCTCCCGTGCGGTCAGCACCGCCGCCTCCCGCTCCGCCAGCCGCCGCACCGCGGCCTCCAGCAGCGCCGCCCGGGTGCGCGCGACATTCGAGGTGGAGCCCTGCGGCAGCCCGGCCGCCTCGTCCACGGCCCGGTGGGTCAGCCCGCGCATCCCGCGCTCGGCGAGCAGCGTCAGCGCCGCGTCGGCGATCAGCTCATGGCGGGGGACGGCGGCGGGCGCCGGAGTGCGGTCGCTGCGGGCGTTCATACCGGGAGCCTAGCCGCCGACTACAGGTGTAGTCTCCATGGCAAGGGCGACTACACCTGTAGTGGAACCGGGATTCGGGAGGCAGCATGCGGCAGCGCACCGCGCTCGTCATCGGCGGCGGAATCGGCGGGCTCACCGCCGCACTGGCACTGGACCGCCGCGGCTGGTCGGTCACCGTCCTGGAGCGGGCCGCCGCCCTGGAACCCGTAGGCGCGGGTATCGGGCTCGCCCCCAACGCGCAGCGCGCCCTGGACACCCTGGGCGCGGGCGACGGCATCCGCGCCCTGGCCCCCGCGCAGACCGCGGCGGAGCTCCGGCTGCCCGGCGGCCGCCGGCTGGCCCGTATGGACCAGGCCGCGGCCGTCCGGCGGTACGGCGGCCCGGTCGTGGTCGCCCACCGCGCCGAGGTGGTCGCACTGCTCGCCGGCCGGCTGCCCGAGGGCGCGGTACGCACCGCCGCCGCGGCCACCCTCGCCGACCCGGGGGACGCCGGGCCGGACGGCCGTCCGGCGCGGGTGCGGATCCAAGGGGCGGCCGGTGACGAGGAGCTCACCGCGGACCTGGTCGTCGCCGCCGACGGCATCCACTCCGCCGTCCGCCGCACCCTCTTCCCCCACCACCCCGAACCCCGCTACGCCGGCTTCACCGCCTGGCGCCTCGTCGCCCCCGCGCCCGACCGCCCCTTCGCCGCACACGAGACCTGGGGCCCCGGCGGCATATGGGGCACCCAGCCACTGCACGACGGACGGGTCTACGCCTACGCCACCGCGGCCGTCCCGCCCGGCGGCCGGGCCCCGGACGGCGAACGGGCCGAACTCCTGCGCCGCTTCGGCCCCTGGCACCACCCCATCCCGGACCTCCTCGACGCCGTCGACCCCGCCGTGGTGCTCCGCAATGACGTGTACACCGCGGCCGCCGCGCCGCCCGCCTTCCACCGGGGCCGGGTCGCCCTGCTCGGCGACGCCGTCCATCCGATGACCCCGAACCTCGGCCAGGGCGGCTGCCAGGCCATCGAGGACGCCGTCGTGCTGGCCCACCTGGCCGCACCGGATGCCGAGCTCGCCGGCGCCCTCGCCGCGTACACCCGGCAGCGGCTGCCGCGCACCATGGACGTGGTCCGCCGGGCCGAGCGGATCGGCCGGCTGACCACCTGGCGCTCCCGGCCGGCCGGCGCGCTGCGCGCCGCCCTGATGGCCGCCACCGCCCGCCTCGCACCGGAACTGGCGCTGCGGGCCATGGACGGGATCGCCGACTGGCGGCCGCCGACCGGCACGTATGCTTCCGGCACGCGGGGCACCACCAGCGCGGCACAACCCAAGGAGCATGAGTGAAGGTCGGCTGCATCGGACTCGGCGACATCGCCCAGAAGGCGTACCTCCCCGTCCTGGGCACACAACCGGGGCTCGAACTGCATCTGCACACCCGCACCCCGGCCACCCTGCAACGCGTCGGCGCCACCCACCGGCTGCCCGCGGCACAGCTCCACCCGGACCTGGACTCGCTGCTCGCCGCGGGCCTGGACGCCGCCTTCGTGCACGCCGCCACCTCCGCCCACCCCGAGATCGTGACCCGGCTGATCGAGGCCGGCGTACCGACCTATGTCGACAAGCCGATCGCCTACGAGCTCGCCGAGTCCCAGCGCATCGTCACGCTCGCCGAGGAGCGGGGAGTGGGCCTCACCGTCGGCTTCAACCGCCGCTTCGCGCCCGCCTACGCCCAGTGCCGTGAGCACGCCCGCGATCTGATCCTGATGCAGAAGAACCGCATCGGCCTGCCCGAGGACCCACGCACCCTGGTGCTCGACGACTTCATCCATGTCGTCGACACCCTGCGGTTCCTCGTCCCCGGGGAGGTCGACCACATCGATGTGCGGGCCAGGATCCGCGAGGGGCTGATGCAGCATGTGGTGCTTCAGCTGTCCGGCGACGGCTTCACCGCCATCGGCACCATGAACCGCCTCAGCGGCTCCACGGAGGAGATCCTCGACGTCTCCGGGCAGGACACCAAGCGTCAGGTCGTCAACCTCGCCGAGGTCATCGACCACAAGGGGCAGCCGAGCGTCCGGCGCCGCGGCGACTGGGTGCCGGTCGCCCGCCAGCGCGGTATCGAGCAGATCGTGCTGGCGTTCCTGGACGACGTACGGGCCGGCCGGCAGCCGTCCGCCCAGGACGCGCTGCGCACCCACGAACTGTGCGAACGGGTCGTCACCGAGGCGCTCGCGCAGACCGCCTGCTGAGCGCCCGCAGCCCCGTGTACCCGCCGGCGAGCACCAGCGCGCCGACCGCCCCGTACACCGCCCAGTCGCCGAACCGGGTGTACGGGGTGGTGCCCTCGGCCAGCGGCAGGTCGTAGACGGCCGCCGCGCTGCGGTCGGTGCCGAGCCGCTCGCCGATCCGCTCGCCTCGGGGGCCGTAGACGGCACTGATGCCGGTGAGCGTGGCGTGCACCATCGGCCGCCCGTTCTCCGCGGCGCGCAGCGCGGCCAGCGAGGCGTGCTGCGCGGGCGCCCAGCTCTCCTGGAAGGTCGAGGTCGAGGACTGGGCGATCAGCACCTGCGCACCGTCGCGCACCAGATGGCGGCTCATGTCGGGGAAGGCGCTCTCGAAGCACACCAGGGGTCCGACGCGCAGTCCGCCCGCGGAGGCGACCGGCATCACCACCGTGGTGGTACCGCGCAGCCGGTCGGTCGGGGCGGCCTTGCCCACCCGGGTCGCCCAGCCGAGCACGGACCGGAACGGGATGTACTCGCCGAAGGGCACCAGCCGCATCTTGGCGTAGCGCTCCCCGGTCGGTCCGTCCGGCCCGATCAGGACCGCGCTCTTGGAGATGCCCGGCCGGTCGGCGTGCGCGGAATCGGCGTTGATCAGCAGCTCGGCGCCGGTCTGCCGGGAGAGGGCGGCGAGGCGTTCGGCGAGCGCCGGGCGGTCCGCCGGGTCCTGGGTGAGGCTGCTCTCGCCCCAGACGATCAGGCGCACCCCGCGGCCCGCCAGCGAGCGGGTGAGTGCCTCGCTCCGGGCCAGCCGTTCCGCCGGGGTGCCGGTCAGGTTGGGCTGGACGACGGCGATCCGTACCGTACCGGCGGGGCGGGGGAGCGGTGCCCACAGCCAGGCCGCGGTGACCGCCGGCGCGCACACCAGCAGACCGGCGACGGCGGGCAGCCGGGCCGCCGGGCGGGCGATCAGCTCGGCCAGTGCGGTGTTCACCGCCACGATCAGCAGGCTGACCAGCCACACCCCGCCGACCGAGGCCAGCCGCAGCGCGGGCGGCAGCTGCCACTGGCTGGCGCCCAGCAGCCCCCACGGGCCACCCAAGTACTCCCAGGAACGGACGAGTTCGACCATCAGCCAGCCCGAGGGCACCAGCACCAGCGCGGCGGCGCACCGGCCCGCGCCGGGCGCACCGCCCAGCAGCGCCCGCACCAGCAGCCCCCAGGGCGCCCACAGCGCACCGAGCAGCAGGGCGAGCACGAGGATGAAGACATGCAGGCTCGGCAGCAGCCACTGGTGAACGGCGAGCATGAAGCCGGTGCCGCCCAGCCAGCCGTCCAGCGCCGCCCGCCCGTACGTCGGGGCCGTCCGCACCAGCAGCAGCCAGGGCACCAGGGCGGCATACGCCAGCCACCACCAGGACGGGGCGGGAAAGGTCAGGGCCGGTACCGCTCCGGCGAGCGCGGCGGCCACGCCCCGTGACCAGGGGGAGCCCAGCCACCGCGGCTGCTGGCCGAGCGGTCTGTCCATGCCGGGCTCCCTGGTGCCGGTTTTCGCCGGTCGGACGGCCAGTGTGCGCGGGTGTGCCGATCAAGGAAAGGGGTGTCGCCGCAACGGCCGATACCGGATCGCGGCGGACGGTGCGGCCCTCAGTCCTCCACCGGCTGCACCTGCCGCCACTTCTCGTGGACGACGACTCCGGTCAGCCGCCAGCCGTCGGTGGTGCGGCGGGCGGCGAATTCATAGCGTCCGGCGCAGGTGTAGTTGGGGGCGGTCGGCCCGCCCCCGGCATCCGACGCGGGTCCGGCGAGCCGCATCGGATTGAGGTAGTCGGCCTGGACGGTGGCCGTGTCGCCGGGGGCGCCGTCCCGCCGGGCGAGAGTGACCCGGCGGTTGACGATCAGATGCTGCCGTATCGAGAAGTGCCGCAGCATCTCGGCGAGCCAGGCCGCCATCTCCTCGGCGCCGCCCTCGATGCCGCCCGCTGAGCGGTAGTCGGCCCGGCCGTCCGGGGTGAACAGGGCCAGATAGCCGGGCCAGTCACCGTCGTCCACGGCGATGGCGTACCCGGTGATCAGATCGTCGAGGGCCAGGCGGTCCATGAGCGTGGAGTGTTCCGCGCGCTGCGTCATCGCCTCAGTTTTCGGCATACCGAGGCCCCCGCCAAGAGGCGGGGGCCCACCGGCGCGGCGTCAGTTCACCAGCGCCGACTCCGGCAGGAGATCCTCCGGGCCGGAATCCGTGCGCCCGGTTCCCGCCGCGGCGGCCTGCCGCTCCTCCGAGTCGGCGAACTGGGTCCGGTACAGCTCCGCGTAGCGTCCGTCGGCCGCCAGCAGCGTCTCGTGGGTCCCGCGCTCGACGATCCGCCCGCCCTCGACCACCAGGATCAGATCCGCGGCCCGTACGGTCGACAGCCGGTGGGCGATGACCAGTGCGGTACGGCCCTCCAGCGCCTCGGTGAGCGCCTCCTGCACCGCCGCCTCGGAGGTGTTGTCCAGGTGGGCGGTGGCCTCGTCCAGAATCACCACCCGGGGGTGGGCGAGCAGCAGCCGGGCGATCGTCAGCCGCTGGCGCTCGCCGCCCGACAGGCGGTAGCCGCGCTCGCCGACGACGGTGTCCAGCCCGTCGGGAAGTCCGGAGATCAGCTCCTCCAGACGGGACCGGCGCAGCGCGTCCCACAGCTCCGCCTCGGTCGCCTCCGGCTTGGCCAGCAGCAGGTTCTCGCGGATCGAGTCATGGAAGAGGTGCCCGTCCTGGGTGACCATCCCGAGGACATCGCGCAGTGAGGCGGCGGTCAGATCGCGGACGTCCACTCCGGAGAGCCGGACCGCCCCCGTGTCGGTGTCGTAGAGCCGCGGCAGCAGCTGGGCCACCGTCGACTTCCCGGCGCCCGACGAGCCGACCAGGGCGACCATCTGGCCCGGTTCGGCGCGGAAGGAGATGCCGTGCAGGACCTCTTCGCCGCCGCGGGTGTCGAGGGTGGCGACCTCCTCCAGGGAGGCCAGCGAGACCTTGTCGGCGGACGGATAACCGAAGCGTACGGAGTCGAACTCCACGGACACCGGGCCCTCGGGGACCGCCCGGGCGTCCGGCTTCTCGGTGATCAGCGGCTTGAGGTCGAGCACCTCGAAGACCCGCTCGAAGCTGACCAGCGCGCTCATCACCTCGATATGGGCACCGGACAGCGCGGTCAGCGGGGCGTAGAGCCGGGTGAGCAGCAGGGCGAGCGAGACGATCGCGCCGGGCTCCAGCTGTCCGCGCAGCGCGAGGAAGCCGCCCAGGCCGTAGACGACGGCCAGCGCCAGGGCGGAGACCAGGGTGAGGGCGGTGACGAAGTACGTCTGGACCATGGCCGAACGGACCCCGATGTCACGCACCCGGCGGGCCCGGGTGGCGAACTCGGCGGACTCCCGGGCCGGACGGCCCATCAGCTTGACGAGGGTGGCACCCGGCGCGGAGAACCGCTCGGTCATCTGGGTGCCCATCGCCGCGTTGTGGTCGGCGCCCTCCCGGCGCAGGGCCGCCAGCCGCCGGCCGACCCGGCGGGCGGGCAGTACGAACACCGGCAGCAGCACCAGCGCGATCAGCGTGATCTGCCAGGACAGCCCGATCATCACCCCGAGGGTGAGCAGCAGCGTCACGATATTGCTGACGACTCCGGACAGGGTGTCGCTGAACGCCCGCTGCGCACCGATCACATCGTTGTTGAGCCGGCTGACCAGCGCTCCGGTACGGGTGCGGGTGAAGAAGGCGATCGGCATCCGCTGGACGTGGTCGTACACCGCGGTGCGCAGATCCAGGATCAGGCCCTCGCCGATGCTCGCCGACAGCCAGCGGGTCACCAGCCCCAGGCCCGCCTCGGCGACCGCGATGACGGCGATCAGCCCGGACAGGCGGAGGACAAAGGAGGGTGCGTCGCCGCCCACGATGGCGTCCACCACCCGGCCCGCGAGCAGCGGGGTGGCCACCGCGAGCATCGCGGTCACCGTGCTCAGGACGAGGAACCACACCAGGCGGCGGCGGTGCGGGCGGGCGAATGCCGTGATGCGGCGCAGGGTGCCGCGGGAGAAGCGGCGGCGTCCTTGCTGCGCGGTCATCGAACTGTGCAGGGCGTGCCAGGCGGTGACTTCCATGTCCATCGTGGCCTCCAGGGTGCCGGGGTCGCGTCACGGGATCGCCGTGAGTGACCGGCGACATAAAGGAACCTAGAACCTCAACCAATCTTGAGGTCAAGCGATTCCGGTGCGCTCACCCGTCAGAGTCCGGAGCGGAGTTCCTGCCGAGCGGATGTTCCCACGTCACGGGCGGGTGCGAGCCGTCCGGGGACCGCACCGTGAGCCGTACGCCCGGCCGTCCGTCGGGCAGGGTGACGGTGGTGTCCACGATGACCGACACCCGCGGCGGCGGCGACGGCGGCCCCACCGCCGTCAGCGCTTGTTCGAGTGCGGTCAGCAGCTCCCGGCCGGTCCGCTCGTCGACCCGCGCGTCGACCGGGCCGACGAACCGCACCGACGGTCGGCCGCCGAGCGCTGCGCCGGCCGCCCGCAGCACCCGGGTGCGGAGGCCGGGCGGAGCCTCCGACGGCCCCTGCTGGAGCGCGATGATCGCCGTCCTGATCTCCTGGATCGTCGCGTCCAGCTCATCGATCGCCTCGCCGAGCCCCTCTTGCACCTCCGGCAACAGCGCTTTGCGCCGGACGGTCTCCAGCAGCATTCCGGTGGCGAACAGCCGCTGGATGACCAGATCGTGCAGATCGCGGGCGATACGGTCGCGGTCCTCGAAGACGGCGAGCCGCTCGCGGTCCCGGTGCCGGTCGACGAGCACCAGCGCCACCGCCGCCTGAGCGGCGAACTGGGTCCCCAGCGTGCGTTCGGTGTGGCTGAAGCGGCGGTCGCCGGACATCCGGCACAGCGCCAGGGCGCCCAGCACCCGCCCGTTGCTGCGCAGCGGCAGCAGCATCGTCGGGCCGTAGTGGCGCGACAGCGGGGAGGCCGAGCGGGGGTCGGCGGCGAAGTCGTCGGAGAAGACCGCCAGCCCGGCGTGCAGCTGGTGGAGCACCGGACTCGCCGGCGGTATCCGGCCGCGGAATGCCTCGCTCCGTACGTCATCCGAGAGCACGGTAGAGATCGCCACCACCTCCATACCGCCCTCGGCGTGCGGCAGCAGCACCGCTCCGGTCGCCGCCTCGGCCAGCTCCCGGCCCTGCTCCGCGACGACGGTCAGGGCGTGGGTCGCCGTGGAGCGGGTCTCGGGCCCGGCCAGCAGCGCCGTCGTCACGGAGGCCGCACCCTCGATCCAGCGGCGTCGCTGCCGGGCGGCCGCGTGCATCCGGGCATTGTTCAGGGCCAGCCCGGCCTCGGCGGCCAGCACCCGCACCAGATGCCGGTCCCCGTCACCGAATTCCTCGCCGTCGCCCTTCCCCGCGAGATACAGCGTGCCGCACACCTCGCCCGCCACCTGGATGGGCACCTCCAGCCAGGCTCCGGCGGGCGGCTCGGCCCCGGGCGAGCCGCCGTGGGTGATCAGCTCGCCCGGCCCGCCGCCGTCCGCGTCACGGAGAGCGATCGCGGCATGGTGCGCACCCGTGAGGGAGACGGCGGCCTCGGCGATACGGCCCAGCGCGCGGCCCAGGTCATGGCCGGAGCCGACCGCGCCTCCTTCTTCCCAGAGCTGCGGAAGCCGGGAGACCGGCCCCCCGGCCGGCGCGGACAGGCTCTGCGCGGTCCGATCGGGGAGCTCTCCAGCGGGGTCCGACGGCTTCAGGGCACACCTCACACTTTCCGGCGATTCGGCCAGTCTAATTCGCCCGAAAGTGCGCCAATGGGGCCACCCGGGCGAGGCGCCCGCGGAGGCGTCCGAGCGGGGTGGCCGGACCGCGATCAGGGGCCGGTCGCGGGAGTACCGGGGCGCGCGGTCTGCCCACGGCGGTAACTACGATTTCCGGCCGCAGGGTGTCCGCAGCGCCTCGCGGGTGTACGCGGCGCGCCACCCGGGCGAGTGACCGGCGACGTGCTCGGAACCGCGGTCGGCGGTGGCTTGTCCCGGGGACCAAGCCCTTGGGCACCTATCTCGGCCACACCCGCGAGGGTCGACTTTGAGACAACCTGTAGATGTCCCGGTCGCTGGGACTTGGAGGCCGCGGCCTGCGGGTAAGCCGTAGACAACTACGGACAGCAGCAGAAACGCAGGAACACAGACGACACACCACCACACCACCCGCGACCCGGAAACGGGCCGACCCGCCCGGAATGCGCCGGGCGCCCCCCACACCTACCGAACGTCTCCGCCGCAGACGCGTGGCCATATCCCGCGCCTCGGCACGAAAGTGGGCCGGGCCGATGGATGAAGGTCAGTACTACCCGAGACTTGTGGGACCCAGCTGCGCGGCGGGCGGCACGACCGTGCTGGAACTCCGCGGTGAGCTGGACATCCTCGCCGTGTCGGTGCTGTCCGACCAACTGGACGACCTCACCGGTGTCCAGGGCAGCGACCTCCTGCTCGATGTGCGCGCGGTGACGTTCATCGACTGCGCCGGTCTGTCGCTGCTCAGCCGTGCCCGCTACCGCACCCGGCAGCGCGGCGGCCGGCTGCGGCTCACCGGGGTCACCCACGGCGGAAGCGTCGCGCGGCTGTTGCGCATGACCGGGCTGAACGGCACCTTCGAGATCGTGTCCGACGAGGAGGCCGCCGGGGAACCGGCCGCCGGCACCGCCGGCTCACCCGAGGTCACGGACGGCGCCGGTACGGCCGTTGCCTGACCGGCGCCCTCCGCCACGCCGCCGCCCGCCCCCGCGGACCGGCGGCGCGGTCATCGGATCAGCCCGGCAGGACCGCCTCGATGGCGGTGACCAGCTCCTCGGCCTCCGGCTCGGTCCGCGGCCGGAAGCGGCCCGCGACCTTGCCGTCGGCATCGATCAGAAATTTCTCGAAGTTCCACTGGACGTCGCCGGCCGTCCCCTCGGTGTCCTCGGTGCCCGTCAGCTCCGCGTACAGCGGATGCCGGTCCGCGCCGTTGACCTCGGTCTTCTCGAACAGCGGGAAGCTCACGCCGTACGTCGCGGAGCAGAAGGTCGCGATTTCCTCGGCGGTGCCCGGCTCCTGGCCCGCGAACTGGTTGCTGGGGAAGCCCAGCACGCTGAAGCCACGGTCCCCGTAGCGCTGCTGGAGCCGCTCCAGGCCCGAATACTGCGGGGTCAGCCCGCACTTGGACGCCACATTCACCACCAGCAGGGCCTTGCCCCGGTAGTCGGCGAGTGAAGCGGGCTCACCGGTCAGGGTGCGCAGGGGGATGTCGTACAGACTCACGGTCATGCTCCTCGTCGCGGTTCCGCGGATAGGGACGGCCATCATCCGTCCCAACAGCGGAGCCCGCCCTGATCTTCCCCGGATCGTCCACCGGCCAGGACACCACCGGCCGCAGTTCCCCGGAGCGCCACTCCTTCAGCAGCTGGTCGAAGATCGGCGTCCCCTCCTCGGCCGGGCGGCGCGCCTGTGGAGCGGGGGGCGGCAGCGGCGGCGGCTGGCGGGGGAGCGCGATGCGCTGAAAGGGGTGTGCGGCGGGCTTCTTGGCGTCCATGCCCGGACTCAACCGGAAATCGCTTCCCCGAGTTGCGGGACGCGGCCGGGACGGCACCCAGATGCCCCTGCGGTGGTGACGGACAGAAGATACGTTCGCGCGCCCGCGGGACCGGCCGGACCACCGACCGAGGGGCCGGCGGATGTCCCGCCGGCCCCTCCGCCCTCAGCAGCCTCGGGTGCCCGCGGCCCGGCCCCAGTCCGTCGTACCGGGCCGGGGCCGGACCGGGCCGAGCCCGGTCTGGTCCGATCAGCTCCGGCACAGCAGCGAGGCGAGGACCTCCAGGAGCGCCGCCTCGGGGTCGGCCACCCGGCCCTCGGCCCGCCAGGCGACGAAGCCGTCGGGGCGCACCAGCACCGCGCCCTCGGGCGTCGTCCCGTGCTTCTCGGCCCAGTCGGCGCCCTCTTCGGGGGCCATGTCATCGTTCGGGCCGGTGCCGATCATGTAGCACTTGAGCCCCAGGGCGAACTCCTCATTGGCGCCCTTGGCCGCGGTGCGCCACATCTCGCCGTCGGTGCCGGTCAGCAGGACGAAGGACTTCTCGTACAGATCGAGGGTGGAGCGGCGCTCGCCGGCGGCGTGCAGCCACATGTGCGGGGCGCGGGTGCCCGGTTCACCGGTCAGCCGCATCTGGTCGGGCACCACCGGCAGCTCGGGATCGGCGCCGACGACCGCGCCGTGCGGATAGCAGTACCCGAGGGCCACGGTGAGCACCCCGCGCTGCCGGCCGCCGCCCGCGCCCGGTGCCGGGACGTACCCCGGGTGGCTGTGCTCGGCGGAGCGGGCCGAGGCGCGCGCACTGGTCTCCCGTGCCACCGGCTGCCGCTCCGCCTCGTACGACGCCAGCAGCTCGGGGCCCGCCCAGCCGTTCAGTACGGCGCTGAGCTTCCAGGCGAGGTTGTGCGCGTCCTGGATGCCGGTGTTGGAGCCGAACGCCCCGGTGGGGGACATCTCGTGGGCCGAGTCGCCGGCGAGGAAGACCCGGCCGGCCGCGTACCGCTCGGCGACCCGCTCCGCGGCGTGCCACGGCGCCTTGCCGGTGATCTCAACCGCCATGTCCGGTACGCCCGTTGCCCGGCGGATGTGGTCGATGCACCGCTCGTCGGTGAAGTCCTCCAGGGTCTCGCCCCGGTCCGGGTGCCACGGGGCGTGGAAGACCCACTCGGCCCGGTTGTCCACCGGCAGCAGGGCGCCGTCGGCCTCGGGGTTGGTCAAGTAGCAGGCGATGAAGCGGCGGTCGCCGACGGCGTCGGCGAGGGCCGGGGCGCGGAAGGTGATGCTCACGTTGTGGAACAGGTCGCCGGGCCCCGTCTGGCCGATGCCCAGCCGCTCCCGGACCGGGCTGCGCGGGCCGTCGGCCGCGATCAGGTAGTCCGCGCGGACGGTGCGCTGCTCACCGGTCTCCCGGTTCTTCAGGACCGCGGTCACGCCCTGCGCGTCCTGTTCGAAGGAGCTCAGCTCGGTGGAGAACCGCAGGTCACCGCCGTGCTCACGGGCGCAGCGCAGCAGCTCCGGCTCCAGGTCGTTCTGGCTGCACAGGCACCAGGAGGAGGGGCTGAACTTGGCCAGCCCGCCGCCCGGGTCGATCTCCTTGAACAGCCACTCCTGTTCGTCCCCGGTGAGCGAACGGGCCTGGAGGATGCCGTGGTTGTCGGCCAGCGTGGACGCGGCCTCACGGATCCGCTGCTCCGCGCCGGCCACCCGGTACAGCTCCATGGTGCGGACGTTGTTCCCCCGCCCGCGCGGGTGGCGGGAGGTGTCCGAGTGCTTCTCGACCAGCAGATGTCGGATACCCAGACGTCCCAGGAACAGCGACGCGGACAGGCCGACCAGGGACCCGCCCACGATGAGTACCGGAACCCGGTCTTCGGCGGTGGGATTCATTGCGTGCTCCAGCTCCAGGGGCGTGTACGGCAGATGGAGCACGAATGCCCGGCTGAGGCGGTGTTCGATCACGGTTCACCTGCATGGCTCACAGATCTCGCGCCGCCCGTGGGCTCCGGCCACGATCGAATCCGGGACGCCCGCGGACACCGGGCGGGCCGCCCCCACCATCCGGCTCAGTCACCGGATCGCACCGGAACTGACGACGCACCACTGGGGCCGTCGGGCCCCGAAGGAGATGCGTAGACGATGACAACGCTGTCGGAACGAATATCCCAGTCAGCCTTCGACGGCTCGCGGCTTCGGGTCGTGCTGCTCCTGGATCTCCACGAAGGGGCCCAGCAGGACTTCCTGGAAGCCTACGAGCACCTGCGCAACCAGGTCGCGTCCGTCCCCGGGCACATCACCGACCAGCTGTGCCAGTCCATCGAGAACCCCTCACAGTGGCTCATCACCAGTGAATGGGAGAGCGCGCCGCCGTTCCTGGCCTGGGTCAACAGCGAGGAACACGTCAAGATGGTCCAGCCGCTGCACGGCTGTGTCCGTGACACCCGCTCGCTGCGCTTCAGCGTGCTGCGCGAGACCTCGAACATCGCCAGCCTCGCGCCCGAGCCCCCCAAGGGCCGGCTCCAGGCCAACCCCCGCGTCGGCGACGGAGTGGTCCGGCACGCGCTGACCTTCACCGTGAAGCCGGGCAGCGAATCGATGGTCGCGGAGATCCTCGCCGGGTACACCTCCCCGGAGGCCCGGGTCGACGACACCACCAGGCTCCGCCGCACCTCCCTCTTCATGCACGGCAACCGCGTCGTGCGCGCGGTCGAGGTGCAGGGCGACCTCGTCGCGGCGCTGCGGCACATCTCCCAGCAGCCCGAGGTCCGGGCCGTCGAGGAAGCCATCAACCCGTATCTGGAGCAGGACCGCGACCTCAGCGACCCGAACTCCGCCCGGGTGTTCTTCACCCGTGCCGCGCTGCCCGCGGTGCACCACGTCGCGGCGGGCGGACAGCAGCCCGACGGCATCCGCCGGCACGCGCTGTACTACCCCGCCAAAGAGGGCTGCGGCATGGCGCTGGCCCGGATGCTGGCCCGCCAGGACGAACTGGCCGCCGACGACGCGTCCTGCCCGGTCGCCGGCAGCACCATCTTCCAGCGCGACGACGTCGTGGTCCGGATGGTCGACCTCCGTATCCCCGTCGACAGCGACCCCATGCTGTCGCTCGGTGTGCGCGGCCCCCGCAAGACGGCCGTGCTGCGGCGCCTCATCGACACCGATGTGGCCGGCGGTCTGTCGAACGACCGCGAGATCGCGCACTTCCTGGAGCGCGCCGACATGGCTCTCATCACCGACCGCCGGGCACCGGGCGCCTGACGCCCCCGGCCGCAGGCAGGCCGCTCACCCCAATCAACCGCCGGTACCACGCCCATGGAGGAACAGCCATGACCACGCACCGCCCACGCATCGTGGACCTCAGCGAGACCCAGCCCAACCGCCGGCGCGGAGGTGATCTGCGCGCCATGCTGACACCCAGCGCGGTGGGCGCCACGAGCGGCTTCATGGGCATGGCACTCGTGCAGCCCGGCGAGCGCATCGGCGAGCACTACCACCCGTACTCCGAGGAGTTCGTGTACGTCGTGCAGGGCCTGCTCGAAGTCGACCTCGACGGGGAGCCGCACCCGCTGCGCCCGGACCAGGGCCTGCTGATCCCCCCGTACATGCGGCACCGCTTCCGCAATGTCGGGGACGAAGAGGCCCGGATGGTCTTCCACCTCGGCCCGCTGGCACCGCGCCCCGAGCTCGGCCACGTCGACACCGAGGGCACGGAGGAGAGCACCCCGGCCGCGCCACCGGAACGCACGGAGCCGGTGTCATGACCCGCCGCGTGGCGGTCACCGGCGTCGGTATCGTCGCTCCGGGCGGCGTGGGTGTGCCCGCCTTCTGGGACCTGCTGTCCTCCGGACGTACGGCGACCCGTGGCATCACCCTCTTCAACCCCGAGGGTTTCCGTTCACGTATCGCCGCCGAGTGCGACTTCGATCCCGCGGCGCACGGTCTGAGCGGGGAGCAGGTGGCCCGCTCGGACCGGTACATCCAGTTCGCGATGGTCGCCGCGGACGAGGCGCTGCGCAGCGCCGGCCTGGACACCGAGGCGGAGGACCCCTGGCGGGTCGGGGTGTCCCTGGGCACCGCGGTCGGCGGCACCACGCGGCTGGAGCACGACTATGTCGCCGTCAGCAGTCACGGTGCCCGCTGGGACGTCGATCACCGGCCGGCCGGCCGCCACCTGGAGCGGGCGTTCTCCCCGAGTTCGCTCGCCTCCGCAGTGGCGGAACAGATCGGCGCCCACGGTCCGGTGCAGACCGTCTCGACGGGCTGCACCTCCGGTCTCGACGCCATCGGGTACGCCTTCCAGTCCATCGAGGAGGGCCGGGTCGATGTGTGTATCGCCGGCGCCTCGGACTCGCCGATCTCCCCGATCACCGTGGCCTGCTTCGATGCGATCAAGGCGACCTCGGCGAACAACGACGATCCCGCGCACGCCTCCCGCCCGTTCGACGCCCACCGCGACGGATTCGTGATGGGCGAGGGCGGCGCCGTGCTCGTCCTGGAGGAGCTGGAACACGCCCGCGCCCGCGGAGCGACCATCCATTGTGAGATACGTGGCTATGCCACCTTCGGCAACGCGTACCACATGACCGGCCTCACCCAGGAGGGCCTGGAGATGGCCGAGGCGATCAACCGCGCACTCGGCCACGCCAGGATCGACGCCACCCAGGTGGACTACGTCAACGCGCACGGCTCGGGCACCCAGCAGAACGACCGGCACGAAACGGCCGCCGTCAAGCGGTCGTTGGGCGCCCATGCCCACAAGGTGCCGATGAGTTCCATCAAATCCATGGTGGGCCACTCGCTCGGCGCGATCGGCGCCATCGAGATCGTGGCCTGTGTGCTGGCACTCACCCACCAGGTGGTGCCGCCGACGGCCAACTACGAGACTCCGGACCCGGAGTGTGACCTCGACTACGTGCCCAAGACGGCCCGGGAGCTGCCGCTGCGTTCGGTGCTCTCGGTCGGCAGCGGCTTCGGTGGATTCCAGTCAGCGGTGGTACTGACCCGACAGGGTGGGAGGGCATCATGAGCTCCCCGAAAGAACGTCGTTCCGTCGTCACCGGCATCGGTGTCATCGCCCCCAACGGGGTGAGCACCGAGACCTTCTGGAAGGCGACGGTGGAGGGCATCAGTGTCCTCGACCGCGTCACCCGTGAGGGGTGTGAGCATCTGCCCCTCAAGGTCGCCGGTGAGGTCCGGGGCTTCGATCCGGCGGATCTGATCGAGGAGCGCTACCTCGTCCAGACCGACCGGTTCACCCACTTCGCCATGGCGGCGGCCAACCTCGCGCTGGACGACGCCCGGCTCGGCCGTGCCGACTACAACGACTCACCGTTCGCGGTGGGAGTCGTCACGGCCGCCGGTTCGGGCGGTGGCGAGTTCGGCCAGCGGGAGCTGCAACGGCTCTGGGGCCAGGGCTCCCGCCATGTCGGCCCGTACCAGTCCATCGCCTGGTTCTACGCGGCGAGCACCGGACAGATCTCCATCCGCGGCGGCTTCAAGGGGCCGTGCGGAGTCGTGGCCAGCGACGAGGCGGGCGGTCTGGACGCCCTGGCGCACGCCGCCCGCACCATCCGGCGCGGCACCGACGCCGTCGTCGTGGGTGCCGCCGAGGCACCACTGGCCCCCTACTCGGTCGTCTGCCAGCTCGGCTACGACGATCTGAGCAAGCTCGACGATCCGGTCCGCGCCTACCGCCCGTTCACCAGCGGCGCGTGCGGATTCGTGCCCGCCGAGGGCGGCGCGATGCTGATCGTCGAGGAGGAGGCGGCGGCCGAGAGCCGCGGGGCGAGTGTCCGGGCCGTGCTGGCCGGACATGCCGCGACCTTCACCGGGGCCTCCCTGTGGGAGGAGTCCCGGGAGGGGCTCGCCCATGCGATCCGCGGCGCGCTGGAGGATGCGCGGTGCGCCCCGGAGGAGATCGATGTGGTGTTCGCGGACGCGCTCGGCGTTCCTGCGGCCGACCGGGCCGAGGCGCTGGCGCTGGCGGACGCCCTGGGCCGGCACGCCTCGCAGGTCCCGGTGACCGCACCCAAGACGGGCACCGGCCGGGCGTATTGCGGCGCCCCCGTCCTGGACACCGCGGCCGCGGTGCTCGCGATGGAGTACGGCGTCGTGCCGCCCACCCCCAACGTCGTCGACGTCTGCCACGACCTTGACGTGGTGACCGGCCGGGCCCGCCCGGCCGAGTTGCGGACGGCGCTGGTGCTGAGCCGGGGACTGATGGGCTCGAACGCGGCGATGGTGCTGCGGAAGGGCTCCGGGTCCCCCTCATGAGAAGGAGAACCTCAGATGACCGCTCAACTGACGCTCAATGAGCTGGCCGCGCTGATGAAGTCCGCGGCCGGCCTCACCGTCGACCCCAAGGAGCTGGCGAACCGGCAGGACGCGACCTTCGCGGACTTCGGCCTCGACTCGCTCGGCCTCCTCGGCATCGTGGGCGAGCTGGAGAACCGTCAGGGCCGGCCGATGCCGACCGACGCGGAGCGCTGCAAGACGCCGCGCGACTTCCTCGCCCTCGTCAACACCGCCAACGACACCGTGCCTACGACAGGAGCATGACATGCCCGGCCACACCGAGAACGACATCACCATCGCGGCGCCCCTCGACCTCGTCTGGGACATCACCAACGACATCGAGAACTGGCCGCAGCTGTTCAGCGAGTACGCCTCGGTCGAGGTGCTGTCCAGGGAAGGCGACAAGACCACCTTCCGGCTGACGATGCACCCGGACGACAACGGCACGGTCTGGAGCTGGGTCTCCGAGCGGGTCGTCGACCGGCAGAACCGCTCGGTCCGCGCCCGCCGCGTCGAGACCGGTCCGTTCGAGCACATGGACATCCACTGGAAGTACGCCGAGATCCCGGGCGGCACCTCGATGCACTGGACCCAGGACTTCGCGATGAAGCCCGACGCGCCGGTCGACGACAAGGGCATGACCGAGATGATCAACCGCAACTCCCGGATCCAGATGGAGCTCATCCGGGACCGGATCGAGCAGCGGGACCGCGAGCTCCGCTCCGCCACCGTCAGCTGACGGCCCTCCAGGCCGCGTTCGGACCGCCTCCTGGCGGCAACGAAGGGACCCCTGATGCATCACGCTCTGATCGTCGCGCGCATGAAACCCGGTTCGGCTCCGGACATCGCCGAGGTCTTCAAGGCATCCGACCGTACGGAACTGCCGCACCTGGTCGGCGTCTCGCGGCGGACCCTCTTCCAGTTCGGTGACGTGTATCTGCACCTCATCGAATCCGACCGGCCGCCCGGCCCGGAGATCGCGAAGGTGACGGAGCACCCCGAATTCCGCGCCGTCAGCGACAAGCTGTCCGCCTTCGTCAGCGCCTATGACCCGGAGACCTGGCGGAGCCCCAAGGACGCGATGGCCCAGCAGTTCTACAGCTGGCAGCGCGACGGCAGCAGCTGACGCGCACGCGGAGCCGGGGCGATCCCCCGGCTCTCGCGCTTCCCCGGGCAGGGGCGCGGCCGCCCGGCGAGGAGCAGTCTCCTCACCGGGCGGCCTGCCGTGCCCGGACCCGCTCATTCAGGGACGCTGCACTCGAAGGCGTGCAGATACGGGTTGACGACCAGGATCTCGCCGACCTTCAGGCCGGCCTCGGCCATCCGGCTGACCAGGCTCGCCTTGGTGTGCTTGGCGCCACCGACATTGAGCAGCAGCAGCAGATCCATGGCGGTGGTGAACTTCATGGAGGGGCTGTCGTCGACGAGGTTCTCGATGATGACGACCCGGGCGCCGGGACGGGCGGCCCGGACGACGTTCCGCAGTGTTCTGCGGGTGCTCTCGTCGTCCCACTCCAGGATGTTCTTGATGATGTAGACATCGGCCTGGACCGGGATGTCCTCGCGGCAGTCGCCGGGCACGATCCGTACCCGCGGGGCCAGCGCCCCGCCGTCCGCCAGCCGCGGGTCCGGGTTCGCCACGACCTTGGGCAGATCGAGCAGCGTGCCTTCGAGCGTGGGGTGCTTCTCCAGCAGGCTGGCGAGGACATGGCCCTGGCCACCGCCGATGTCCGCCACCGAGGACGCCCCGGTCAGATCGAGCAGCCCCGCGATGTCCTGCGCCGACTGCTTGCTGGACGTGGTCATCGCCCGGTTGAAGACCTCGGCGGACTCCCGTGCGTCCTCGTGCAGGTAGTCGAAGAACCCCTTGCCGTACAGCTCGTCGAAGACGCTGCGGCCGGAGCGCACCGCGTCGTCCAGCCGCGGCCAGGCTTCCCAGGTCCACGGCTCGGTGCACCACAGGGAGATGTAGCGCAGGCTGTTCGGGGTGTCCTCCCGCAGCAGCCGGGACATCTCCGTGTGGACGTACTTCCCGTCGTCGGTCTCGGCGAAGATCCCGTAGCAGGCCAGCGTGCGCAGCAGCCGGTCCAGCGGCCGCGGCTCGGCCTGCACCGCGGCGGCCAGCTCCTCCGCGGTGGCGGGCTGCTCACCGAGGGCATCGGCGACGCCGAGGCGCGCCGCCGCCCGTACGGCCGCCGCACAAGCGGCCCCGAAGATCAGCTCCCGGAGCCGCATCGCGGGTGGGGGAGTGGGACTTACGGTGGTCATTGCGCCTCTATTCTCCCGTTGCCGACGGGTTCAGCCCGTCCCGGTGCAGCCGGTGGCACAGTCCGGCCGGCTCCGAGGTCCGGCAGACGTTGTGGATGAACCGGTTGCCCTTGCCGGGGAGGTCCCGGTTGGCCAGGTCCACGGGCTTGTTGTGCAGCACGATGTTGTGGCTGATGACGTTGTGGTGGGTGAGCACCTTCACGAAGCTGTGGAAGAGCACGACACCACCGGAGAGCGGAGACTTGCCGTGGTGGTCCCGGATCACGTTGCGCCGTACGAGGACGTGCTCGGCGCCGGTGAGCACGACGCCGGAGCCCTGGATGTCCGGCAGCCGGCTGTTGCCGCGGCAGAACTTGTTGTTCTTGTAGATGGAGTTGTTCCGTACCGTCAGCGCGCCGGCCTGGGGACGGGACTCGTCACCGACGACGAACACCCCACCGCAGTTCCTGGTGATGGTGTTGTAGCCGACCGTCAGGTTCCTGACCCGCCGGATCGTGACGCCGATCCGGTTTCCCGCGAGGTAGTTGTCGCTGATCACGGCGCCCCGGAGGTTGGCGCCGCCGGCCTCTTCCCGGGCCTTGTTCGCGAGGAAGATGCCCGCGTCGCCGTTGTCGATGGCGGAGTTGTCGCGGAACACACCCCGGATGGACTTGTCCTGCGCGATGCCCCACACGCCGTTCTTCCGCGCGGTCACGTGGATCACCGAGAGCCGGTCGGTCCCGGAGGCCCAGATCCCGTTCTTCTTGAAGCCCCGGACGGTCAGCGAGCGGATCGTGACGTCCCGCAGCGGCCTGTCCCTTCCGATGACGCAGATGCCGTTGCCTTCCTTCCCGCAGGCGTTCGCGGCCCGTCTGCCCGACGGAGTGATCACCGTCTTGCGGCCCGCGCCGACCAGGCGCAGCCGTGACTTGTTGATCAGCACGCTCTCCCGGTAGATGCCGGGCCGGACGACGATGGTGTCGCCCGGTCTCGCCTTGTTCACCGCGCGCTGGATGGATTCGCCTGCGTGGACGACATGGCGTCCCGCCGCGTCGCACGGTGACGCGGCACCCAGGCCGCCGATCATCATCGCGGCGACGCAGCCCATGTATTTCATCTGTCGTAGCACCATGAGGCGAAGCTATGGGTGATCACTCCGGCTCGCCACACGTGGTGAGCCGATCGTCACGGTGTGTGCGGCCGCCAGCTTTCGACACGCCGTCAGGTCCATTGCCCGGCCTGCCACCCGACCCGCCATCAGGGCCGGTCAGCGGGCCTGTCCGGGGTCCGGCCGGAGGTTCCGGGGATGTCCGGGCGCGAGGGGCGATCGGTCGGCCCGGACTCAGCTGACCGGGTAGCGGACGGCGTGTCCGACGGTCCGTCGGGTCCGGTGTCGGGCCGGGCATCCGACGGGTCATCAGCCGGCCCGTCCGGCCACGCCTCCGTCAGGAAGGCCGCGAGGCTGGTCGGCAGAAACCACGGACGGGCGCGGAAAACGGTCACGGAAGACCAACGCGCCAAGCCCGGCCGACGACACCGGCCCGGGTGCAGCGAGCCCCCTTGATCACCCCAACGGCCGCGGGAAAGCGGGCCGCCGGGGTGGCGACCGCTCAGCGGCCCTGGTGAATGGCCGCCTCGATCCCGTCCAGGATGACGGTGAGTCCGATGTCGAAGGTGCTTCGCGCCTCGCGTTCCAGATAGGGGACCGAGTCGCCCGGGTCCGGGGCGGCGCCCTCGGTCTCCAGCCGGACCAGCAGCGGAAAGCGCTCCGCGAAGTCGGGGACCATCTCGGTCAGCAGGCCGGAACGGGCCTGCCACCACTCCTCGTCGGACACCCCCGTCGAGGCCGCGGCCTGCCGCGATTCCGTCACGGTCTGCGCGGCGCCGCGGATGAAGTGGAACAGCGCCCCGACCACCCGCCGCAGCACCGCCGAGCTCAGCTCCGTCGCGTACAGCAGGCGGAGCAGCGTCTCCAGGGCGCGGTATTCGTTGGGGCCGAGCACCGGACGTGCCTGGGAGACCTGGAGGACCCAGGGGTGGCGGAGGTAGAACTCCCAGGTGTCCTCGGCCCAGGAGGTCACCGCGGCGCGCCAGCCCGGCGCCAGGTCGTAGTCGGTGGGCAGCTCGGCCAGCACCTGGTCATACATCAGGTCCACCAGCTCGCTCTTGCCGGGGACGTAGGTGTAGAGCGCCATCGCGGTACGGCCCAGCCGCTCGCCGACCGCGCGCATGGACAGCGCCGCCATGCCGTCGGCGTCCGCGACCGCCACCCCGGCGTCGACGATCGCCGGCACGCTCAGCGCCGGCTTGGGCCCCGGCCAGCGCCTCGTCCGTGCTCCGGCGGGGCCTTCCGCACGCCACAGCAGCGCCATCGAACGACGGGCGTCGCCCTGGCCCGCGAAAACCACCACTTGCGACTCCTTACGCCATAAAGTAACGTCCCCGACCGAACTCTTTACGGCGTAAAGATAGCAGAGGGGTGGCAGCACACATGGGGGACCGGCAGACCCGCCGAGGGCCGGGCAACGGGGAAACATCCGCCGCGGACAGTCACGGCATGATCCAGGTGCGCGGCGCCAGGGAGAACAATCTCGCCGATATCTCGCTCGACATTCCCAAGCGCCGGCTCACCGTCTTCACCGGTGTCTCCGGCTCCGGGAAGTCCTCGCTGGTATTCGGCACCATCGCCGCCGAATCCCAGCGGCTCATCAACGAGACCTATACGGCCTTCATCCAGTCCTTCATGCCGAGCCAGGGCCGGCCCGATGTCGACGCGCTGCGCAATCTGAGCGCGGCGATCGTCGTGGACCAGGAGCGGATGGGCGCCAACTCCCGCTCCACGGTCGGCACCGCGACCGATGCGCAGACCATGCTGCGGATCATCTTCAGCCGCCTCGGCACCCCGCACGCGGGTACCTCCACCGCCTTCAGCTTCAACAGCGCCGAGGGCATGTGCCAGGAATGCGAGGGGCTCGGCCAGGTCTCGGCGATCGACACCGGCGAGCTGCTGGACACCGAACTCTCCCTCAACGAGGGGGCGATCACCGCTCCCGGCTTCACCGTCGGCTCGTGGTACTGGCAGACCCTCGCCCACTCCGGATTCTTCGACCCGGACGTCAAGCTCAAGGACTTCACCCCCGCCCAGTGGGACGACTTCCTGCACAAGCCCCCCACCAAGATCAAGGTGGGCACCTCCACCATCAACTACGAAGGTCTGCTGGTACGGGTGCAGCGCACCTACCTCGCCAAGGACCGGGCCGCCATGCAGCCGCACATCCGGGCCTTCGTCGACCGGGCGGTGACCTTCACCGCCTGCGGGGCCTGCGGCGGGGCCCGCCTCAACCCCGCCGCCCTCGGCTCCCGGATCGCCGGCCGCAATATCGCCGAATGCGCCGCGCTCCAGATCAGCGACCTGGTCACCTTCGTCCGGGGCATCGACGACCCCGCCGTGGCCCCGCTGGTCGCCACCCTCTGCCACACCCTCGACTCGCTCGTCGAGATCGGTCTGGGCTATCTGAGCCTGGACCGGGAATCCGCCACGCTCTCCGGCGGTGAGGCCCAGCGGGTGAAGATGGTCCGGCACCTCGGCTCCAGCCTGACCGATGTCACCTATGTCTTCGACGAGCCGACCGTGGGCCTGCACCCGCATGACATCCAGCGGATGAACGATCTGCTGCTGCGGCTGCGCGACAAGGGCAACACGGTCCTGGTCGTCGAGCACAAGCCGGAGACGATCGCGATCGCCGACCATGTCGTCGATCTCGGCCCGGGGGCCGGCTCCGCCGGGGGCGAGATCTGCTTCACCGGCGACGTCGCCGCGCTCCGCGCCTCCGGCACCCTGACCGGGCGTCACCTCGACCACCGCGCCACGCTGCGCGCCCAGGTCCGACGGCCCGTGGGGGAGCTGTCGATCAGCGGCGCCAACACCCACAACCTCAAGGACGTCAGCGTCGGCATCCCGCTCGGGGTGCTCACCGTCGTCACCGGCGTCGCGGGCTCGGGCAAGAGTTCGCTGATCCACGGGTCACTGCCCGGACGGGACGGCGTGATCGTCGCCGACCAGTCCCCGATCCGGGGTTCCCGGCGGTCCAACCCGGCCACCTACACGGGGCTGCTCGGTCCGATCCGTACGGCGTTCGCCAAGGCCAACGGCGTCAAGGCCGCCCTGTTCAGCGCGAACTCCGCAGGGGCGTGCCCCACCTGCAAGGGCATCGGCCTGGTGTACACCGACCTCGCGATGATGGCGGGGGTGGCCTCCGTGTGCGAGGAGTGCGAGGGCAAGCGGTTCACTCCCAAGGTCCTCACCTACACCCTGCGCGGCAAGAACATCAGCGAGGTCCTCGCCATGTCGGTGGCCGAGGCCCGGGAGTTCTTCCCCACCGGGCAGGCCCGCACCGTCCTCGACCGCCTCGCCGAGGTGGGCCTGGGCTATCTCGGCCTGGGCCAGCCGCTCACCACCCTCTCCGGCGGCGAACGCCAGCGGCTCAAACTCGCCCTCCACATGGCGGAGCGGGGCGCCGTCTACGTCCTCGACGAGCCGACCACCGGACTGCATCTCGCCGATGTGGACCAGCTGCTGGGCCTGCTGGACCGGCTGGTCGACGACGGCAACACCGTCCTCGTCATCGAGCACCACCAAGCCGTGATGGCGCACGCCGACTGGATCATCGACCTCGGCCCCGGCGCCGGCCAGGACGGCGGGCAGGTGGTCTTCACCGGCACCCCCGCCGATCTCGTCGCCACCGGCGACTCGCTGACGGCCCGCCACCTGCGGAGCTACCTCACGACGCACACCGCATAAGACACCGCCCGCACCCCTGCTGCCCCATGGAGGACCCGATGACGGCCGTGCCCGTCGCGCTCATAGAGGTCACCGACGTCCGGCGGATCACCCCGCACATGGTCCGGATCACCTTCGCCGGTGCCGGCCTCGACGACTTCCCGACCTGGCCCGACCAGCAGCTCAAGCTGCTCTTCCCCAAGCCGGGCCGGCGCGCGCCCCGGCTGCCCGACGCCGCGGCGGCCGGCGACGCGATGAGCTGGTACCAGGCGTTCCTCGCCCTCCCCGAAGACGAACGGCCGTGGATGCGCAGCTATACGGTGCGCTCCCACGACCCCGTCCGGCACCGGATCACCGTCGACTTCGTGCTGCACGGCACGCCGTCCACGGCCGGCCCGGCGACCCGGTGGGCGGCCTCCGCCGCCGTGGGCGACCTCCTCGCCCGGTACGGCCCGGCCGCCGAGTACGCCAAGGAGCTGCCGCTCGACCGGGCCGGCTGGCTGCTGCTGGCCGGCGACGCGACCGCCCTGCCGGCCATCGGTTCCCTGGTCGAGGCACTGCCGGCCGGCGCCCGCGCGCTGGCCTGCATCGAGGTGGCCGGCCCGGCCGACGAGCAGCACTTCACGACCCGCGCGGAACTCACCGTGCGGTGGGCGCACGCGGACGGACGCCCGGACGCCCTGCCGGCCGCCGTACGCGCCCTCACCTTCCCGCCCGGCCCGGTCTTCGCCTGGCTGGCCGGGGAGGCGGGCGCGGTCCGGGCGCTCCGGCGCCATCTGGTCGACGAGCGCGGTATCGACAAGGGCCGGATCGACTTCAGCGGCTACTGGCGCCGCACGCTCACCCAGGACGACGCCCCGACCGAGGAGGACCTCGCCGAGGCACAGGAGCGGCTCGCGGCCGCCCGGCCCCCGCAGGACTGAGGCGGGTTCAGCCCGCCCGCTCCGCCGCGCTGCGCTCCACACAGAACTCATTGCCCTCGATATCGGCCAGCGTCACCCACCCGGTCCCGTCCGTGCGCCGGTGGTCGGCGACCAGGGTCGCGCCGAGTGCCAGCAGCCGCTCGACCTCCTCGTCCCGGCCCCGGTCCTGCGGCTGGAGATCCAGGTGCACCCGGTTCTTCCCGGCCTTGGCCTCGGGCACCGTGACGAACAGCAGCGCACTGCCCGCGGCCGTGACCGTGGCCTCCGGATCGCCCGGCAGATCGTCCCCGGCCAGCGAGCCGTCCAGCACCTCCGCCCAGAAGCTCGCCAGGCGATAGGCGTCGGCGCAGTCGATGGTGAGGTGACGTACCAGTGAAGTCATGGGCGTCACTATGTGGTTGGGGGGTGCGGCTGTCCACCGGAATGGGTGTGGGTGGGGCAGGGCCATTCCGGCACCCGCGGCCGGTGCGGGCCCGGCGTCGATGGACAGCCCTTAGGCACACCCGGCAACTGCGCGCGGCTGCCGCAGAGTTCGCCAGGGAAGCGGCGGGCCGGGTGGTGAGCGGGCGGACGACGGCGCACCCCGGGCCGCCCCCGTACCGCGCCCGCCCCCATTTTGTCCGCGACACCCATTCAAGTCGCCCGCCCCGGTCGTCTACAGTTGCAGAATTCCGCAATTCAACAGATGACGCGATGGCCGTGCGGCCTGAACGCGGAGGACATGCGTGGGCGGTTTCGCCGAATCGGCAGGGGAACGGGTGCGTGCGGCGTGGTCCGCGGCCGGTCCCGGGAGCGGGGCGCGGACATGAACGGTGCGTGGCTTCCGGTCTGTCAGGCCAAGGCCGATTTCTTCCGGATGCTGGGCCATCCGGTCCGTATCCGGGTGCTGGAACTGCTCCAGAGCGGACCGATGCCGGTGAGCGGTCTGCTCGCCGCGATCGGGGTGGAGCCCTCCGCGCTCTCCCAGCAGCTGGCGGTGCTGCGCCGCTCGGGCATGGTGACGGCCACCCGCAGCGGTTCCACCGTCGTCTACGAGCTGGCCGGCGGCGAGGTCACCGAGCTGCTGCGGGTCGCCCGCCGGGCCCTCACCGAGGTGCTCGCCGGGCAGCATGCCCTGCTCACCGAACTCCGGCAGGCCGAGCCCGGCGCACGGCCGGCCGCCGCCGGGGTGCCGGCACCCGGTGCGGTGGGGGCGGTCTCATGATCCGCCCGCCGCGCTCCGTGCCCGCCGGCCGGACGGGCACGGTCCGTATGAGCCCCACCGGAACAGGGTGATCGCGGATGTCCGGCGCACCACGGCGTAAGGGGCCGCCGCCCTGGCGGGCGGTCCGCTCCCGCACCTGCATACCCACCCCCTCCGGCCCGGGCACCGTACGGCCCTGCCGGGGGCGCCCGCCCGGCGGCGGGACGGTCCGTACGGCCCGCGGACACGGCGGGGTCTGCCCGGAGGGCGCCGCCCGCCCGCACACCTCGGCGCGCTGCGGCGTCCGGCGGCCCCGGGCGACCGCGATCCGCCCCGGGACCCAGCTGGCGCGGCTGCCGGGCGCGGTCCTGTTCACCCACCGGGCTCCCCGGCGCAGCCTGTGGCGACGGGTGTTCCTCTACTTCGTCGTCAGCCATCTGCTGCTGGTCTTCCTGGCGCTCGTCATCTATCTGGGCCGGCACGCCGGGACATAGCGGGCAGGCCGGCCCCGGCCCGGTCCCGGCCACCCGCCGCAGCGGGGCCGCCGGTCAGCCCCCGGACCCGCCACAGCCAGCCGACATCACGCCCGAAGGACCACACGAGCAGCGCCAGCGCCCCGCTCACCGCGAGCGCCGCGGCGGCGTGCGGCAGCACCCCGGCACCGGCCACGACCAGCACGACGCCTTGCAGCGCCGCCACGGTCTTGCGGGCCATGCTGTGCGGCAGTGCGCCGCTCAGCCACGGCCACACCCAGGACGCCGCGACGAAGACGTACCGCATCAGGCCGATGCACAGCACCCATGGGCCCAGCGGCACCACGAGATACACACAGAGCACCAGGATGAGGAAGGCGTCGACCTCCATGTCGAAGCGCGCCCCCAGCGGTGTCGCGGTGCCGGTGCGCCGGGCCACCTGGCCGTCCACCGCGTCCAGGACCAGCGCCACGGCGGCCAGCGCGACCAGCACCGCGACCGGCGTCCGCCGCTCGAAGGAGTCCGCGACCAGCGCCGTCACCCCGCCGACCAGGATCGTGCGGGCCAGGGTGACGCGGTTGGCCATGCCGAACGACGCCATGCCGAACGACCGGGGCCACGACCGGCGCAGCGCGACGGTGAGCAGCACCCAGGTGGCCACGGCGAACACGCAGCCCGTCAGCCACCCCACGGTGCTCAGACCGACCACCCGGCGGAGCGCTTCCAGCATGAGCAGCTGCACTCCCGTGCCCGCCGTAATGTCCGGTCCGAACGGCCTTGTGTCGTAACGCTCTTGTACGGCCACCATGCCTCCCGGGATGTGTGGCGGAGTCGAGAGGTGCCGCGTATGGTGACGGCGTTCTCATGATCCCCAGCATCGACGAATCATCGCCGGAGCGTCCAGGAGGATTCCGATGCCGCGCGTTGCTTGTGCGTTTTGGCTAAACGCTCCAGGTCACGGAGAAATCCGGACGGTACCGTTGCCGGACCCCGGCCCGGATGAGGTTTTGGTGCGCACACTCTGTTCCGGAGTGAGCCGCGGAACGGAGACCCTGGTCTTCCGTGGCGGCGTCCCCGTGAGCCAGCATTCCGTGATGCGGGCGCCCTTCCAGGAAGGCGATTTCCCCGGGCCCCTCAAATACGGCTACCTCAATGTCGGTGTCGTCGAGGAAGGGCCGCCCGCCCTGCTGGGCCGCACGGTCTTCTGCCTCTACCCGCACCAGACGCACTATGTCGTCCCGGCGAGCGCGGTCACTCCGGTACCCGACTCGGTGCCCGCCCCGCGGGCCGTACTGGCGGGCACGGTCGAGACCGCGGTGAACGCCCTGTGGGACGCCGCGCCGCTGGTCGGCGACCGGATCGCGGTGATCGGCGCGGGCATGGTGGGCTGCGGTGTCGCCGCGGTCCTCGCCCGCTACCCCGCGGTCCGGGTACAGCTGGTGGACGCCGACCCCGCGCGGGCGGCGACCGCCAAGGCCCTGGGCGTGGACTTCGCCCTGCCGCAGGACGCCCTGGGCGACTGCGACCTCGTCGTCCACGCCAGCGCCACCGAGGAGGGGCTGGCGCGCTCGCTCGAACTGCTCGCCCCGGAAGGCACCGTCATCGAGCTGAGCTGGTACGGAGACCGGCAGGTCAGCCTTCCGCTGGGGGAGGCATTCCACTCCCGCCGGCTGGTCGTCCGCAGCAGTCAGGTGGGCGCGGTCTCCCCGGCCCGCCGCGCCCGCCGTACCTTCGCCGACCGGCTCGCGCTCGCCCTGGACCTGCTCGCCGACCCCGCCTTCGACGCGCTGATCACCGGCGAGTCCGCCTTCGAGGAGCTGCCGGAGGTCCTGCCCCGGCTCGTCTCCGGCGAGCTGCCGGCGCTGTGCCACCGCATCCGCTACGCGCCGGCGGACGGCTGACCGCCCCGCGAAACCGCCCTGAATTCGTCCCCGGCGACCCCGCCACTGAGACCGACATCACACCGGAGGAACGGCCTTGTTCAGCATCACCGTCCGCGATCACCTGATGGTCGCCCACAGCTTCCGTGGCGCGGTCTTCGGCCCCGCGCAGCGTCTGCACGGCGCGACCTTCATCGTGGACGCGACCTTCCGCCGTGCGGAGCTCGACGCCGACAACATCGTCGTGGACATCGGCCTGGCCACCCAGGAACTCGGCGGTGTGATCGGGGAGCTCAACTACCGCAACCTCGACGACGAGCCCGCCTTCGCCGGTATCAACACCTCGACGGAGGCCCTGGCCAAGGTCATCGCCGACCGGCTCGCCGACCGCATCGAGGCGGGCAACCTCGGCGAGGGCGCCCGCGAGCTGGCCGGGATATCGGTCACCTTGCACGAGTCACACATCGCCTGGGCGACGTACGAGCGCACTCTGTGACCCGCACCGGCGCCACCCCGGCGGAGCGGGTGGTGCACTTCGTCCTGCCCGGTGACATCGACGACCCGGCGGCGCCCAGCGGCGGCAACACCTATGACCGCCGGGTGTGCCGCGACCTCCCGGCCGCGGGCTGGCAGGTACGCCCGTACGCGCTGCCCGGCAGCTGGCCGCGCCCCGACGCCACCGCCTGCGCGGAGCTGGCGAAGCGGCTGGCGGCGCTGCCGGACGGTGCCGTGGTCCTCCTCGACGGCCTGGTCGCCTGCGGCGTCCCCGACATCCTCGCCCCCGAGGCGGAACGGCTGCGGCTCGTCGTCCTGGTGCATCTCCCGCTGGGCGACGAGACCGGCCTCGATCCCGCCCTGGCCGCGGAGCTGGACGCCCGCGAACACCGCACCCTGCACGCCGTCGCGGCCGTCGTGGCCACCAGCGACTGGGCCGCCCACCGGCTCGTCACCCACCACAAACTGGCGCCCGATCGGGTCCACGCCGTCCGGCCCGGCGCCGACCCGGCGCCCCTCGCCCCCGGCACCGACGGCGCCACCGGGCTGCTGTGCGTCGCCGCGGTCACCCCGCGCAAGGGACAGCACCGCCTGGTCGAGGCGCTGGCGACGGTCACAGACCTGCCGTGGAGCTGCGCATGCGTCGGCGGGCTCGTCCGCGACCCCGGATACGTCGCCCAACTCCGCGACGCGGTGGCCGGGTTCGGCCTCGACGACCGGATCACCTTCACCGGGCCACGCGCGGGCGCGGACCTGGAGGCGAGCTATGCCGCCGCCGACCTGCTGGTGCTCACCTCGTACGCCGAGACCTACGGCATGGTCGTCACCGAGGCGCTGGCCCGCGGGATCCCGGTGCTCGCGACGGCGGTGGACGGCGTACCCGAAGCGGTCGGGCAGGCTCCCGACGGCAGTGTGCCCGGCCTGCTCGTACCGCCCGGCCGGCCGGCGGCGCTCGCCGAGGCACTGCGCGGCTGGCTCGGCGATCCACAACTGCGTGACGGGGTCAGAGGTTCGGCGCGCGCCCGGCGTGCCATGCTGGAGAGGTGGGAGATGACGTCGCACAGTCTGGCCGGAGTGCTGGAACGGGTTCGGCACAAGCCCCGGAGCACGCGATGAGCGCGCCCGAGAGACCCCGATTCGCCCCGCGGTGGCTGGAGTTGCGGGAGCGCGCCGACGCCGCGGCCCGGGCTCCCGAGCTGCTGCGCCCGCTGCTGGCGTGGCTCGAAGCGCAGCCCGCCCCCGAGGGTCCGCCCGGCGGCCCGCGCGGTCTGGTGATCCGCGATCTCGGCTGTGGCATCGGCTCCATGGGGCGCTGGCTCGGCGTCCGGCTGCCCGGCCCGCAGCGGTGGGTCCTGCACGACCTGGACCCCGCGCTGCTCGCCCTCGCCGGGGCGCGGATGCCGGTAACGGCCGCCGATGGCACGCCCGTTGCCGCCACGACCGTGCGCGGTGATCTGGCCGCCCTCACCGCCGACGATCTCGCCGGCACCTCGCTGGTCACCGCCTCCGCACTGCTGGATCTGCTCACCCACGACGAGGTGGAGGACCTCGCCGAGGCATGTATGGGCGCGGGCAGTCCGGTGCTGCTGGCCCTCTCCGTCGCCGGACGGGTCGAGCTGACCCCGGCCGACCCGTTCGACGCCGAGATCGCCGACGCCTTCAACGACCATCAGCGCCGTACGGACCAGGACCGCGCACTGCTCGGTCCGGACGCGATCGCGGCGGCGGTCGCGGCCTTCGAACGGCGTGGCGCGACGGTCCTGGTGCAGCCCAGCCCGTGGCGGCTCGGCTGTGCCGAATCCGCGCTGACCGCCGAATGGCTGCGCGGCTGGGTCGGTGCCGCGCACGCCCAGCGGCCGGAGCTGGCGCCCGAGGCCGTCGCCTATCTCCGTCGCCGGCTGGAGGAGTGCGCGGCGGGGGAGCTGACCGTCGCGGTGCACCACACCGATCTGCTGGCGCTGCCCCGGCAGCGGTCCGGGAGCGTGTGATGACGCGGTCCCGCTGGGCGGCATGGCTCAGGATGCTCGCAGGGCTGGGCATCCTGGTGGCGCTGGTCTGGCATCTGGGCTCGCAGGCATTCCTGGACGGGCTGCGCCGGATCGACGCCGCCACCCTGCTGGCGGCGCTCGCCATCGGCGTGCTGACCACGGTCTTCAGTGCCTGGCGCTGGTGTCTGGTGGCCCGCGGCCTCGGCCTGCGGCTGCCGCTCGGCCGGGCCGTCGCCGACTACTACCGGGCGCTGTTCCTCAACGCGGCGCTGCCCGGCGGCGTGCTGGGCGATGTGCACCGCGCCGTGGACCACGGCCGCACCTCCGGCAACCTCGGCCGGGGCGTCCGCGCGGTGGCCCTGGAACGGACCGCCGGCCAGGTGGTGCTGCTGGTCACCGGGGCGGTGGTGCTGCTCGTCCGGCCGTCGCCGGTCCTGGCACCGGTCGCCCGCTTCCTCGCCTCACCCGCCGTGGCGCTGGCCGTCGCGGTGGCGGGCCTGCTGGTGGTGGCGGTCGCCGTCCGGCTGCGCCGCCGCCGGGGCGCCTCCCGCGGGGAACGCGCCCTGCGCACCGTAGTGGCCGAAGCCCGCCAGGGCCTGCTGGCCCGCGGCGTCTGGCCCGGGGTCGCGCTCTCGTCGGTGGCGGTCCTGGCGGGCTACCTCGGGATGTTCGTCCTGGCCGCCCGGGTCGCGGGCGTCACCGCACCGACCGCCGAGCTGGTGCCGCTGGTGGTGCTGGCGCTGCTCGCGATGGCGCTGCCGTTGAACGTCGGCGGCTGGGGACCGCGGGAAGGCGTCGCCGCCTGGGCCTTCGGCGCCGCCGGACTGGGCGCGACGCAGGGACTCACCACCGCGGTCATCTATGGCGTCCTCGCCTTCGTCGCCGGCCTCCCCGGGGCCGCGGTACTGCTGGCACCCGCCCTGCGACGGGCCGCTCCGCTCCCCGCGGAGCAGCCGGCGGTGTCCGGTGCCGTGCCCCGCCCGGCGGACGGGCATCCCCGCACCGGGAGCACGGGGATGGTCCGCCAGCGCGGTGCGGAGGTCCCGTCGGCGGTGGGCGGCGGAGCCCGGTCCCAGGCGCGGACGCACGGCGAGCGGAGAGAGACGCCCTGGTCCGCCGGTCCGCCCTGATGACCGGCGGTGCCGCTTGACCACGTCGTTAGCGCGCCGGGCCGCCGGAGGGCCCACCGGCCGGCCGCAGGGCGAACTCAAAGAGGGTGTCCTCGCCGAGCAGGGCGCGCCGCAGCGGCGGGCGCAGCGCCTCCCGCATCACCGGCGTCCCGGGAAAACGGAGGCCGGGGATGCCGTCGCCGAGCAGGACCGGGGCGACGGTGACATACAGCCGGTGCAGCGCCCGTTCCTGAAGAAACCGCGACACGGTGACCCCGCCGCCCTCGATCAGCACCCGGCCCAGCCCGCGCCGCGCCAGCACCGCCAGCAGACGCTCCGGGGCGAACGCGGCCGCATCCGGCAGCACCAGGACCTCGGCCCCGGCGCCCGGATCCGCGGGGGCGGCATCCGGTCCCACCACCCACAGGGTCGGCGCGGCGCCGTCCGTGAACACCCCGCTGCTCAGCGGCACCCGGCCGCGCGGATCGAGCACCACCCGTACCGGGTTGTCGCCCGCACAGGCGCGTACGGTCAGCCGCGGATCGTCCGCCACAGCGGTGCCGGCCCCGACGAGCACCGCATCGGACAGGGCGCGCAGCCGGTGCAGATGGCAGCGGTCCTCCGCGCCGGTGACGAAGTCGGCATCGCCGGTACGGGTCGCGATGAAGCCGTCCAGGCTCTGCCCGAGCTGGGCGAACGCGACCTCTGGCCCGGCCAGGCAGAGCGGCAGATAGCGGCCGGCGAGCTCCTCCGCCTCGGGTGTGGCGGGCCGCCCCCAGCGCAGTGCGCCGGCTCCGTCCGGCACCATCCCGGCGGCCATCGCCTCGTCCGGGGTACGGATGCGCCGCAGCAGGTCCCAGGCGGCCGACGCGTCGAGCGGCTCAGGCATCGGCTGCCGCCCGGCCGCCGAACAGCGCGGCGTATTCACCGAATGCCTCGGCGAGCCCGGCCAGCAATTCCCGCCCCTTGCGGGCGGATGCCAGCGACGGCCGCCCGATGACGCCGGATTCGGTATAGGCCGACATGCCGAGCGTCAGCAGCTGCTTCCGGTCATCGGCGACGCAATCCGCCGATTCATAGCCTTCCTTGACCAATTCGGGATGGGCATACAGCAGAATGGACGTCTCGACCTCTCCCGCATGCATATCGGTGTGCGACGGTGTCTCCACCCCGGCCCGGGTGCGCGCCGCGTCCCAGTCGGCCGAGCCGGGGAACAGCGCCATCCGCACCCCGCGCCCGGCGGATTCCTGAACGACATTGCGCAGGACGTAATTTCCGCCGTGTCCGTTGATGAGAATCAGGGTGTCGATACCGGACCGGTGCAGCGAATCGGCGATGTCCGTGACGACCGCGTGCAGGGTGCGGGCGGAAATGCTCACGGTCCCCGGCCAGTCGGCGTGCTCGTGCGAACAGGACACCGTCAGCGGCGGCAGTACCTGGACGGGACGGCCGGCGGCGACCTCCCGGGCGATGGTGCAGGCGATGACGGTATCGGTGGTCAACGGCAGGTGGGCGCCGTGCTGTTCGAAGCTGCCGATGGGCAGCACGGCCATCGCCGGCCGCCGTGCCCGGACGTCCTCCGTGGTGTCCGCCGGCAGCGGGCCGGTGGCCGAAGTCGGGTGTCCCGAAGCGGTCATGGGATGCTGCGGCCTTTCGTCGCCGACTCGCGGAGTCGTGGTTGTCACGGCATCGTTTGTCACGGCGTCGCAGCATACTTGTTGTCATGGTGAGTGAGTTCTGCCGATCATTTACCCGCGCGGGTACGATCGCGCCCATGATGGACCCCGAGGACTCCGCCGGCCCCGACCTCCGTGTCGCAATCGATGACGCCTTCGGCCAACGGCCGGGCGTGGAACAGGTGGTGACGGTCAGGCTGCCCACGACCTACGGTGAATTTCTCGCCGTGGGCTATCTGGACCGCCGTAGCGGTATCGAGCAAGTGGCCCTGGTCCATGGCGATGTCGTGGGGGAGTCGGTGCTGACCCGGGTGCATTCGGAATGCCTGACCGGTGATGCCTTCGCGTCCACCCACTGTGAATGCGGCGACCAATTGTCCGAGGCGCTGCGCGCGATCGTGGCGGAAGGCCGCGGCATTCTGGTGTATCTCCAGGGCCATGAGGGCCGCGGTATCGGTTTGCTGGGCAAGCTCCGCGCGATGAAGCTCCAGGAGGGCGGGCTGGACACCGTCGAGGCGAATATCGCGCTCGGACTGCCGGTCGACGCCCGTGACTACGGCGCCGCGGCGGAGATCCTCCAGGACCTCGGCGTCCGGTCCGTACGGCTGCTGTCGAACAATCCGCGGAAGCGCGAGGCCCTGCTGCGGCATGGGATCCCGGTCGACGAACAGGTCCCGCTGCTGATGCCGCCCCGTGCGGAGAACATCCGCTACCTCCGCGCCAAGCGGGAGCGCCTGGAGCACGATCTGCCGCATCTGGACAGCGTCCCCGGGCTGTCCTGAGGCCGGTACGCGGCCGGACCGCGCACCTCCCCCGCCCGCCACGCGGCGAGGGAGGGCCCGCGACGCGAAGTCGCGGACCCTCCCTCGGTGGTTGCGGCCGGCCGGATCAGGAGACGGCGGGTGCCGCCTCGGCCGCGGGGGCTTCCTGCCGGGCCGGCAGAACGCGCTCCGCGAGGTGGCCGAAGAGCAGCCCGAAGGCGGTCCACAGCACCAGTTGGATGGCGAGCGCCGACAGCCGGAACTGCCAGAGCAGCGTGCCGGGGAAGCCCTCGGGCACATTGTCGTAGGCCGGCAGGAACGCATAGGCGAGACCGATGGCGACCACGAACGCGGCACCGGCCGCGACCGTGGCGTTCCAGTTGCCCAGCTTCGGAGCCAGCCGCCGGCCGAGGAGCGTGGCGGCGACGGCCAGCAGGATGCCGAGCAGCATCATCAGGAAGAACAGGGCGGTGCGGGTGCCGATCGTGTCGGGGTCACCGACGGCGGGCGGGTTGGCCGGGTACTTCAGGAACGGTACGAGGTACACGGCCACCAGGGCCGCGCCGGAGAGCAGCGCCGACGTGGTGCGGGCACCGAACCGGCCGATCCGCCCCAGGGCGAAGCAGAAGACCAGTGCGGCGATCCCGCCGAGTGCCACGCCGTAGACCAGTACGCCGGTCGCCAGCCCCGCCGTGGACTGCACACCGCGGCTGACGACCTCCATCCCGTGTTCGTGGCTGTGTGCGTCCTCGAACGCGATGGCGGCATCCACCTTCGGTTCGCCCAGCAGGTAGGCGACGACGAGGGCCAGGACACCGGCGGCCAGACCGGCGAGCATCCCGCGCACCAGAAGGGTTCTGATGGTGAGGGAGTTCATGGGTGCGGGGTCCGATCAGTGGCAGGGGAAGCCGAGCAGGTGGCGTCCGTCGTGGACCCACTCGTGGACCTCCGTGCCCGAGAGCAGCGAGGTGGCGCCCTGCTCGGCGCCGATGAAGTACAGCAGAACCAGCATCAGGACGCCGAAGAACAGCGCCCACGGAGCGATGGCCTTGAGGGGGATCGGAGCCGGGGTGACGGCGCCGGCGGCCGGGGGTGCGATGGTCTGAGCCATGGCAGGACCTCCTGTGCGGGGGAACTCGCGTCCCTGTTCGTTGGAGTGCGTAACGACATGCCGGGTCTGGCTCGCCCGGTCCCGGCCCTGGGGGGCTGGTAAACAACCGGACATACAGTGGCGCGACCGCGCCGGGATCCCACCGGCTTCCGTCATGTCGTCGTCAATATCATCGGGAAGGTACCGCGAACCGACCCCCCGGCCAAGACCACGGAGGGGGCGGAGAGGCGCAGGGCAGGGCGCGTCGTCCGGGCAACTCCCTTGAGCGGGCGAGGCGTTGCCGCCCGTACGGAGCGAGAGAAGAGGACATGACAACTCGGGTGATGTTGGTCTCACCGGCCGCCGGCGAGGCGCAGCGCGAAGTGCGTTTCGATGACGACGGCCCGCTGAGCGAGGCCGGGCTGCGCCGCGTCCGGGCCGCCGCCGGAGCGCTGCCGGCCGCCGACCGGGCCTTCGCCTCGCCCTCCGTCCGGTGCCGCCGCACGGCCGAGGAGCTCGGGCTGTCGGTGCTGCCCGCGGGGGAGCTGGCGGGCTGCGGGATGGGCGGCTGGCGTGGGCGGACCCTGGCCGAGGTGGCCGACGCCGAGCCGGTCGCGGTGTCGGCCTGGCTCTCGGACCCGGACTTCACCGGGCACGGCGGGGAGTCGCTGCGGCAGCTGTGCGACCGGATCGCGGGCTGGCTGGCGCGGATGGCGCTGGACGCGGGCCGGGTGCTGGCCGTCGTCGAGCCGGATGTCGTGCGGGCCGCGGCGGTGTGCGCCCTGCGGGGCACCCCGGACGTGTTCTGGCGGCTGGATGTGCCGCCGCTGACCGTGACCGAGCTGAGCGGCCGCGGCGGGCGCTGGAATCTGGGGCTGGGGCGGGAGCTGGGCCGCAGGTGAGGGCGCCGGAACGGCAAAGCTTTAAAATTCACCTGGTCCCCCATCTACACATAAAGGCGACATAAGCGCAGAATAAAGATGCGTGGTCGGATGCCACGTGGAACGGCCGGACTTGCGAACGAAGGAGGCGAGTCGCATGGCCGACGTCTCACACCCCAGGGGAGATCTCGCAGGTCACCCCGACGCTTCTGAGATGCAGGCACGGTATGAGCGCGTGCTCGGCGGGCGGGATGTCGTACTCGTCGACGGCCCGGTGCTCCTGGTCGGCCTGTATTGCGCCGTCTCACCGTGGATCGTCCACTTCTTCGCCGCGCAGCCGGCGCTGATGGTGCACAACCTCATCCTCGGTCTGGCGATCGCCCTGATGGCGGTCGGGTTCACCGTGGCCCCTGGCCGGATGTACGGCCTGAGCGGCGCGATGTGCGCGATCGGTGTGTGGATGATCATCTCGCCATGGATCGTCGGCAGCTCTCCGGACGCCGGCGTGATCTGGAACAACATCGTCATCGGCGCCCTGACCTTCCTGCTCGGTGCCATGTGTGTCGCCGCGGCGTCGAAGAGCCGCCGTGCCACCTGACCGCGCCCCCACGGGGGCGTGAAAAAGCCGCCGGCCGCTGGCCTCCCATGGGGGCACGTGCCCGGCGGCTCACTTGTCGGGGCGTGGGCGTGGCGTACGGAAATGCAGGCCGGTCCGGCGCCGCGGGGCCCGGCGCTCCCTAACGCTGCCGGTCGCGGCCGTACGAGGAGAGCTGTCCCAGCAGCCCGGCCAGCACCAGCCCGCTCGCGAGGAGCAGGCCATGGGCCAGCACGACGCCGGCGGCCAGGATGCCCGCCGCGGCGGCCGGTGCCAGCCAGGCGAAGCGGTGGTGCGGACGGGGGCGGGCCGGCTCGCGTAAGGCCGGGCGGGGACGGTGGCGGCGGGTGGCACCGAACAGCTCGGTGAGCTCGCCGAAGGCACGGTCGTCATGTGGGGACAGGGGTGTCCCTCCTCTCCCGGTCGTACGGACGGCCACGCCGCGGAGGCAGGGCGAAGGGCCGGGGCGCCGCTCCGGTGACCGCACGACGTCAGGGCTGCCTGACCAAGGCGTCAAGGGCGCAGTGCCGCCTGCGTTGTTGTGCCCTCTCGCGCCCGGCCCGTAACGCCGTTGAGCGGAGCGGCCGGTGACGGCGGGCGCGGGCGGGGCCCGGCGGGCGCCCGCACGCATGCGGCAACCCGGCACATTGGGTTAAATCGGTGACATGGGTCTTCCGACTGTGGCCCGCCGCCCCGGAGAGGTAGCGCCCCGTGACCGCTGTACCCGTGGATGACCACGAAGACTTCGCCGACGCCGACCGTGGCTTCATCGCCGCGCTCGATCCGCCCCAGGTCACCGCGGACGACGGCCGGGTGATCTGGGACGCCGAGGCATATGCCTTCCTGGCCGGGAACTGCCCCGACACCGCGCACGAGGGCCTGTGGCGGCAGGGCCGGCTGGTGAGCCGGCAGGGCCTGTACGAGGTCACCGACGGTATCTACCAGGCGCGTGGTCTGGACCTCTCCCATATGACGCTGGTCGAGGGCGACCACGGCGTCATCGTCATCGACCCGCTGCTCTCCACCGAGACCGCCGCCGCGGCCCTGGAGCTCTACCGCAAATACCGCGGCGACCGGCCCGTCACCGGCCTGATCTACACCCACTCGCACGGCGCGCACTTCGGCGGCGGCCGCGGGGTGCTGCCGCCCGGCCACCACCCCGTGCCGGTGCTCGCACCGGCCGGCTTCCTGGGGCACGCGGTCAGCGAGGGTGTCTATGCCCGTACGGCGATGACCCGGCGCGCCGTCTACATGTACGGCGCGGAGCTCCCCAAGGGGCCGGACGGCCAGATCGGCTGCGGCCTGGGCGCCGCCCGCTCCACCGGCACCATGACCCTCATCCCGCCGACCGTCGACATCACCCGCACCGGCCAGGAGGAGATCGTCGACGGCATCCGCCTCGTCTTCCAGCTGACCCCGGGCACCGAGGCACCCGCGGAGATGAACTTCTGCTTCCCGGCGCACCAGGCCCTCTGCCTGGCCGAGAACGTCACCCACACCATGCACAGCATCCTGACGCTGCGCGGCGGTGCCGTCCGCGACGCCCGGGCCTGGTCCCACCACCTGGGCGAGGCGCTGGCCCTCTTCGGCGACGAGGCCGAGGTCGCCTTCGCCTCCCACCACTGGCCGACCTGGGGCAAGGACCGCGTCAAGACCCTGCTGGCCGACCAGCGTGATCTGTACGCCTATCTGCACGACCAGACGGTCCGGCTGCTCAACGAGGGGCTCTCCGGCGCCGAGATCGCCGAGGAGCTGCGGCTGCCGCCGGGCCTGGAGCAGACCTGGGCCCACCACGGCTACTACGGCTCGCTCAGCGACAACGTCAAGGCGGTCTACCAGCGCTACCTGGGCTGGTTCGACGGCAACCCCGCCCATCTGTGGGAGCATCCGCCGGCCGAACAGGCCCGGCGCTACGTGGACACCATGGGCGGCGTCGAGGCCACGGTGGACGCGGGCAAGCGCTACGCCGCCGACGGCGATCTGCGGTTCGCCGCCACCCTCCTCAACCACGCCGTCTTCGCCGCCCCGAAGAACCTCCGCGCCCGCCGCGAACTGGCCCTCGTCTACGAACGGCTCGGCTACGGCTGCGAGAACGGCACCTGGCGCAACTTCTACCTCACCGGCGCCATGGAACTGCGCGGCAGCCTCGCCGAGGCCGCACCGGACACCGTCCACCCCGACCTCGCGATGGCACTCCCCGTAGACCACCTCATCGACTCGCTCGCCATCCGTATCGACGGCCCCCGGGCCTGGTCCACCACCCTCGCCCTCGACCTCTACCTCCCCGACGAGGACCGCACCTGGCAGCTGACGCTCTCCCACGGGGCCCTCACCTACGTCAGTGCGCCCGGAGTCCCCACCCCGTCCGAGGAACGCACCCCGGATCTCACCCTCACCCTCACCAAACCCCAGCTGTTCGGTCTGCTCAGCGGCAAGGGGCCGGAAGAGGCCGCACAACACGGCGAGACGGGGGCGCTGCACCAGTTCCTGGGCCTGCTCAGCACGCCGCATCCCACCTTCCCCGTCGTCACGCCCTGACGGAGAACGCGCCGCCCGGCCGGCCGCCGTCAACCTCGCGCCCCGGCCCGCTGCCCCCACCGGACCGCAGGACGCCGCGACTGGGGCAAACTGGCCCGGTGGCGAGCAACATTCCCGAGGAGTCGACCAGCTTCGTGGGCCGGCAGGCCGAACTGCGGCGGATCGACGACGAGTTGACGGAGCACCGGCTGATCACGCTGACCGGCCCCGGTGGTGTGGGCAAGACCCGGATCGCGATGCGGGCCGCGCGTGCGGCGGCGGCCCGGTTTCCTGACGGGGTCTGCTGGGCCGACCTGTGGCCCTTGCAGGGGGACGGGCTGCTGGTGGCCAGCGTCTGCGATGCCGTCGGCCTGGCCGACCACACCGCCCGGACACCGGTGGCCGCGCTGTGCGAATGGCTCACCGACAAGCGGCTGCTGCTGGTCCTGGACTCCTGCGAACACCTCGTCGACGCCTGCCGTGACCTGCTCGGGGACCTGCTGACCGCCGCCCCCGCCGTGACCGTGCTGGTCACCAGCAGACAGCCGCTGGACATCGTCGGCGAGTGGACCACCGAGATCGGCCCGCTGCCGTGCACCGGCGACAACGACGCGCTGGCCCTCTTCACCCAACGGGCCGGCACCGCGGCACCCGGACTGCGGCTCACCACCCCGCTGCATGCCCAGGCCGCCGCCGTCATCTGCCGCCGCCTCGAAGGCATCCCGCTGGCCCTCGAACTGGCCGGCGCCCAACTGGCGCACAGCTCCGTCGAGCACATCGCCGAGCGGCTGACCTCCCGCTTCGACACCCTCGACCCCGCCGACGGCCCGGTACGGCTGCCGAGGCACCGGACGCTGCGCTGCGCCATCGGCTGGAGCCATGAACTGTGCGCACCGCTGGAACGGCTGCTGTGGGCCCGGCTGTCCGTCTTCCGTGGGACCTTCGACGAGGAATCCGCCAGTGCCGTGTGCGCCGGGGGGCCGCTCACCGGACCAGGCGTACGCAGCACCCTGGCCGCCCTGGCCGCCAAGTCGGTGCTCACCCGCGAGGGCACCCGCTTCCGCATGCTCGACACCCTGCGCGAGTACGGCCGGATGTGGCTGGCCGAACTGGGCGAGGTGACCGCCCTCGCCGACCGGCACGCCGCGCACTTCGCCGACTTCGGCCGCCGCGCCGAGCTGGGCTGGCTGGGCCCCGAACAGGTCAGCTGGTACCGCCGGGTCGCCGACGCCCATGTCGATCTGTGCACCGCACTGGACCACCTCCTGGTCACCGACCCGGAACGCGCCCAGCAGCTCAGCGCCTCGATCGGCCTCTTCTGGAGCTGCTGCGGCCATCTGCACGAGGCCCGCGAATACGTGGCCCGGGCCCTCGCCGCCCAGCCGGAGCCGAGCCCGGCCCGCACCCGGGCGCTGTGGGCGCTCGGCGTCGCCGTACTGCTCCAGGGCGATCTGGCACTGGCCGACGCCCTGGGCCTGGAGTGCGCCCGTGCGGCGCGGGCGTCCGACGACGCGGAGGCGGTCCTGGCGGCCGGCTACCTCATCGGCCTCACCCATCTGATCGCCGGCCGCCCGATGTCCGCGCACACCGTCGCGGAACAGGTGCTGGGCCCGCCGCCCTACGACCCGTTCGACTCTCCCGGGCGGCTGCGCTGCCAGCTCGTACAGATCTTCGCGCTCACCGGACTGGGGGAGCTCGCCCGGGCCCGTGCCGAGGCGACCGCACTGCGCCGCGGGTGTGTGGAGCGCGGCGAATACTGGACCCGCTCCTACACCGACTACCAGCTCTCGCTGATCTCGCTGCTCCAGGGCCGCCCCGAGGAATCGGCGGAGCACGCCCGCGCGATGCTCTCGGCCAAGCAGGGCATCGGTGACAAATTCGGGATCGCGCTCGGTCTGGATCTGCTCGCGGCCGCGGTCGCGGCCCAGGGCGACGGTGCCGCGGCCGCCCGCGTCTACGGAAGCGGCCAGGCCATCTGGCGCACCGTCGGGCATCCGCAGCGCGGCACCCCGGAGCTGCGCGCGGTCCGCGAGGAGTGCGAGCAGCGGGCCCGCGCGGCGATCGGCGACGCGGCCTACGCGGAGCTCTTCCACCGGGCCAGCGAGGAACGCCCCGGGACCTCGCTCGCCCGGATCCTGGCGGGCGACCTCTGACCGGCGGCGTTCACCGCTTCAGGGCGCGGGGTCGGCGGCCAGCGCGTACAGCAGCTCGTAGGCGGTGGTGATCATGTGGCAGGTACGGCCGCGGCGGGTGGCCAGCGCGACCAGGCCGGTCCGCGTCGCCGGGTGGTACCCCAGGAACGCCTGCTGGCCGAAGGTCGCCCCGACGTGGAAGAGCAGCGGCCCGCGCGCGGCCGGGTGCTGATACCACGTCAGGGTATGGGTGTCGCGTTTGCGCAGGCCCCGGCGCAGCAGTGGCACCTGCACCTCGCGCAGCGGTCCGGCCAGCGGTGTGTCGTCGGGGGAGAGGTGCGCTTCGAGATAGCTGAGCAGATCGCCGGGGGTGGAGCGGACCGAGCCGGCGGCGATGAAGGCCCCCATGTCGGCGCTGCGTACCGGCGTCACCCCGTTCGTCCGGTGGCCGATGGCGTCGGTGCCGGTGGTGCCGGGGCCCAGGGTCGTGTCCTTGAGGTCGAGCGGTTTCAGCACCCGGTCGGTGAGCAGGGCGGGGTAGCCGGCGCCCGCGGCACGGGACATCACCGGGCCGAGCAGCGCCAGCCCGAAGTTGGAGTACCGCCAGCGGGTGCCCGGCCGGTGCCGCGGCCGGGTCCGGGCGAAGGTGTGCAGCAGCCGCTCCGTGTCGTAACGGGCATAGCCGTTGGCGTATGGGTGCACCAGCGCCCCGGCGATCAGATCGGCGGGGATCCGCGGCAGTCCGGAGGTGTGGGTGGCCAGATGCCGCAGGGTGATCCGGCGGGAGTTCGGATGCGGCAGCGGCAGCTCCGGCAGATGCGCGGTGAGCGGATCGTCCAGGGACAGCACCCCGGACCGGGCCAGATCGGCGAGCAGCAGCACGGTGAAGGTCTTGGACAGCGACCCCAGCTCGTAGCGCAGGGCATGCCGGGGGGTGGGCGGTGCCATGGCCGAACCGCCGGTCATCACGGTCCGCCGGCCGCGCCGGGTGACGGCCACCACGATGTCCGGGGCGTCGATCAGGGTGACCGCGTCCGCGAGACGGTCGGCGAGCCCGGCTCCGGGGCGCTCGGGGCTCATCCGACGGCGGACAGGGCCCGGGACGTGGCCATCGCGGAGGCGAACGCGGCGACCAGAGTGGGGTGGTGGACCAGGTCGAAGACCCGCGCCGCGTCGCCCTGCGGCATCCGGCGCTGAATGGGCATCGCGCCGGTGGCGGACTGCGCGGCGGCGTAGCGCTCCCACAGCTCCGCGTCCAGGGTGGGCCGCGGCAGACAGGCGTCGACGACCAGGAGTTCGCCGAGCAGATCCCAGTGTTCGAGGTCCGCCCAGTCCTCCATCCAGGCGGGCAGATACCGCGTCAGATAGTCGGCGATGGCCGGCGGGATCTGCTCGGGGGCCTCGCCCCAGTTGGTGAGGTGGAAGACGGTGTGGGTGAGGTCGTAGGCGATGTGCAGCTGCACCGTCCACGGCTCCGGCAGCTGTCCCAGCCAGGTGCGCGCCACCGCCTGGTCGAAGTCGCTGCTGGGCGGCAGGCCGAGCTTGCGTTCCGCGTTGAGCACGCCGAGCCGCCGGTTGGGCATCATCTCCAGCGCCGTCCAGGTGGTGGTGCGCCGGCACACCTCCAGCGCGGACTCCAGCCCCGGATGACGGTGGCCCAGTTCGTGGAAGGTCGCATAGACCTCCAGGGGCACCGGGGAGAGCGGCTCGTCGTGCTGGAGCCGGGCCAGTACGTTGCCGCCGTCCAGCAGCTCCCGCCAGGTGAAGTCCAGCAGCTTCCCGGCCCGCTCCTTCTGCCGGGAGCCGGCCACGCCCTCCCGGAACAGCACCTGCATATTGAGTGCCAGCTCCCCGATGGGCTTGAGTCGCTCGACGACCGCGCCGTTGTTGGCGAAGTCCTCAGGGGTCAGCCGGAAGTGCTCACGGTGGTCGTCGAGCCAGGTCAGGGCCCGGTCGCCGACGCGGTGCAGCAGGGCGGGGGATGCGGCCGTCACGGTCACGGGGCAGTCTCGCTTTCGCAGGGGGTCCGCCCGCCCGCCGTCGCCGCGTTCCCGGCCGGAGGACCGGCCTCGGCCTCGTCGGAGGCGATACGCGCGAGGGTGGCGGCGAACGCGGTCACCAGGGTGGAGTGGTAGCAGGCCGTGAACGCCTCGGCCCGGTCGCCCGTGGACGGCGCGGCGCCCAGCTCGGGCACGCTCCCGTCGGCCGCCTGTGCGCCGGCCAGCCGCTGCCAGGCCGCCGCGTCGTAGGGGGCCGCGGGCAGACAGGCCGTCACGGCCAGCAACTCACCGACCAGGTCCCACAGTTGTTCCTCCAGCCAGTTCTCCAGCCAGGCGGGGACCCACCGCCGCAGGTAGTCGGCGAGTTCGGGGGCCAGCCGCTGCCGGTTGCGCCCCCAGTCGGTGAGGTGGAAGACGTCATGGGTGATGCCGTACGCCGCCTTGCGGTCCAGCGCCCAGGGCTCCGGCAGCCGGCCGAGGCCGGTCAGGGCGAGCACGGCACCGAAGTCGGCGTGCCGGCGCAGCCCGATCCGCCGCTCCGCGTTGAGCACGCCGAGCGTGCGGGTGTGGTCCTCGCGGGCCACCCGCCAGCCGCGCAGCCGCGTCGTGGTCCGCGTCAGCGCATCGGCCTCGGCGTGGCGCAGCCCGGCCTGGGCGAAGACGCCGTAGAGCTCCACCGGATAGGTCGCGAACGGCTCACCGCGGATCAGCTCGGCGAACAGCTCACCGTCGCGGGTCTCGTTCCAGGCGAACGCGAAGAGACCGCGGGCCGTCTGCCGGATGTCGTCCCGCGGGTGCAGTACTCCGATCAGCTGAGTGAGTTCGGCCAGCTCACCCAGGGGTTTGAGGGTCAGATTGGGATCGGCGTCCGTGGTCACGTTCGAGGGCAGGCGGAAGAACGGGCGTGCCTCGTCCAGCCACCCCAGGCTGTCGCGGACCATCCGGTCCAACAGCCCGGGGTCGCCGCCCCGGCCCCCGGTCACCAACCCCGTCCGTAGAAGCGCTGGGCGGCCGCGACATGCAGCGCCACCCGGGGGTCACCGCCACCCATATGGCGGACGAACGCCAGCCCGCTGTCGAGCCCCAGGGTCTGCGGGGCCTCGGGCAGCCGTGCCAGCCAGCGGCCCAGGCCGGCCGCCTGAAGCCAGTCCCGGCGGCGGACCGCCCGGACGAAGCCGCGGGCCAGATCGTCGGTACGGGTGGCCAACTGCTCGGCGAGACCGGGCGCCAGCCCGGGCAGCGCGAGCGCGGCGACCTGGGACACCCGGTGAGAAAGTTTGGGCCAAGGGTCTTGGTCGACCCAGTCGGCGGTGGCCTCGGGCGGCGACGGCCAGTGCTGTGCGCTTCCGGGGAGAAAGGCATGCGATGCCTCGACCAGGCCCCGGTAGCTCCACACCGAGACCTCCGAGGCATCCGCTCCCGGCGGATAGGCCGCCAGCGCCTGCCGGACCACCGCTTCGTCGTCCGCACCGATGTGCGCGCCGACCTGGTCCATTGCGTACGGCGCGAGCGCGTCGGCGCCGAGCACCCGGATGGCGGCCGGAGTCAGCGCATCGCTCTGTCGCAGAATGCCGGACAACGCATAAGGGTCGCCCTCACCCCGCAGGGCGAGGGCGACCCCGGTTGCGGCATCGGCAATCACAGCGCTCAGCGGGACTGCTCCCTGCGTCTGTTCAGCCAACGCTTTCCCCTCAGCCTTAGCGAATGTCAGTCTTGGGCCGGGGGGTGGGGGGCGAGATCAGGAGCAGCGCGGCCAGCAGCAGCGCACCTCCACACTCGCGGGTATCGCGGAAAACACCGTCGGCCTCGGCGGGTTCAAGCAGTCCCTCGACCTCGGCGGCCAGGGCGGCCGTCTCGACCGGCGCTGTGCGATCCGTAACCATGCGATCAACTCCTTCGACGAATGGGATACCAGATTCACATCGCCATATTTCGGGCGCAAGAGGAGAAATGGTGCAAATCGTAATCTTTCGGGTTGGTGTGATGGGTGTTCAGGGAGCTCCCCGCACACCAACTTCCTTGATCCGCACGGCGGATGGCGCCTCATCCGGCTCGGCAGGCGGCGGTATGGCGCGCTTGCGCCAGGAGTGACGAAGACCCGCTGATGGCGGATCGGACTGCTCTGTTCGGATGTCCCCATCCGACACGGACGGCCCCCCGAGGGCGACGCCGGAGCGGGCCCCGGGGGGGCGGAAGCGCGCCGCCCCCTCGCTCCGGTTGCCGGACGGCGGCCGCCCCTCCTCGCCTCCCCCTGCGTCCGAGGCAGGCCGCCTTCCTCCGCACGGGTGATCCGGTCCCGTCCTGAGGCGGATGTCCCGGGACACGGGCGGCAGCGATCTTGGGAGCACAGCCAGTGACCGCTCCCCGGGTCGTCGGACGCCCACGCTCTCCGCATCGGCCCGCGCGAGGACGAGGAGACTCCCCATGCCCGCTCGCACCATCCTCACCAAGCTGCACGGCCGGCCGGTGCCGGGCGTCCCCCGCTGGGCGGCGCGGACCGCCTGCGCCATCACCCTGCTCGCCCTGCCCTCCTGCGTCTGGCGTATCGCCGCCCTCAACCTCAACGCACCACTGCTGGAACACGACGCGACGGCCCCGGCCGGCCCGGAGCCGTTCGACGGCGAGTGGTGGTACCTCATCGGGCTCAGCGTGTTCAGTGAGGCGCTGGCGTTCCTGGCGGTCGGGCTGGTCGCCCGGTGGGGCGAGGTGTGGCCGCGCTGGATCCCCGTCCTGCGCGGGCGCCGGGTGCCGGTCCTGGCAGCCGTCCTCCCCGCCGGCCTCGGCTCGGTGGCGTTGCTGGTCTTCCCCTACGCCATGGTCATGTCCGCCCTCGGCCTGAAGATCACCGGCGAACCCGGGGGGATGGCCGCCCACGGCTGGCAGATCGTCGCCTTCTGGATCGCCTACCTGCCGCTCACCGCCTGGGGCCCGCTCCTCGGCCTCCTCACGGTGCACTACTACCGGCGCCGCCGCGCCGCCCCCCAGCGGGCGGATTGATGTCGCGACAGGGTCGCCCCTGCGCCCGGTCAGCCGTCGCGCGGGCACTGACGGGCCGGCCAGGTCACTGCCCTAGAGTGCGGGGGTGCCGACGTACAGCATTGGTCAGGCAGCGGGGCTGCTGGGTGTGAGTTCGGAGACGGTCCGCCGCTGGGCCGACGGTGGTCAGCTGCGGATGGAACGGGACGGTGCGGGAAACCGTGTGCTCGACGGGGTGAGTCTGGCGGCGTTCGCCAAGGAGCGCGCCGCGGGCCTGCATCCGGTCCCCGGCGAGGTGCTGACCTCCGTGCGGAACGCGTTCGCGGGGATCGTCACCCGGGTGACCCTCGACGATGTGATCGCCCAGGTCGAGATCCAGTCCGGACCGCACCGGGTGGTGTCCGTGGTCAGCCGGGAGGCGGTCGAGGATCTGGGGATCGCGGTCGGGGTGACGGCCACCGCCCGGGTGAAGTCCACCCATGTACATATCGACCTGACGGACCACCGGCGCTGACGGCCGGACCACCGGCTTTGACTGCCGGACCACCGGCGCTGGGCCGCCCGTCCGGGTGCTGACCGAGCCGCCCGGCCCACCGCGCGCCGCTCAGCGGCAGAGCAGCGCCGCCTGTAGATCCAGCTTGTGCTCCAGCCGGGACAGATCGCGGCCGGTGAGCAGCTCGACGCGCTGGATGCGGTAGTGCACCGAGTTCACATGCAGCTGGAGCGCCGCGGCCGTCCGCGCCCAGGACCCGTGATGCGCGAGGAAGACCTCCAGCGTCTCCAGCAGCATCCGGTGCGAGCCGTCGCGCGCCAGCGGACCCAGCACCCGGCTCCGGAAGGCCGTACGGACCTCCTCGGGAACCCCGGCGAGCAGGGCGGCCAGGGTGCCCAGGTCCTCGACAGCGGTCACCCGGGCCTGGTCCGGGGCCTTCGCGCGCGCCGCCGCCAGCGCATAACGTGCTTGTCCCAGCGCGGAGTTGAGGCCCTCCGGGGTGCGCACCGGGCCGCTGACCCCGGCGTGCAGCGGTATCTGCGGCCGCCGGGCGTACAGCGCCGGCCACAGCTCGGCGAGCGAGGGCCGCGGCTGGGCGTCGGGCTCCGCCGGGACGAGGGCGACCGCCTCACCGCTGGGGAGCCGCCCGGTCGCACCCGGCTCACCGGGGGAGTGCCGTAGCGCCGCCGCCAGCGCGTTCACCGCGTGGCCGCTCTCCTCGCCGACCGTCGTGGCCACCACGACCCGGTACGGACCGGAAGCGGGCAGCCCACAGGCGCGCAGCGCGGCCTCGAGCGCCGCACCCCCGGCCGCCCCGGCCGCGGCGAGCGCCACCAGTTCGTCCGCCGCCCGACATCCGGCGGCCTGATCTGTGCCGCCCATGTGCTCCGGTGGCGGCTCGTCGTGCCCGGTGGGGCGGCCGCTCGGATCGCCCGGCCGGGGCTGTTGCTGGAGGAGGTCGTGGACGTGCATGTGCGGGCTCCTTGGGCGGCTGCCGGGCACGGTCCCGGCACCTCACATTCACCAGGCGAAAGCGAGTCCACACATGGTAAATGCCAGAAGATCAAGGTCATAGTCCTGTGGGGTGATGGGCTGGAGCCGGGGTGGGGGCGGGGGCAGGGGTCCGCCCGTCCCGACGGGCCGGGGCCTCCGCCCCCGGATATGCCGCCTCCCCTCCCTCTCCCACCTCACGTCAGCCAGGCAAAAACCCGCAACAGCCTCGCATCCGTGATTCAAGGACGCACCGGTCGGGCATCACAGGGACGCAGTCGTCGCGTGGATCGCCTCAAGGAGGTCTCGAATGAGCCGACCCGGCCCGCCGTCCCGCACCGCCGCCGTACGCCCGCTCCCCGGAGAGGCCCTCCCCGCCGGCCACCGGCGCTTTCTGATCCGCGGTCAGCTGCGGTGCCCGCTCGCGCTGACCGTCGCGGATCTGCGGGAGCGGTGGCCGCAGCGGCGGGCCGAGGTGGTTTTCGACTGCGCCACGTACGGGCCGCAGCACCACACCTTCGAGGGGCCCCTGCTGCGGGAGGTCATCGACGCGGCGGGCCCCGCCTTCGACGCCCGGCGGCGCAAGGACCGCTCCCGCTATCTGCTGGCCGTCACGGGCGGGGACGGGCACCACGCGGTGCTGTCCTGGGCGGAGCTCGACGCGGACTTCGGCGATGCGCCGGTCCTGCTGGCGACGGCCATGGACGGGCGGGCCCTCGACGCGGCGGGCAGTCAGCTCGTGGTGCCCTCGGACCGCTGCGGTGCGCGCTATATCAGCGCCCTGACCGGCATCTGGTTCGGGACCTGCGCCCCGCCCGAGCCGGTGCCCGAGACGTCCTCGGGCGATCTGGCGGACAGCTCCTGATTCCCCGTCACCCCGGGGCTTCGGGGGCTCAGGAGGCGGCGAGTGCGATCTCGGTCGACTTGATCAGTGCGATGACCTCGGAGCCGGCGGCCAGGCCGAGGTCCTCGGCCGCGTCCCGGGTGATGGCCGCGGTCAGCTCGCCGCCCGCGACGGCCACCTTGACGCCGGCCATCGCGCCGCCGGTGGCCACCTCGGTGACGGTGCCGGGGATCTGGTTGCGGATGCTGAGGCCCTCGACCGCGCCGGTCGCGAGCGCGACCTCGGTGGACTTGATCAGCGTGCGCACCGCGGAACCCGCCTCGATGCCCAGCTCCCGCACCGCCTCCCGGGTGATGGCGGCGGTGATCTCCTGGCCGCCCGCCAGCCGGACCTTGACGGTCGCCATGACCTCGCCGGGGGTGACGGAGGCGACGGTGCCGGGAATCTGGTTACGGATGCTCAGGCTCATGGACATGCCTCACCGGGGGAGGGGGAAGGTGAACGTAGTGGGGGAAATGCGGGCGTAACTCCCGCTCCGGTCCGCACTGTAGTCACGGTTCGGGTGGCCGCCGGGATGCCTTGCGGCGCCGGATGGGTGTCCGTAGGTGCCGGACGGGTGTCCGTAAGCGCCGGCCGGGATGGAGCACGGTGCGCCCCCCAACCCGGGGTCCGGGCCGGGTGCGGGACCTCGTTCCTTCCTCCAAGGTGACTGGCATTTGCTATAGAGCTTTGCTCTATTGGTTGCAGATGCGAGTCAATGTTGCCTATCTTGTCGCACATGCAGTCCTATACGATCGGCCAGGCGGCGCGACTGCTGGGCGTCAGCCCCGATACCGCGCGCCGCTGGGCGGACGCCGGCAAGGTCGCGACCCATCGCGACGACGGCGGCCGCCGCCTCATCGACGGCCGTGATCTGGCCGCCTTCTCCATCGAGGTGGCGCAGAACGGCACGGGTGAGGACGACGCCTCGTACACCTCCGCACGCAATGCCTTCCCGGGCATCGTCACCGCCGTCACCCTCGGCGATGTCGCCGCCCAGGTCGAGATCCAGGCCGGTCCGCACCGGCTGGTCTCCCTGCTGACCCGGGAAGCGGTGGAGGAACTGGGCCTGGAGGTCGGCATGCAGGCCACCGCCCGCGTGAAGTCCACCAGTGTGCACATCGACCGCACCTGACACACCGCGGTAGCACCACAGCCGATCCGCGAACCGTCCCCCACCGGCCGGCTGCCTCATCTCAGCGGCGTCGCCCGTCCACGGCGCGGCTTTTCCCATCCGCTAGGACGACCCCCGTCGTCCTGGGTTCCAAGGAGTCCCGCCTCATGCCCGAGCTCTTCACCGCGCGCCGCGCCGCCGCCGCGCTCGTCACCGCCGCCCTGCTCGTTCCCCTCACCGCCTGCGGTGGCAACGACGACGGCACGAAGGACAAGGGCGCCGCGAAGTCCGACAGCGCCGCCCCCAAGGCGGAGCTCACCGTGCTCGCCGCGTCCTCGCTGACCGATGTCTTCAAGAAGGCCGGTGCGGTGTACGAGAAGGAACACGCCGGCACCAAGGTGAACTTCTCGTTCGCCGGGTCCCAGGAGCTGGCCGCCCAGGTCCGGGAGGGGGCCCCCGCCGACGCCGTGGTCACCGCCGACACCAAGACCATGGACGGCATCAAGGTGGACGTCGGCAAGCCCACCGTCATCGCCAAGAACCGCCTGGTCATCGTCACCGGTGAGGGCAACCCCAAGAAGGTCGAAAACCTTAAGGCCCTCGCCGACAGCAAGCTGAAGGTCGTGCTCGCCGCCCCCCAGGTGCCGGTCGGCCGCTACGGCCAGCAGGTTCTGGACGCGCAGAAGGTGCACGTCAAGCCGGTCTCCGAGGAGCCCAACGTGCGGGCGGTGCTCAGCAAGGTCGAGCTCGGTGAGGCCGACGCCGGGCTGGTCTACAAGACGGACGCCGCCACCGCGCCGAAGAAGGTCGATGCCGTCGACATCCCCGACGCGCAGAACGCCGTCGCCTCCTATCCGGCCGCGACTCTGAAGGCGTCCCAGCACACCGCGGCCGCCGCCGCGTTCGTGAAGTGGCTGAGCACGCCCGAGGCGCAGCAGATCCTTCAGCGGGCGGGTTTCCAGAAGCCGTAATCCGGCCGGGCGCGCACGGGACTGTCCAGCTCGGGGGAGTGGACAGCCCCGGGCGCGCCACCGCCGGGCCCGCCCCGAGCCGAGGAACCCCGATGAGACGCACCCTCACCCCGCCCCCGGCAGGCAGGTTTCGCGCGCCCGGTGCCCGCACCCCCCTCGTGCTGGCCGTGCCCGCGCTGGTCGCCGTCGCCTTTCTGCTGCTGCCGCTCCTCGGCATCCTCGCCCGCACCAACTGGAGCGACCTCGGCACCCACCTCACCACTCCGGGTGTCCTCGAAGCGCTCCGGCTGTCGCTGCTGGTGTCCTTCTGGGCGCTCGGGCTCGCGCTGCTGCTGGGCGTTCCGCTGGCCTGGCTGCTGGCGCGGGTCAGCTTCCGCGGCAAGGCGCTGGTCCGCTCGCTGGTGCTGCTGCCGATGGTGCTGCCGCCGACCGTCGGCGGTGTCGCGCTGCTGCTCGGCTTCGGCCGCCGTGGCCTGGTCGGCCCGTGGCTGGAGGGCACCTTCGGCATCGTGCTGCCGTTCCACACCTCCGGCGCGGTGGTCGCGGCCACCTTCGTCGCGATGCCGTTCCTCGTCATCAGCCTGGAGGGCACACTCGCCGGACTCCGCCCCAGTTACGAGGAGACCGCGGCCTCCCTCGGGGCCTCCCCCGTACGTGTCTTCTGCACCGTCACCCTCCCCATGGTCGCCCCCGGCCTCGCCGCCGGCGCCGCGCTCACCTGGGCCCGTGCGCTCGGCGAATTCGGCGCGACGATCACCTTCGCCGGGAATCTGCCCGGCACCACCCAGACCCTGCCGCTCCAGGTCTATCTGCTGCTCCAGGACGCCCCGGAAGCCGCCACCTCGGTCTCGTTGCTGCTGCTGGTCATCGCCATGGCCGTACTGATCTGTCTGCGCGGCCGCTGGACCGGCGCCACCAGCACCGACCGCGCGGCCCGCCGGGTACCCGCCGACGACGACACCGGCGCCCCGGCCCCGCCCGCCGCAGGCGCCGAGGAGCCCGCCGCACCGTCCGCGGCGCACCGGGAGCGCTGGCCGCTGCACGCCGAGGTCACCGGCTTCAACCGGCTGACCCTCGACGCCGGCCCGGGCACCACCATCGCCGTCGTCGGCCCCAACGGGGCCGGCAAGACCACCCTGCTGCGCGCCCTGCTCGGCCTCACCCCGCGCGCCCGCGCCGCGCTCCGCCTCGGCGACACGGACGTCACCGCGCTGCCCCCGCACCGCCGCGGCGTCGCCTGGGTCCCCCAGGACGGTGCGCTCTTCCCGCACCTGAACGCCCTGCACAACACCGCATACGGGCTGCGCGCCCACGGCACCCCGCGCGGTGACGCCCGCCGCACGGCACAGCAGTGGCTCGACCGGCTCGGCGTCGGCCACCTCGCGCACCGCAAGCCCGCCCAGCTCTCCGGAGGCCAGGCCCAACGCGTCGCGCTGGCACGGGCGTTGGCCGCCCGCCCCCGTCTGCTGCTGCTCGACGAGCCGCTCGCGGCGCTCGACCAGACCACCCGCGCCCGGGTCCGGCACACCCTGCGCAGCCATCTCGCGGAATTCGGCGGCGTCTGTCTGCTCGTCACCCATGACCCCGTCGAAGCGGTCTCCCTCGCCGACCGGGTCCTCGTCCTCGACGACGGGCGCGCCCTCCAGGACGCCCCGCCCGCCGAGGTCACCCGGCACCCGCGCTCGCCCTGGGTCGCCCGGATGCTCGGCCGTAACGCCTGGCCGGGCACCGTCACCGGCGAGGTCATCGCCCTCACCGGCGGCGGCCGGCTGGTCATCGCCGACCCGCTCCCCGACGGTGCCCGAGCACTGGCGATCATCGCCCCCGAGGCCGTGTCCGTACACCTCGACCGGCCCACGGGCAGCCCCCGCAACGTCTGGCCGGGCACCGTCCGCGAACTCACCTCCGCGGGCAGCCGGCTACGGGTGCTGATCACCTCGCCCGAGGTGCCCGACCTGGTGGCCGAGATCACCCCCTCGGCGGCACTGGAACTCGGCCTGGCCGACGGGGTGTCCGTGTGGACCAGCGTCAAGGCCACCGAGGTCTCCCTGGTGACCCTCTGAGCGTGAAAGCGGCCGGTCAGTGCGCCGTGGGCGCCGGTTCCAGCACGAACACCGGGATCTGCCGGTCCGTCTTCTTCTGGTAGTCGTCGTAATCGGGGTACGCCTCGACGGCACGCCCCCACCACAGCGCCTTCTCCGCCCCCGTGACCTCACGGGCGGTCATGTCCTGGCGCACCGGGCCGTCCTGGAGCTCCACCCGCGGATCGGAGACGAGGTTGTGGTACCAGACGGGGTGCCGGGGGGCACCGCCCATGGAGGCCACCGCCGCATACGCCCCGTCATGCTCCACCCGCATCAGTGGGCTCTTGCGGATCTTGCCGCTCTTGGCGCCCCGGGTGGTGAGGATGACGACGGGCATCCCGCGCAGCGTCGTGCCTTCCCGGCCTCCGGAGGTCTCGTACTGCTCGACCTGATCGCGTACCCACTGCGCCGGGCTCGGCTCGTACTCACCCTGAAGAGGCATGCGGTCCGTCCCATCTCCGTAGACAACGTGACATCGTCGGCGTCCGGGGGCGTCGGCGCCACCCGGCACGGTCCTGACAATCACTCAACAACCGGGGCGGGTGCAATATTCCGGGCTCCGCCGTCGTGTCCGTGCGAGCCCCTGGTGTGCCTCTCGCGCGGTCTTCCGTACGAGCCGGCGCCATGCCTACGTTCTCGCGGATGAGCACCCGATCGGCCGCTGCCGACGCCCCCGCACCAGGCACCGCACAACCCTCGGACGGAACGCCGTCGGTACCGGTGACCTGGTCTTCTTCGTGGTGGCCGCGGCCGCCCCGCTGACCGTGACGGCCGGCGCGGCGCCGGTGGCGATCGGAATGGCCGGCCAGGCGGCACCGCTCGGCCATCTCCTCTCCGGGCTGCTGATGATCGTCTTCGCCGCGGGCTTCACCGCGATGAGCCGGCACGTCCGCCCGCCGGGGCGTTCTACGCCTACATCGGGCGCGGCCTCGGCCGGGCGACGGGGGCCGGCTCGGCGTATGTGGCCGTGCTGTCGTACAACGCCATCGAAGTCGGGCTGCTGGCGGTCTTCGGCTGGTTCGCCGAGTCCGGCTTCCGGAACCTCACCGGGGTGCATGTGCCCTGGGGGGCCTGGGCGACGGCAGGACTCGTCGCGATCGGTGTCCTCGGATGTCTCAAAGTAGCCCTCAGCGCCAAGGCGCTCGCCCTCGCGCTCGCCCTCCAGTCGGGCATCGCCCTCGTCGTGGTGCTCGCCACGATGGTCTCCGGCCGGGACCCGTACGCCGTCACCTTCCTGTGGAGCAACGGCGCCGGCCACCGGCGGCTGCCCCGGGACGCCTCATCGGCGCCACGGGAACAGCCGGACCGGTGGCCGGCGCAGGCGGTCGGGCTGCCCGTCCGCCGGACCGGCGGACGGGCAGGGCGGTGGTCAGGACACCAGTTCCACCTCGTGGGCGCTCCGGCGGTGCTGCTCGGCCCAGTTGGTCAGCGCGGCGCCGCAGGCGTGGTCGAGATGGCGCAGCCCGCTCAGGTCGAGCTCCACGTCCCGGTCCGCGGGCAGCGCGTCGAGCTGGTCGAGGATCTTCGGCAGCCGCAGGAACGTGGCGTTGCCGACGGCCCGCACCTGCACCGGCTCCGCCGTGTCCTCCGGCGTCCGGACCTCCAGGTGGACATGGGAGGTCTCCCAGGCCGTCTTCGCGACGGCCAGCAGCAGACCGATGAGCACGCCCTCGAACATATTGACCGTCACGATCGCGATCGCGGTGACCAGGAGGACGACGGCTTCGCCACGGTGCTCGCGCCACAGCGGACCCAGCGCACGCACCGGGATGAGCTTGCAGCCCGCATGCACCAGGACGCCCGCCAGCGCGGCCACCGGAACGACACCCAGCGCGGCCGGGAACGCCGCGGCGAACACCAGCAGCCAGACACCGTGCAGCACCCGCGACGCCTTGGTCTTCGCGCCCGCCTGCACATTGGCGGCGCTACGGACGATGACGGCGGTCATCGGCAGGGCACCCAGGACACCGCAGACGGCGTTGCCCGCGCCCTGGGCCATCAGCTCCTTGTCGTAGTCGGTCTTCGGCCCGTCGTGCAGCCGGTCGACCGCGGCGGCGCTGAAGAGGGACTCGGCGGAGGCGATCAGCGCGAAGGCGAGGACCGTACCGAGCACACCGAAGCTGCCGAGCCGGCCGAGGTCATCGAGGCCAGGGGGCTGAATCGCGTCCAGCAGCCCGCTGACCTGGACCCGGGCGACCGGCATGTCCAGCACCCACACCGCGGTGGTGGCGAGCGCCACCGCGGCCAGCGGCGCCGGGAGGACCCGTGCGGCGGCCCGCCAGCGCGGCCACAGCACCAGGACGGCGATGGTGCCGGCACCGATGGCGAGCGCGGCCAGCGCGTCCGGCGACCCCGCGGTGGAGCTGACCAGGCCGGGGAACCCGCCGATGTTGGCGAGCCCGCTGCCCGGCGCCTTGGCGTCCGTGAGGGCGTAGAGCTGTCCGGCGATCAGGACCAGGCCGATACCGGCCAGCATGCCCTGGACCACGGCGACCGAGATCGCCCGGAACCAGCGCCCCAACTTCAGTGCACCCATGGCCAGTTGGAGCACACCGGCGGCCAGTACCAGCGCACCGAGCGTGCCGAGGCCGTACTCCTTGACGGCTTCGAAGACCAGCACCGTCAGACCGGCGGCGGGCCCGCTGACCTGGAGGCTGCTGCCGGGGAGCAGACCGGTGAGCAGACCGCCGACGACACCGGTGACCAGGCCCAGTTCGGCCGGGACACCGGAGGCGACCGCCACCCCGACACACAGCGGGACGGCCACGAGAAAGACGACGAGGGAGGCGGTGAAGTCCGCCCGGAAGGAGGTGAAACGCTTCATGAGATCCGGCCCCGCCATCACAGGGGGAGGAACAGGTCGGAGGCCGGGTGATGCGCCGCCACCATGCCGGTGTGGACTTCGTAGAACCAGCCGTGCAGCGTCACCTCTCCGGCGGCCAGCCGCTCCTGTACACAGGGGTAGTCGCGCAGCCGGCTGACCTGTTGGCGGACATGCTGCTGGACCGCGGCGGCGACCGTCGGCTCCTCGTCCCTGGGGAGTTCGTCGGACAGCGCCTGCGCCAGCCAGTCCCGTACGGCCGGAGCGCCGGTCAGGTCCTCACCGCGGGCCTTGGCGCCGACCGCGCCGCAGTGCGAGTGACCGCAGACCACGATGTCGGCCACGCGGAGCACGCGCATCGCGTACTCGATGGTCGCGGCCTCCGCGCAGGCCGCCATGCCGTCCTGGTACACGGGCACGGCGTTGCCGGCCGTCCGGAGCTCGAAGAGTTCACCGGGCCGTGCTCCGGTGATCAGGGACGGTACGACCCGGGAGTCGGAGCAGGTGATGAACAGGGCGAGGGGCGACTGGCCGGCCGCGAGGCGGCCGTACGTCTCTTGTTCGTCGCGGCCCTCGGCGATACGGGCCATCAGGCCCCGGGCATGCTGGATGAAGGTCTCCACGAGGAGGTCTCCTGCTGATGAGGGTTGCCACTGTGGGGTGGTGGCGGGAAGGTACGAGGCGCGGCTGGTGGGGCAGGCCACCACGGCGCCCTCAGCAGCGGAAGACGCAGTGGAGAAGCGGGATTTCGACCGGTCTGGATGCGGCCTTGGTGGTGCTGCCGGCCTTGGGGGCACCCGATGCCGGGACGGTGTCCGGCGCCGCGGCGCTGTAGAGGGGCGGCAGCGGACGGCCGGTGTGGTGCGGGACGCCGACGGCGGTCCGGACGGTGCGCCGGGGCTGGCCGCGCTCGGCCGCGCGCTTGGTCTTTTCCTCGGTGCTGTCGTAGCTCGGCTTGGCGGCCGGCAGGGCGCTCGCGGACTTCGTGCCGGGCGGGCCGGAGAACGTCGCCCGGTCCATGTCGGGATCCGCCGCGCTGCCCAGCAGGAAGGTCAGGATCACCATGACGGCGAGCAACGGCGCGCGGAACCGGCGCGGCACCGGTGTGCCCTGCATGCAGGTGTCCTTCCGCATCGTTGCCCCCCGTGGCTCGTTCACACGGTCCACCCTGCCTTTACAGTGCAGCATCCAGGTTTCCGGCGTGATAACGAGAAATGACGCCAAGTTTCAAGATGCCCGCAATCTCGATTCGGGCACATCTGTGTGACGAACGGACGTTCAATGAGGTTCCCGCTCCGCGGGGGAAGTTGCCGGAGCGGTGTCCGCGTGAGAAGGCCGGCGGACCGCCCAGGCCACCACGGGCACGATCGCCAGCGCAAGCACCGCACCCGCCAGCGCGAGGGTCGGATAGCCGCCCAGGACGACGACCGGACCCGAGGACATGCCGCCGGCCGCGCCCGCGAGCGCGATACCGACATCCACCAGGCCCTGGGCCGACGCGCGCCGGGCGGGCGGCAGCGCGTCGGTGACGATGGCGGTGCCGCTGACCAGCCCGAAGTTCCAGCCGAGGCCGAGCAGTACGAGTGCCGTGGCGAGCGCGGGAACGGAGTGCGGCGGAGCCACGGCGGCCAGGATCCCGGCGGCGGCCAGCGTCAGACCCGAGGCACCGGCTATCCACTGCCGGCCGAGGCGGTCGACCAGCAGCCCGGTGAGCGGGGACGGCAGGAACATCGCCCCGACGTGCAGGGCGATGACCAGCCCGGCCGCCTGGGTGTCATGGCCGTGCGCCTGCATATGGACCGGCGTCATCGTCATGACCGCGATCATCACGAGCTGAGTGAGGATCATGACCGTGGTGCCGATGACCACCTCGCGCCGTCGCGGCTGGGCGTCCGGCCGGCCGTCGGTGTCCTCGGCCGGGCGCTCGCCGGCTTCCGTGGCTTGGGCCGCCGCCAACTTCTCGGCCAGCCGCAGCGGATCGGGCCGCAGCAGAGCGGCCAGGGCCACCGACGCCGACCCGAACGCGGCGACGGCCAGCAGGAACGGCCCGGCGAGACGGGGGATGCCCCAGGAGTGCGCGACCTCTCCCGTGAAGGTCACCAGGTTGGGGCCGACCACCGCGCCGAGCGTGGTGGCGAACAGCACCGTGCTCACCGCCCGGCCGCGCCGCTCGGACGAGGCCAGATCCGCCCCGGCGTAGCGCGCCATCAGGTTCGTCGCGGTGCCCGCCCCGTAGACCAGCAGGGACGTGAACAGCAGCAGCGCACTGCCGACGGTGGCCGCCACGACGACCCCGAGGCTGCCGAGCGCCCCGACGGCGTACCCGAGCGCCAGCCCGGGGCGGCGGCCGTAGCGCCGGCAGATCTGGCCGATGCCGAGGGCGCCCAGCGCGGCCCCGGCGGTGAACAGCGCACTGGGCACGCCGGCCAGCCCGGTCGAGCCGAGCATCTCCTCGGCGAGCAGCGCCCCGACGGTGATTCCGGCGGCGAGGCCCGCGCCGCTGAGGATCTGCGAGAACACCAGGACGGACAGAATCCGCCGCTGTTCGGGTACCTCGTGGCCGGCCGTGACGTCGTTCCGGTCCGTCATGATTCCTTTCGGTTCCCGCGGGTGCGGGCGGGCTAGGTAGTGGCCGCCATCGGTTCCAGCGCCGCGATGGCCGCGAGCGACAGGTCCATCTGCTCGTGGAGGAAGCGCACGATCGTCCAGTGCGGCAGCGCCCCCTCGTCGAACGGGCCGAACTCCTGGCAGTACAACGGGATCCAGCGCAGGGCCTCTTCGAGGGCCTGCTCGCGGCCGGGCTCCTGCTGGTAGTCCTCATAGGCGATGCTGCGGTGCTCGATGAAGAACTGCCCCGGCAGCCGTTGCTCACACAGCGCACGGTATTCGCGGGTCTGGAGGATGAGGTAGTGCCAGATCTCGTCGATGTCCTGCTCGACCGGCAGGAAGAGACCGCTGAGCTGGTCGTGGTGCCGGGAGACGAGATAGAGATAGCGCAGACACTCGGTGACCTGGCGCTCCACGAACTCCCGCGGCGCGGCGGTCTTCTCGTCGAAATACGTCACCACTTCGGCGTGCAGCGCCGCACCGAGCAGTTCCTTGAGGTCATCGGCGGATATCCGCGGCTGGCTGGTCATGCTTCTCCTGTCCGAGTGGCGCGGACGTCCGGGGAACGCGGACGTCCGGTGGGTCAGCTGCCGGTGGTGAGCCAGGCGTACTTCCCTGACTTCCCGATGGGGAGGTGCGTACGGTGTGCGAGCCGGCAGCGCCGCCCGGTCAGTTCACCGATGCCCTCTTCCAGCGCCGAGGTCTGCGCGAGTTCGACGGGCGCGCCGTGGAATGTCGTGTACACCAGCTGTGCTTCGGCGTCGCCGGTCAGCAGCAGCTGGTACCCGAAGACGTCCGGGGAGATCTCGGCGATGCACCGGTCGAGGTCGCCCTGGGCGACCGGCCCGTGCGGAGTGCTGAGCAATTCCTTTTCCCGGCCGCAGAATTGGGCGATCTTTCCCGGATCGGGCGAACCGTCCAGGGTCCGTACGCAGTCGCCGGAGCGGTAGCGGATCAGCGGCATATAGGGATTGCGCACGCTCGTCACGATGAGCTGGTAGATCGTGCTCCCGTCGGCGACCGGCTGGAGCTCGACGCTCATCTTGTCGAGATGCGGCCAGTAGGTGCCGCGGCGGTCGCTGTAGTAGAGGTACCCGAGCTCGGTGCTGCCGAAGAGGTCGATGACCGGGCAGTCGAAGTGCTGGTGCAGAAAGCGCCGGACGTTCGCCGGGGTGTATTCGTAGGCGTGGATGATGCTCGCGGGTGGCGGGAAATCGTCCCACAGCCCCCACTCGCCGACCTTCCGCACCAGATGCGCCAGGTGATAGCCGGAGCAGTCGAGGTGGTACCAGCCGCGTGGGTGCGCCTGGCGGGCGGCCCGGATCTCCGCGAGCATCCGCACCACCTCGTCCCGCTCCCACAGTGCCGGGTCCAGCCGCAGATTGACGTAGCAGGTGCGCTCGTCGAGCCGGCGGTCGTCGAGGGCGGGGACCGGGTCCGGCGTGGTGCCGCGCCGGGCCGCGTTGACCCGCGCCACATGTTCCGTCGCCAGCACCGTGGTCAGGGACACCCGCCGGCAGCCGGCTTCCCAGGTCTCGGCGATATCGGGGTGTTCGCTCCAGAGCTGGTAGTAGGAGCGCAGCAGGAAATACGGGGGCCGGATGATCTGCATCCGGGCGTGGTGGGTGCCGGTGGAGAGGACGAACTCCGCCTCTCCGGACTCCAGCGCCGCGGCCAGCCGGGGCGTCATCCAGTTGTCGGGAAAGCCGCGCGCGATCTCCGGCTTGTCGAGTAGGGGGAAGTAGCCCTTCGCCAGCGACTCACGGTAGATCGGTATGTCGCGGATCTGCTCGATGACCTCGGCGGTCGGCTGACCATCCATGGAAATCCTCGTCGTTGCTCGGGATGCGGTGCACACGGGGAATTCGGGGTGCTGGGCGTGTCCGCAACGTCCCGCCCGGCTCGCGACGCGACGTTGCGGCCACGCCCTGGGCCCGGGAGCGGGCGGCGGTGGCGGGATGCTCACCGCCGCCGGCCCGCTCCCGGGCTTCTGGGTGGCGCGAGGGTCAGGAGATACAGCCGGCCTTGGGCGCGGCGCTGATGCAGCCCGCCTTCGGGGCGGCGCTGATGCAGCCGTTCTTCGCCGCCTGCTGTGCGGAGTTGGCGGCGAGCCAGTTCTGCCAGACGTTGTCCTGGGCCATCTTCTTGATGAGCTGCTCCATGGGAACCTCCGAGAGAGAGTGCGGAAGACGGACGGGGCACACGGCGCTGACCTGCGCTGATGCCACGCAATGAAAGTAAAAGTATGACCAAGTGGATGTCAATTAAAGGCAATGTTCCGGGCCTCGGTTGGGTGGCCCGTGCGCCAACTTTGGCGGGATCCCGACGAGATGATCACTGCCGGAACTACTTGACGCTCCATCAGTTGACGGCGGGCCCGGCGCCGGCGCCCCGGCGGTCCGGGCGCCGCATTGCGCCGCACGGCGGCCGTCGATCGGGTGACCCGTAGCGCGGCTCCGGAGCCGCGCGGCCACCGGTGCGGGACGATCCAGCCATCCGCCCATCGGTCCCAGCTCCAGGGGAGTCTGCTGTGCGCATTCTGCTCATCGCCGGCGCGTTCAACAGTCTGACGCAGCGCGTGTACGCCGAACTCGGTGACCACGGACACCAGGTGAGCGTGGAGCTGGTGACGCGGGACACCCCGCTCCCCGAGGTCGTACGCCGTCATGGGCCGGATCTGATCGTGGCGCCGATGCTCAAGACGGCCGTCCCCCGGGAGGTGTGGTCCGCCCACACCTGTCTGATCGTGCACCCCGGGCCCGTCGGCGACCGGGGCCCGTCCTCGGTGGACTGGGCGGTGCATCTGGGCGCGGACCGGTGGGGCGTCACGGTGCTCCAGGCCAACGACGAGATGGACGGCGGCGACATCTGGGCCGCGGCCGGCTGTCCCGTTCCCGACGTCGGCAAGAGCGACCTCTACCGCAACGAGATCGCCGATGCCGCGGTCCAGGCGGTCCTGACGGCCGTCGCCCGTGTGGCGTCCGGCACCCACCGCCCGCAACCACAGGACGGGCTGTCCGACGCCGCGAAACCCGGCCGCCCCCGGCCCCCCTTCCGCCAGGATCTGCGCCGGATCGACTGGCGCTCCGACTCCACCGACACCGTGGTCCGCAAGCTGCGCGCCGCCGACTCCCAGCCCGGCGTACGGGACGAACTGCTCGGCGACAGCTGGCATTTGCACGGTGGCCACCCGGAGGACACCCTGACCGGCCCGCCGGGCGAGCTGCTCGCCACCCGATGTGGCGCGATCTGCCGGGCGACGGCCGACGGCGCGGTATGGATTCCGGAGCTGCGGCCGCCCCGCACGCCGGGGGAGCCCGGCACCCTCAAACTGCCCGCCACCCTGGCGCTGGGCGATCGCCTCCCGCCGCTCCCCGAAGTCCCGGCCCCGCTCGACCCCGGTGACGGCCCCCGGACCTGGAGCGACATCCGGTACCGCGAGGACGGCCCGGCCGGCTTCCTGGAGTTCTCCTTCCCCGGTGGTGCGATGAGCACCGACCACTGCCGGCGGCTGCTCGCCGCCTACCGCCACGCCTGCGCCCGGCCGACCTCCGTGCTGGTCCTCGGCGGCCGCCGGGACTTCTTCTCCAACGGCATCCATCTGCACGTCATCGAGGCCGCCGCGGACCCCGCCGAGGAGTCCTGGGCCAATATCAACGCCATGGACGATCTGGTGCACGCCGTCCTGACCACCACCGACCGGCTGGTGGTCGCCGCGCTCGGCGGCAATGCCGCGGCCGGCGGGGCGATGCTGGCGCTCGCCGCCGACGAGGTGTGGTGCCGCGCGGCCGTGGTACTCAACCCCCACTACCGGCTGATGGGGCTCTACGGCTCCGAATACTGGACCTACACCCTCCCCGGCCGGGCGGGACCCGAGGTGGCCGGGCAGCTCACCGCACGCGCCCTGCCGGTCACCGCCGCGACCGGCGCGCGGCTCGGCCTGGTGGACCGGATCCTCGACTGCCCCGCACAGGACTTCGCCGCACGGACCGCGGAGCTCGCCGTCCGGCTGGCCTCGGCGTCCTCGACGCAGGCCCGTATCGCCGCGAAGAAGGCCGGCCGGGAACGCGACGAGGCCCACCGCCCGCTCGCCGCCTACCGCGAGCTCGAACTGGCGCGGATGCACCGCATCTTCTTCGACCCGGACCAGCCGTACCACGCCCTGCGCCGGGCCTTCGTCCGCAAGGAACCCGCGGCGGCGACCCCCGCGCACCTCGGTTCCGCACCTGCCGGGACCTGAGGACGCGCGGCAGCGGGCCGGCGACCGGCCGAGGTGGCCGGTCACCGGCCCGCTGCGGCGCGAGCGTCCCTCGCGTCTGCCGGCCTACGAGACGGGCTGGTACTTGTATCCGATCCCGAAGACCGTACTGATGGAGTCGCGCAGGCCGGGGCCCAGGCGCCGGCGCAGCCGGGCGATGTGGACGTCGACGGTGCGGTTGCTGGACTGGCAGCTGGGCCAGACGGCGGCCATCAGCTGCTCCCGGGTGAAGGCGCGCCGGGGATGCAGCACGAGATGGGCCAGCAGGTCGAATTCCAGGCGTGGCAGGTCGAGTTGGCGGCCCCGGACGAAGACGGTCCGGGCCGCGGTGTCGATCCGGATCGGCTCCGGACGCGGCCGGCCAACCGGTGGTTCCTCGGCCGGTTCCGCGCGCGGGGGCGCCAGGATGATGTGGACCTCGTCCGACGGCAGCCGCTGCACCGATACGGGTTCCAGGTCGTGCAGGGTCAATTGCCACTTGCCGTCAGGGAGCCGGTCGACCGCCAGGGGTGGCCCTTCGCCGGGCCCGGCTGTGGGCGGCCGGCCGAAGTCGGCGTCCGGTCGCAGCGCAAGCGGGGTCGTCGAGGAGTTCATTAACATGATCTGGGCCCATTCCTCTTGCAAAGCAGGCGTGTACGGACAGACATGGCGGTGCTCGACGTGCAGGGGCGCTGAGGTACTGCCGCAGTGCTCGCGGCGCGGTCCGGTGCGTGGCGGGTGGCGACCCAGGCACTTGTGGTGCAGGTCCGCCCAGCGGGGTCGATCGCTCCGTTCGCGCCGCAAGAACGCTCGCGCCCATGCCCGTACCCAGCCATGACGTGGTGTGAAGTCACGGCCTCCGGTCCAGACGAACGCTACATGTGATCGCGCGCTTCCGGAAAGTAGCATCCGCTAATTCGGTTGCTCTTGAGCCGAATTTGTGATGCGCGATCCCAACGTGGGCGGCGGCCCGATGGGTTGGGGCCGGGGGTGCTGCTCCGTTCAACAAGTGCACGGTCTCCGGGGGCGCGTGGGCGGGTCCGGGTGGAGGCTCGCCCTCCGGGGCTTCGTGGCCGCCGGGCCCCTCTCCGGGCGCGTGAGCGCGCGGCAAGGCGAGCCGGGGATACGGAGGGGTAATGGGCAGTGAGGCGCACTTGTGGAGGACCTGCAAGCCCGTGAATATGCCAAATAAATGGCCTGTGACGAACGGACCGGCAAAGTGGAGGGCTTCTGAAGGCCGGACGAGAAGTTGTTTCTGTTTCAATCTCATCGAGACTAAAAGGTGCGGAACCAGATATTCCAGGCGGCTTGTTTTCGCAATGAGTTGAGGGTGAGTAGGGTGTGGCCGCTGTCACTTGACCGGTGGCAGGGGTCCAGCTGAATTCGGCGCAGCTGGAATGCCGTGCGGGGGAAGACGCCTTCGTGACCGGGAGGGGACCATGGCGGCCGGCTCTTTCGAGGGGCAGTACGTGTGGAGTCCAGCGGCCGATGACCGGGCCCTGGCGCGCGCGTGTATGGACGTTCGGGCCGGGCGGTACTTGAGCGCACACGAGGTTCTCCGGGAAGCCCGGGAGGATTTCGAGGTGCGGGCCCACCGGTCGCTGGTACTGGCGTCCGTGGCCGCCGATTCGGACCTGGCCGAGCGCTGGCTGGCCGAAGAACCGGGACCGGATGCGGCGCTGCTCTGGGCCCGGGTGGCGATGCTCCGGGCGCTGCGCATGGCCGACGCCGGTGACCGGCGCCAGGGCGCCCTGGCGCGGATAGCGCAGTCGGCGTGCGAGCGGGCCGCCAAGCTGCTCCCCGACGACCCCACCCCGTGGGTGGCCCAGCTGGCGCTGACGCGGCTGGACCGTCCCCAGGACCCGGCCCCGCAGGGGCTGCTGACCGCGCCGGCCGGCCCGTGGTACCTCCTCGCGCACATCCTCCGGCTCGACCCCTGGCACCGCGAGGCGCACCACCGCTTTCTGTCGTTCTTCTTCACCCGCTACGGCGGTTCGTCCAGCGCGAGCTGGGACGTGGCCGCGTTCCTGAGCCAACGGGCCCCGGCCACCTCACCGCTGCGGCTGCTGCCGCTGGTGGCGCTGGTCGAGGACTACGACCCGTCCGCGCTGCTCGCGGACCACGCATGGGAGCAACCCCAGTGGATCAGCGCCGCGTTGAGCATCTACCACCACTGGTTCCCGCGGGTGGCCGGTTACCGCTTCACCCCGGTGCTGGATCTGGCGTATCTGGCACATGCCCTGTTCATGGCGAAACATGAATTCGAGGCGCGGGAAGTCTTCACCGCCATGGGGCCCTATGCCTCGCGTATGCCCTGGAGTGCATTCGGCGATCCCGAGGAGCAACTGACAAAGGCCAGGCGTTCGTGCGGACTCCCCGTTCCGCACGGCGGCTGATTCACCGGTGCGCATGAGGCGGCGTGAATTCTTGCCGCCAAAGGCGCCCCGTTCCGCACCACCCGTTCGAACAACTCAGCCCGATCCGTTCACCTCCCTGCTTCCCCCCAGAAAGGTTTCGGTTGTGTCCGAGCGTATGTCTCCAGCTCGCTCGCAAAACCCCCACACGGCAGATCCCGCCACCCTTGACGACGATGCCACGCTGCATGCCATGGGCTATCCGCGGAAACTCACCCGCAGATTCCGCGCGTTCGACAACTTCGCCATTTCCTTCACCATCATCAACATCATTTCCGGCATCTTCTCCTCCTTCGGATTCGGGATGAACGCCGGCGGCCCGAGGATCCTGATCTTCGGCTGGATCGGCGTATCGATCATGGTGCTGTTCGTCGGCGCCGCGATGGGCGAGATCGCCTCCGCCTACCCGACCAGCGGCGCGCTCTACTTCTCGGCCGGCAAGCTGGCCAAGCGTCACCAGGGCGCCTGGTCCTGGTACACGGGCTGGCTGAACTTCGTCGGCCAGGTAGGCGGCACCGCCGCCACCAACTTCGCCGCCGCCACCTTCATCCAGGCGTTCCTCACCATGCAGTGGCCGTCCTACGAGGCGACACCGCAGCAGACGGTCGGCATCACCGCGGCCATCCTTCTCCTCCAGGCGCTGGCCAACACGTATACGGTGCGGCTGGTCGCGGTGGTGAACCGGATTTCCGTGTGGTGGCTGCTGATCGGCATGGTGGTGATCGTCGGCGCGCTGACCCTGATCCCCGACCACCACCAGTCGCCCTCGTTCGCGCTGCACTTCGTCAACAACACCGGCTTCACCCAAGCGATTTACGGCGGAATGCTGGGTCTGCTCGTCACCAGCTGGACCTTCACCGGTTTCGACGGCAGTTTCCACATGTCCGAAGAAACGGTGAAGGCGACGGTCAACGCGCCCAAGGGCATCATGCGCGCGATCAGTTACTCCGCGATCACCGGACTGATCCTCATGCTCGCGCTGGTGTATGCGATCCGTGACTACGGGCATGCGGCGAGTGCCGATGCGCCGCCGGTGCAGATTCTCATCGACGCGCTCGGCCAAAGCACCGCGCAGTTCCTGCTGTTGATCGTTATCGGCGCCATGCTGTTCTGCGGCCTGGCCAACATGACCAGCAATACCCGGCAGATCTTCGCCTTCTCCCGGGACGGTGCGATGCCCGGCTCCCGTTGGTGGCATTCGGTCTCCGCGCGCACCCGGACGCCCGTCAAGGCCGTCTGGCTCGCCGCGGCCTGCCCCCTCGTGCTGGTGCTGCCCGGCTGGTGGTCGCACACCGCCTTCACCGCGGTGGTGAGCGTCAACGTCGTCGGGCTGTTCCTCGCCTACGCCGTGCCCATCTTCCTGCGGCTGCGGCTCGACGACTTCCAGGCCGGCCCGTGGAACCTCGGGCGCTACGGCAAGCCCGTCGCGGCGATCGCGGTGACCTGGATCCTGATCAGCAATGTGCTGTTCATGCTGCCGCAGGCGTACCCCATCACCCCCGCCTCGTTCAACTATGCGCCGATCGCGCTGGCAGTGGTGCTGATCATCGCCACCGTGTGGTGGTTCGCCACCGCCCGGCAGCGCTTCCAGGGGCCGGTCAGCTACGGCCGCCCCGACGAGGTCGCCGCCATGGACCTGATCTGACGCCGGCCGCGAAGGCAGGCGGGTCCGGGCCCGCCGGAGGAGTTGCTCCGGCGGGCCCGCCCCGCCACCACCCGGTACCGGCCCCGCACGGTTCCCGTTCACCCGCCCCCTGACCCCACCAGAAGGGACGAACACCCCGCATGCCCACTCTCGGCAACGCTCCGGATCCACAGCCCGTCACCGGCGAACTCACCGTCAGCACCGCCTCGTTGGACGACTGGCACGAGGTGGCCCAATGGGCCGCCGACGAAGAGTGGAACCCCGGACGCGGCGACACCGCCTGCTTCCACCCCACCGACCCCGCCGGCTTCTTCGTCGGACGCCGCGCCGGACGGACCGTCTCCGCGGTCTCCGTCGTCAACTACTCGGACGCCTATGCGTTCCTGGGCTACTACCTCGTCCACCCCGACCACCGCGGACAGGGCCTGGGCCTCGCCACCTGGCGGGCCGCCCTCCCGCACGCCGGTGCCCGGACCGTGGGTCTCGACGGGGTCCCGGCCCAGCAGGACACGTACCGGCGCGCCGGGTTCGTTCCCGCCCACGAGACCGTTCGCTACGCCGGACCCGCCCTCGGCCCCGGCGCTCCCACGCCGGACGTCGTCCCCGTCACCCGGGCGCATCTCGACGCGGTCGCCGACTACGACCGGCGCTGCTTCCCCGCCGACCGCCGTGCCTTCGTCACCCGCTGGCTGACGGCCCCCGGCCACACCGCCCGCGCCTGTCTGCGCGACGGCGCGATCGCGGGCTACGGCGTGCTCCGGCCGTCCCGTAGCGGGCACCGCATCGGCCCGCTCTTCGCCGACACCACTGAGGCCGCCGAAGCGCTCTTCGACGCCCTCGCGGCGTCGGTCGACCCGGCCGATGAGCTGTGCGTCGACGTCCCCGGCCCCCGGCACGCCGCGCACACCCTGGTCACCTCCCGCGGTCTGACCCCGCGGTCGCACACCGTGCGGATGTACAACGGCCCGGTGCCCCCGGCGGACCAGGAGCGCACCTTCGGCGTCACCAGTCTCGAACTCGGCTGAGGGACGGCCTCCGGCGTACGCGGCGGCGGGCCGCACCGGTTCCCGTCCGGCCCATGCCGGGGTGGGAGCCGGTGCGCTCGGCTCAGGCGCCGACCGTGCCGTCGATGGCCTCGCGGAGGAAGTCCGCATGGCCGTTGTGGCGGGCGTACTCATGGATCAGGTGCAGCATCACCAGACGCAGCGAGACATGCTCGCCCCAGCGGGGCTGGTAGCCGGTGACGTCGAGCGAGGCGGCCGCCTGCTCGATGCGGCGGGCGTGCGCCACCTCCGTCTGCCAGGCGTCGAACGCCTCCGCGCCGTCGGCCTTGCTCGCGTCGTACGCCACCTGGAAGTCGCCCTCGGCCGACCAGACGAGCGGGATGTCCTCGCCGTTGATCACCCGGCGGAACCAGGTGCGTTCCACCTCGGCCATGTGCCGCACCAGCCCGAGCAAGGAGAGCGTGGAGGGCGGACTCGACTGACGTCTGAGGTCCTCGTCGGACAGGCCCTCGGTCTTCATGGCGAGCGTGGCCCGGTGGAAGTCGAGACACGAGCGCAGGGTCTCCCGCTCGCCGCCGCGCATGGGTGGGGTGATGCGTTCAGTGGTCACGGAGGGTGATCTTCCCGGGCGCCGCGGGGCGCCGCAAGGGGTTTTGCGGACGCGCGCCGGCACACCACGCGCGGAACGGGCCGTCCTCCGTGCGCCCCGCCCGCCGCTCGGCCGGCGGTGCTCAGGGCAGATACCGCTCGATCGCGCCGGGTCCCTCCTCAGCGATCAGACGCCTGGCCCATTCCAGGCTCTCGGGGGTGGGTTCGCGCCCGGACGCCTTTACCAGGTCCTCCGGGTCATAGGGCCGCTCGCTACCGGTGTACAGCTGAGTCGGCCGCCGCTCGGCCGCCTGCTCCCTGCCATTGGTCGTCACAGGGTCCTCCTCTGTCCGCGCCCGCCGAGTCGCCGGGACCTCGCTTGGTTCCATCATGGGACCCGCTCCGAACACCCGCACGATGTGCGCCGGGCCGGCCCGCGCCCCCGCGTCCGTCGGCCGGTCACCGGGCCGGCCGCGGAGCCCCGGAATAGTGCGGCGGAAACGCCTGCTCCGTCCAGATCGTCTTGCCGTACGGCGTGTAGCGGGTACCCCAGCGCTGCACCAGTTGCGCGACGATGAAGAGCCCCCGCCCGCCCTCGTCGTCGCTGGCGCTGTGCCGTAGGTGGGGCGAGGTATGGGCGGTGTCGGACACCTCGGTCAGCAGGGTCCGGTCACGCAGCAGCCGCAGATGGAGCGGCCCCGCGGCATGCCGTACGGCATTGGTGACCAGCTCACTGACCACGAGTTCGGTCGCGTAGGACAGCTCCGTCAGGCCCCACTCCCGCAGCTGCTCGGTGGCCAGCTCACGGGCCTTGGCCACCGCGGCCGGCTCCGCGGGCAGCTCCCAGGCCGCCACCTGCCGGGCATCCAGCTCGCGGGTGCGCACCAGCAGCAGCGCCGAGTCATCGGTGGCCGGACCGGCCGGCAGCAGCTCGGTCAGTGCGTGGTCACACAGCTCGTCCAGGGGACGGCGGTGCTCGCCCAGCACCCCGCCGAGGATCCGCAGCCCCTCGTCCACATCCCGGTTACGGGCCTCGACCAGCCCGTTCGTGAACAGGGCCAGCAGACTGCCGACCGGCAATTCGAGCTCCAGGGACTCGAACGGCAGGCCCCCCAGGCCCAGCGGCGGGCCGGCCGGCAGATCCGGGAAGGAGACCCCGCCCCCGGGCTCGACGACGGCCGGCGGCAGATGCCCGGCCCGCGCCATGGTGCAGTGCCGCGACACCGGGTCGTAGACCGCGTAGAGGCAGGTCACACCGGTGGCCACATCGTCCGTGCCGCGATCCGTGCCGACCGTGGCCGCCTGCTCCTCGGCGGTCTGTTCCACCAGGTCGTCCAGCCGGCCCAGCAGCTCGTCGGGAGCCAGGTCCAGCCGGGCCAGGGCGCGTACGGTCGTCCGCAGCCGCCCCATGGTCGCCGCCGCCTGGAGGCCGTGGCCCACCACGTCCCCGACGACCAGGCCGACCCGGGTACCCGAGAGGCCGATGACGTCGAACCAGTCGCCGCCGACCCCGGCCCGGTCATCGCTGGGCAGATAGCGGTAGGCCAGATCGACCGCGGACGGGGACGGCAGATGCTGGGGCAGCAGATCGCGCTGGAGCGTCAGCGCGGCGGTGTGTTCCCGGGCGAAGCGGCGGGCGTTGTCCAGGCACACCGCCGTCCGGGTGACCAGCTCGTCGGCGAGTTCGATCTCCCCCTTGTCGAAGGGCGTCATCGGGGCGCCGCGCCGGAAGGTGACCAGTCCCATCGGGGTGCCGCCGGCCCGCAACGGCACGACGATGGTGTTCTCCTCGCGCACCATCCCGCCCGAGGAGAGGCTGCGGTACTGGAGCGAGCCGGGCGGGTACTCGACGCGGTGCGGGCTGTACGGGGCGCTGTCCGGCCCCTCATGGACGGAGCGGGTGGCGACCCGCACCAGCGTGGGCAGCACACCGCCGGCCGGCTCCGGCTCGTCGCCATCGAGGGCGGACTGCATCAGATCGACGGTGACCGTGCTCGCGAACTCCGGCACCGCCACCTCGCTGACCTCCCGGGCGGTGACGGTCATATCGAGGGTGGTGCCGATCCGGGCGCCGGCCTCCACCAGCAGGTTCAGCCGGCGCTGCGCCTGATAGCGGCCGGTGATGTCGAAGGCGTCCTCGCACACCCCGAGCACCTGCCCGTGGGTGTCCTGGAGCCGGTAATAGGAGCAGGACCAGACGTGATCGGGTCCCGGGTCGGAGGGCTGCTGGCCGACGAAGTGCAGATCGAGGATCGGTTCGCCGGTGTCGATGACGTGGTGCATCACCGCGTCGAGCGTGCGCGGATACCCCTCGGTGACGAACTTGCCGTCCGGATACAGCTCATCGGCGCGGGCACCGAGGAACTCCCGCAACGGCAGCCCGACCTCCCGGATATAGGCACTGTTCGCCCAGGTCAGCCGGAGATCGGTGTCATAGATGCCCAGGCCCACCGGGGACTGGGTGGCCAGCCCGTGCAGCATCGCCTGGCGGGACTCCCACATCCGGTGGGCCTCCAGTCCGGCCGCCACCAGGACCCGGGCCGGCTGGGGACCGGGCCCTTCGGCCACCTTGGCGAGCGGGCAGAACGCGGCCGCCATCCGCACCAGCCGGCCGTTCCGGTGCCGCACCGTGAGCTCCCGGCCGCCGCTCAGCTGGTCGTCCGCGGTCCTGACAGCGGGCGGAATCAGCCGCTCCAGGGGCTGCCCGACGATCTCCTCCGGCAGATAGCCGAGGAGCCGCTGGGCAGCCGGGCTCCAGCCGATGATCAGGTCCTGGGCGTCCAGCACCGCGGTGGCCGCCCTGGTGACGTCGAGGGGACCACGGAAGTCGGCGCTCTCCGCCGCGTTCCATGCGTTCATGGCATCAACCCAGACCGGTTCGGTATCTACAGCATCGAGCCTGATCAAGACCGGCACAACCGCGCTGCCGCAGGGGGACGCGCCCTTGGTGCGGCCCCGCTCCGTCGCTGGCAGAGTGGGAAGGGGCGCTGAGCAACAGGAGGCAGATGTCATGTCGGCCCATGGCCCCGTCCCCGCGGTACGCGGCGCTCCGTGCTGGGTCAGCCTGATGGCCCGCGATCTGGAGGCCGCGCAGCGCTTCTACTCCGCGGTCCTCGGATGGCGGTTCCGCCCGGCCAGCCTCGGTGAGGAGTTCTGCATCGCGCTGGCCGGCGGCCAGCCGGTCGCCAGCATCGGGGCCCTTGCCCAGAGTTTCCAGGTCGCGGTGGCCTGGACCTCGTATTTCGCGGTGGAGAACGCCGACGAGACCGCCGACAGGATCCGTGAGCGCGGGGCGACCGTCGCCGTCGGGCCGCTCAAGCTCGGCCCCGGACGCGCCGCCCTCGCCGCCGACCCCGACGGCGCCACCTTCGGCTTCTGGGAGGGCCAGACCCTGGCCTGGTCGGTCGGCCAGGGCAACGCCCCCGCCTCGCTCGAACTGCGCACCCGTGACGCCTTCGCCGCCGCCATCTTCTACGCCGAGGTCCTCGGCTGGGCCTCCGGGGAGCCGGGCGGCTGCGATGTGACCTACGAACACGACCAGGTGATCGTCAGCGACGGGACGCACGCCGTCGCCAGCCTGCGCGGCGGTGGCGTCGAGTCCGCCCCGGACCCGCGGGTGCGCCCCCGCTGGCACGTCCACTTCCCGGTCCGCGAGATCGAGAAGGTGACGGCCGCCGCGGTGGCCGCCGGCGGAACCGTCACCCCCGTCACGCCGACCGCGGACGGCGAGGGCTGCCAGGCCGTCATCCGCGACCCCGACGGCGGGCTGTTCACGGTCACCTCCTCGGCCTGACACCGACGGCCGGGCTCCGACCCGCCACCGGCCCTGACCTTCGCCGCGTCGCCCCGGTCAGCGGTCCTTCTCCGCCTCCAGCGGCGGACACCACGACGACTGCTTCCGCCCGCCGACCCGGCCGCAGAAGCCCGCCTGGGCGGCCCGGCCCGCACCGTCGATGTGCTGCACGGACAGCAGTTTGTCCAACGGGACCTGACGGTCCACATCACCGCCGAAGCTGATGATCCCGCTCTCCCCGTCGAGCGCCTCGTCCCCGTGGACACCGCTGATCGCATGCCAGACGGCGGGCGGGGTCAACGGCATCCGCGCGGCGTCCTCACGCAGTTGCTTGACCGCGTTGACGTACAGCTTGACGGCGTCGAAACCGAGCGCCGCATGCCCGTCCAGCGAGGAGCTCGCGACCTGGGCGCACTCCTCGGGGAACAGCCTGCTCAGCTCCGTGTACAGCTCGCTGGTGTCATCGCAGCGGGCCGAACCCAGCGTGAAGTCCAGGAAGTCGTACGGGATCCCGGGGTAGTGCTGCCGGCGTTCCGCGTCGGCCGCCAGCCGGGCCACATCGTCGCCGCCGAGGAGTGCGGGCGGATCCGAGTGGCAGGACTCGTTGATGCCGCCGAGCAGCGACTCGAAGTCCTCCGAGCGCCCCGCGAAGAACACCACGCCCGGGTAGGAACAGCTCCGCCGGCCGACCGCCCCGGGGCCGGGGGCGTCCGACGAGGGGTCCGCGCCGGGCGGCGGGGGCGGCGTGAAGGAGGTCTTCTCGACCGTGAACCCGCGGGCCCGGAAGCGCTGGGCGACATCGTCGCTGAGGGTCCTGCTGTAGGTGTCGCTGGGATCGGCGGAGCTGATGATCCGGACCTGCCGGGCCGGCTTCTTCCCGCCGTGGCCCACGACATGACCGGCGTAGGCCGCGGCGACCTCCGCCTCCCGGGTGTTCTGCGGCGACACCTGGAAATACATGGGCGACTGCCGCACGAGCGAGTCCGCGGACAGCGTGGTGGCCACCATGGGCAGCCCCACCGCGGTCAGCTTCCGGATCGTCCGGTTGGTGGCCTCCCGGCTCTGGTCGAGTCCGGTGACCCCGACGAGCGACGGATCCTGCCGCTGGAGCCCCTCCAGGATCTCCACCACCCGTGTGCCGAAGCGCATCCCCGACCCGGCGTTGGCCGGGAAGATCCGCAGAATCGGCTCCGCCGCGCCGGTGCTGCGCAGCTGCCGGGACTGGGCGCTCGCCGCGCCCTGGAGCGCCTCGCGCCCGTAGGCGAGCTGCCCGGTGGACTTCCCCGAGACGCTGAGCAGCGCCGACAGATGGACGAGGGTGACGAACGGGCGTTCCGGCGCCGCGCGATGGGCCTCCTCCGCGCGGGCGTTCTGGGCGTGGATGGTGCGGAGGGTCTTGTTGAGCAGCGGGTCGGGGGAGTGGAAGGTGAAGCCGTTCCGTGCCACTCCTATGCACTCGCCGGTCTCCACGGTACGCAGGGTCTCCGCGTCGCCCTCGAAACGGTGCAGACCGCAGTGCGCCTGCCGGTAGTCGCGCTCCCGGCTCAGCACCAGCCCGCCCGCTCCCAGCAGTGCGACGAGTACCCCGCACGCCGCCACCACCGACACCGCCCGGCGGGCCCACAGCGGCGGTTCGGGTATCCGCAGCCGGGCGTCCTGGGCGACCTCCAGCCGCCGCGTCAGCTCATAGCTCTCGTCGGACGGCGGCAGCAGCCGCGGAACGGTGACCGGCAGATACCAGGGCGCGCGGTTCCGGGCCCGGCCCTGGTGCAGAAAGGTGTCCCGCCAGCCGCCGTAGAGCCGGTCGGCGAGCTCCCACAGCGAGCTGTGGCCCCAGTCCGCGCGGATCCCGGTGCCTTCGGCGGGCGGCTCGGCGCCGCAGCTGATGACCAGCAGCGGATCGAAGGCGCCCGTCTCGTTGCGTACGTCGATGATGGTCTGCAACAGCGGATAGCCGCAGTTGTGGGCGTTCGCCCCGTCGAGCAGCGCCACACAGTACGCGGTGCGCCGGGCCGTACGGGGCCGCCAGATGCGGCGGCGGAACGCGACCCGCAGATCCTCCAGAAAGGCGTTGACCATCAACTTGCGTAATTGTTCCGGGTCTTCGGCCTGGTGGTGCGGTGCGGTCAGCCGCTCGGCGAACCCGATGAAGGTGCCCGGGTCGCGCGGCGCCAGATAGGGCTGGTTGAGCAGCCAGCGGTACTCGCGGCCCAGCCCGCGGCGGACCCGGAACCACGCGAGCGGAAAGACATGGACGGCGAACAGCCAGACCCACCACGGCACGGAACCGTCCACCGCGAGCTCCGTCTCCGGGGAGCGCAGCAGTCCGAACATCCGCCGGCGCCGGAACTCCCGCTCGCGCAGCCCCTGAAGCAGTGTGTGGTCGTTGCCCTCCATACCGCCCGCGTACGGCGCGGCGCCGGTTGCCCCGGCCTGCGTCAGCCAGTTGACCAGGCCGAACCTGCGGAAGCGGACCCGTCCGTCGCTGCCGTGGACGCTGCGGGCGAAGCCCTGCGCCAGCCGCTCCAGCGTGCGGCGCACCGCCTCGACGGATTCCGGGGGCGGGGGAGCCGAGCCGTCCTGGAGGTCGTGCAGACAGTGCGGGACCCGCCGGGGATCGGCGTGGCTGAGGAAGTAGCTGATGCCCTTGGCGAGTTGGGTGTGGTCCTCCCCGCTGACCAGACAGAGCACCGGCAGACCTTCACGTCCCTGAGCCACTCCGCGGTGCCGCACCGGCTCCGGACACTCCCGGCGCCGTGGCCTGCGCACCAAATCGGCTATCAGACGCAGGAGATGCCCGGCTCCGCGGAAGACGGGGATAGTGGAATCGAGTGCGTTCGACGCCATGACGCCCCTGAGGAAGGGTCGGAGTAGGGCCGGTATTCTGACACCGCTCCGCAGGCGGTCGCTATGGTTCCGCCGCACTCAGGGTCCGTAACGCTCACCGGCCCCGCTCTCCTTCGTCGTGGAAGGGGCGGGGCCGGCCGCGCAGCTGGTTCCTGGTGCGTCAGTTCAGGGCGTCACCGCCGCCCGCGCCGGGGTCCTGGGCACCCGCTCCCGCGTCCTGCGCGCCGGTACCGGGGTCCTCGGCGCCCGCACCCGGGTCGCCCGCTCCCGCACCCGCGTTGCCGGCCCCCGCGTTGCCGGCACCGGCGTTTCCCGCGCCGCCGCTCGCGGCGTTGCCGCCACCCGCGGCATTGCCACCGCCATTGCCGCCGGCCGCACCATTGCCGCCGGCCGCGCCGTTGTCGCCGCCGCCCGCACTGGCGTCGCCGCCCCCGGCGCCGATCTCCGCACCCGTGGCCTTGAGGGCGTCGGTGACCGGCTGGAAGAAGGTCTCACCGCCCGCGGTGCAGTCGCCGCTGCCGCCGGAGGTCAGCCCGACCGCCGAGTCGTCGGAGAACATCGCGCCGCCGCTGTCGCCGGGCTCGGCGCAGACGTCGGTCTGTATGAGGCCGTTGACGATGTCGCCGTTGCCGTAGTTCACCGTCGCGTCCAGGCCGGTGACCGTGCCGTCGTGCAGACCGGTGGTGCTGCCGGAGCGCTGCACCTTCATGCCGACGGCGGCCTCCGCGGCCTTGGTGATCTCCTGGGTGCTGCCGTTGCCCAGGTCGACCGCGCTCTGCGGCTTCGCGGCGGTGTCGTCGTAGGTGACCAGCGCGAAGTCGGTCTTCGGGAACTTGGAGTCGGCGACCGTGCCCAGCGGCTGGCTGCCGCCCTGGTCCGCGGTCCAGGTCTTGGAGTCGTTGCCGCAGTGACCGGCCGTCAGGAAGGCCGGGGCGCCCTTGACCGTGACGTTGAAGCCCAGCGAGCAGCGTGCGTTGCCGCCGAAGATGGCGCTGCCGCCGATCGGCCCGGCGGCCTGCCCACCGTCTCCGGCACCACCACCGCCGTCTCCCGCGCCACCGGCCGCGTCTCCCGCGCCGCCTGCGGCGTCTCCGGCACCACCTGCGGCGTCTCCCGCGCCGCCCGCGGCGTCTCCGGCACCCCCCGCGGCGTCTCCGGCGCCACCCGCGCCGCCCGCCGCACTTCCCGCGTCCCCGCCGTCGTACCGCTTGAACTCACCCTGCGACCGCTTGACGGTCACCATGCCCTCGCCCATGCCGTTCGTGGCCTTGCTGAGGGTGGCCATCTTTGCGCCGGTGACGGTTCTGTCGGCGGTCACCACGATCTTGTTGGTCTTCGGGTCGATCGCCCAGGCGGTGCCGGGCACCGCCGCGGTCTCGCGCAGCGTCTTCGCTCCGGACTTCAGCGCGGTCATGCTGTTGTGCACGACCTTGGCGACGGCACCCTTGGCCGTGACGCTCGCGGCGTCGTCCTCCGACAGGACGTTCATGACCAGGTGGCCGTTGGAGCTGTCCAGGTACCAGCCCGCGCTCTGGTCTCCGAGGTCCGCCTTCAGGGACGTCGCCAGCTGCGTGGCCGAGTGGGCGCTGAGTGTCTTGGGGGCCGCCGGCTGGTCCGTGCTCGCGTTGGCGTTGGGCAGCAGGATCGCTGCGGCCGCGACGGCGGCCACACCGGCGGTGGCGATGGCGCCGGTCCGCAGGCGCTTGTTCACATGTCGGTGGCTCAATTCACTGACCTCCAGGGACGCACAGGAACGGGGCACACGGGAGACCGCGGTGCGTCGCGTCAGCACCCGTGTGTGGTGCTCACCCAGTCCTACGTAGCCCCGTGCACCCCGGTCTCACGGCCACTCAAGCTGTGATGAATTCCGCCGCTTGCGGTGGCGAACGTTTACACTCCCGGGCTCCGCCGGAGCATGAGCAGCCTCACGCCCCGGCGGGAGCGGGGGGCCCGAAGCCCGGTGCCGAGGGGGCGTAAAGGGCAGCTGTGACCGCGCTTAAGAAAACCTCGATGGACCGCGCGGCCGAGGTACGGAAGATTTCCTTGACGAAGATCGGGTGGCCGGGGCGGGCCCCCGGCAGGTCACGTACGTACGGGAGCCGCTGCGGTGAAGGCACTGGTCAAGGAGAAGACGGAGCCGGGTCTCTGGCTCATGGACGTGCCGGAGCCGGCCATCGGCCCGGGGGATGTGCTGATCAAGGTGCTGCGCACCGGCATCTGCGGCACGGATCTGCACATCCGGGCCTGGGACGGCTGGGCGCAGAACGCCGTGACCGCCCCACTGACGATCGGCCATGAATTCGTCGGCGAGGTGGTGGAGACCGGCCGCGATGTGGCCGAGATCAAGGCCGGTGACCTGGTCAGCGGCGAGGGCCACCTGGTCTGCGGAAAGTGCCGCAACTGTCTGGCCGGCCGCCGCCACCTGTGCCGCGCCACGGTCGGCCTCGGCGTCGGCCGGGACGGTGCCTTCGCCGAGTACGTGGCGCTGCCCGCCACCAATGTCTGGGTGCACCGGGTCCCCGTGGACCTCGATATCGCCGCCGTCTTCGACCCGTTCGGCAACGCCGTGCACACCGCGCTGTCGTTCCCGCTGGTCGGCGAGGACGTGCTGATCACCGGCGCGGGGCCGATCGGCATCATGGCCGCGGCCGTCGCCCGGCACGCCGGGGCCCGCAATGTCATGATCACGGACGTCAGCGAGGAGCGCCTCGCGCTGGCCCGCAAGGTCGGCGTCAGCCTCGCCCTCAATGTCGCCGAGGCGACGATCGCCGACGGCCAGCGCGAACTGGGCCTGCGCGAGGGCTTCGACATCGGACTGGAGATGTCCGGCCGGCCCGAGGCGATGCGCGACATGATCACCAACATGACGCACGGTGGCCGGATCGCGATGCTCGGCCTGCCGTCCGAGCAGTTCCCCGTCGACTGGTCCCGGATCGTCACCTCCATGATCACGATCAAGGGCATCTACGGCCGGGAGATGTTCGAGACCTGGTACGCGATGTCCGTGCTGCTCGAAGGCGGCCTCGACCTCTCGCCAGTGATCACCGGGCGCTACTCCTACCAGGACTTCGACGCCGCCTTCGACGACGCCGCCAGCGGCCGCAGCGGCAAGATCATCCTCGACTGGACTGTCTGATTTTGGCTCGGTTCGCCGCCGGGGCCCGACAGCCTCACTCGTCTCACACACCTCAAGGAGCCCCCATGCTCGACTCCGTACGCAACGAACTCCGCGGCACCCTCGAAGAGATCCGCGCCGCCGGTCTGCACAAGCCCGAGCGCGTCATCGGCACCCCGCAGTCCGCGACGGTCGCGGTCACCGCCGGGGGCAGCCCCGGTGAGGTCCTCAACTTCTGCGCCAACAACTACCTCGGTCTCGCCGACCACCCCGAGGTCGTCGCGGCCGCCCACGAGGCGCTCGACCGCTGGGGCTACGGCCTCGCCTCGGTCCGCTTCATCTGCGGCACCCAGGAGGTCCACAAGGAGCTGGAGCAGCGGATCTCCGGCTTCCTGGGCCAGGAGGACACCATCCTCTACTCCTCCTGCTTCGACGCCAACGGCGGTGTCTTCGAGACCCTGCTCGGCCCGGACGACGCGGTGATCTCCGACGCCCTCAACCACGCGTCCATCATCGACGGCATCCGCCTGTGCAAGGCCCGCCGCTACCGCTACGCCAACCGCGATCTGGCCGACCTGGAACGCCAGTTGAAGGAGGCGACCGCGGGTGGCACCGGCCGCACCCTGATCGTCACCGACGGCGTCTTCTCCATGGACGGCTATGTGGCGCCGCTGGACGAGATCTGCGACCTGGCCGACCGCTACGGCGCCATGGTGATGGTCGACGACTCGCACGCGGTCGGCTTCGTCGGCCCCGGCGGCCGAGGCACCCCCGAGCTGCACGGGGTCATGGACCGGGTCGACATCATCACCGGCACCCTCGGCAAGGCCCTCGGCGGCGCCTCCGGCGGCTATGTGGCGGCCCGCGCCGAGATCGTCGCCCTGCTGCGCCAGCGCTCCCGCCCGTACCTCTTCTCCAACTCGCTCGCCCCGGTGATCGCGGCCGCTTCGCTGAAGGTCCTCGACCTGCTGGAGTCGGCCGGTGACCTGCGCGAACGGCTGCACGCCAACACCGCGCTGTTCCGCTCGCGGATGACCGAGGAGGGCTTCGACATCCTCCCCGGCGACCACGCCATCGCCCCCGTCATGATCGGTGACGCGGCCGAGGCGGCCCGGATGGCGGAGCTGCTCCTGGAGCGCGGCGTCTACGTCATCGGCTTCTCCTACCCCGTGGTCCCGCAGGGCCAGGCGCGGATCCGCGTCCAGCTCTCCGCCGCGCACTCCACCGAGGACGTCAACCGCGCGGTCGACGCCTTCATCGGTGCGAGGGCCGCGCTCGGGGGCTGACACCGCCCGCGGGCCGCTCCTGCGAGACTGGAAGCATGATCGAAGCACGACGGCTGCACATCCTCCGTGCGGTGGCCGACCACCGCACGGTCACCGCCGCGGCCGCCGCGCTCTATCTCACGCCCTCGGCGGTCTCCCAGCAGCTGGCCGCCCTGGAACAGGAGACCGGCCACCGTCTGGTGGAGCGCAGCGCCCGCGGCGTCCGGCTGACCGCCGCGGGCGACATCCTGCTCACCCACGCCAACGCCGTCCTGGCACAGCTGGAGCGCGCCGAGTCCGAGCTCGCCGCCTACGGCTCGGGCGAGGCGGGCACGGTGACCGTCGCGGCCTTCGCCACCGGCATCGGCCTGGTCGTCGCGCCCGCGCTCACCGCCCTCGCCCGCACCGCCCCCGGCATCCGGGTCCATGTCCAGGACGCCGAGGGCGACGCCAGTCTGCTGATGGTCCTCGACCGGCAGGTCGATGTGGCGGTGGCCGTCGAATACCGGGGCGCACCGGGCGCCGACGACCCACGGCTGACCCGGGTCCCGCTCTACGCCGAGCCGTTCGACGCGGTCCTGCCGCCCGGACACCGCCTCGCCGATACGGACCGGCTGGCCGTGGCCGATCTCGCCGGCGACCCCTGGATCGGTCCCTACCCCGGCAACCCCTGCCATGACGTGGTGGTCCTGGCCTGCGAATACGCCGGTTTCCAGCCGCGCCTGGAGCACACCTCCGACGACTTCCGCGCCGTCGTCGCGCTCGCCTCGGCCGCGGCGGGCGTGGCCCTCGTCCCCCGCTCGGCGCTGCGCGACATGGACCTCACGGGCGTGGTGGTCCGCCCCGTCGACGATGTGGCCCCCACCCGCCGGGTCTTCGCCGCGGTACGCCGGGGAGCCGAGGAGCACCCGCTGTTCCGCCCGGTGCTCGCCGCCCTCCGGGAGGCGGCGGCCTCGCAGGGGTGAGGCAACTGCCGCGACGGAGGGCCCGGATCCGCCGTGCCCGCCGTACCCGCCGGACCCGCCGTGCCCGCCGAGCTCGTTCGCCGTGCCCCGCCCGGCCGCGCCCGAGGTGCCGGCCCGGACCGGCCGTGGCAGGCTCATCACCGCGGCGGCCCCAGCGGGCGCCGGGGCAGCCCCGGGTCCGAGGAGGCGAGGCGCATGGCGGTCGGCCCGGCCGGCCCGGTGGGCGGAGCCCCGACCACCGCGCCTCAGGACCCCTACGCGCTGGTGCGCACCCGCGGATACCTCAAGCTCCTGCTGGTGTCCGGGGCGATCGGCTTCCCCGTCTGCGCCGTCGCGTTCGGCTTTCTCGCGCTGGTCCACGAGCTGGAACCGCTGATCTACCACGATCTGCCGCGGGCGCTGGGCTTCGCCGGGACACCGATCTGGTGGCCGGTTCCGATGCTGCTGGTGGCCGGGCTCCTGGTCGGGCTGACCGTCCGTCATCTGCCCGGTGGCGGAGGCCATGAGCCGGCCGACGGGCTGGCGCTCAGCGGCGCGCCCCCGCTCTCCGCGCTCCCCGGTGTCGTCCTCGCGGCCCTGACCTCCCTCAGCTTCGGCGTGGTGCTCGGCCCCGAGGCGCCGCTGATCGCCCTCGGCGGCGGTCTGGCCGTGGGCGCCGTACGGCTGCTGAAGCGGGGTCTGCCGGACCAGGCCGCCGCCGCGGTGGGTGCGGCCGGCAGCTTCGCGGCGATCAGCGCCCTGCTCGGCTCGCCGCTGCTGGGCGCGTTCCTGCTGATGGAGGTGTCGGGGCTGGGCGGTCCGATGCTGGGCATCGTCCTGGTGCCCGGTCTGCTGGCGTCCGGCCTGGGGGCGCTGATCTTCACCGGGCTGGGGGAGTGGACCGGGCTCGGTACGTACTCCCTCACCCTGCACGACATCCCCGCGGCCACCGTGCCCACGATCCCGGAGTTCGGCTGGGCCCTGGTCATCGGGCTGGCCGCCGGCTTCGCCGCGAACGGGGTACGGCGCTTCGCACTGTTCCTCAAGGGGCATGTCGTCCGGCACCGGGTACCGGCCACGATGGTGATGGGCCTCGTGGTGGGCGCCCTGGCGGTGGCGTTCGCCGCGGCCACCGGCAAGCCCGCCTCCGAGATGCTCTATTCGGGCCAGTCGGCGCTGGGGTCGCTGTTCCGGGACAGCGCCGGTTACACGGTGGGCGCGCTGCTGCTCCTCATGCTGTGCAAGGGTCTGGCGTACTGCGCGTCGCTGAGCGCCTTCCGCGGCGGCCCGATCTTCCCCGCGCTGTTCCTCGGTGCGGCGGGCGGTGTCGTGCTGTCCCACCTGCCCGGTCTGTCGCTCACCGCGGCCTTCGCGATGGGCGTCGGCGCGATGTGTGTGGGCATGCTCCGGCTGCCGATGACCTCGGTGCTGCTGGCCACGCTGCTGCTGGGGAAGAGCGGTCTGACGGTGATGCCGCTGGTGATCGTCGCCGTGGTCGTCGCGTATGTGGTGGTGCTGCGCCTCACCCCGGCCGCCGCGCCGGACCTCCCGTCCGCCGCGCCCCACCCCGCCTGACGACGGGGCCGGAGCCCCGCCCGTCAGACGGAACGCGCGATACGGAAGCCCACGTCATCGATCCGGAAGGTCGGGTGGCTGCGGCGCCGTACCGAGGCCCGGCAGCTCCAGCGCTCGTCGAACCATCCGCCGCCGCGCAGCACCCGGTAGCTGCCGTAGACCTCGGCGTCGTAGACGTCCCAGCACCACTCCCACACATTGCCCAGCATGTCGGACAGGCCCCATGCGTTGGGCCGCCGCCCGCCGACCGCGTGGATCCGCTCGTGCGAGTTGCCGCGGTGCCAGGCGATGTCGTCGAGCCGTCCGTACCGCGCCGCCGTCGTGCCGGCCCGGCAGGCGTGCTCCCACTCGGCCTCGGTCGGCAGCCGGTACCCGTCGGCGGAGGTGTCCCACTCGATCCGTTCGGCGTCGGTCTCCAGGCGGTACGCGGGCGCCAACCCCTCCTGCGCGGACAGGGCGTTGCAGAACCGGACCGCGTCCCACCACGAGACGCCCTCGACGGGGAGCCGGTCGCCCCGCGCGCTGCTCGGGTGCTCGCCGGTGACCTGTGCGTACCGCTCCTGGGTGACCGGACACGGCGCGAGCTGAAAGGGCGCGAGCTCGACCGGCCAACTGCGCCGCGTCCGCCGGTCCGACAGCGTCACCCGCCCCGGGGGGACGGCGACCATCTCGTACTCCGTGCGCGTGTCCATGAGGAGGCGAGCGTATCGTGCCCGCCGGGAGCGCGGTCAGCCGTGCGGGGTCCGGCCCGTCCGGGTCCAGGTGGCCAACTGGCGTTCCGTCCAGGTGTTGATGACCCGCTCCGGCGGGACGCCGCACTCCTCGGCACGCGCACAGCCGTAGATCTGCCAGTCCAGTTGGCCCGGTGCGTGGGCGTCGCTGTCGATGGCGAACAGGGTCCCGGTCTCCCGCGCCAGGCGGAGCAGCCGGCGCGGGGGATCGAAGCGGTCGGGCCGGCAGTTGATCTCCACCGCGGTGTGGTGCTCGGCGCAGGCCGCGAACACCTCTCCGGCGTCGAACTGCGACTCCGGGCGCGGTCTGCCGGTGATCTGCCGCCCGGTGCAGTGACCGAGCACGTCCACCAGCGGATTGCGCACCGCGGCCAGCAGCCGCCGGGTCATCGGGCCCTTGTCCATCCGCAGCTTGGAGTGCACCGAGGCGACCACCACATCGAGCTGCTCCAGCAGCTCCGGCTCCTGGTCGAGTGAGCCGTCGTCGAGGATGTCGCACTCGATCCCGGTCAGCAGCCGGAACGGTGCCAGCCGCTCATTCACCTCCGCCACCAGCGACAACTGCTGGCGCAGCCGCTCGGCGGTCAGTCCGCGGGCGACGGTGAGCCGGGGGGAGTGGTCGGTCAGCACACACCAGGCGTGGCCGAGGTCGCGGGCGGCCCGCGCCATCGTCTCGACCGGGCTGCCGCCGTCCGACCAGTCCGAGTGCAGATGGCAGTCGCCGCGCAGCGCCTGACGCAGCCGTTTCCCCTGGTCCCCCTCGACCAGCGGGCCGCCCGCCTCCTCCTCAAGGTGTGTCAGATACTCCGGCCGCGTGCCCGCGAGCGCCTCCTCGATCACCCGGGTGGTCTTGGGCCCCAGTCCTTTGAGCCGGGCCAGCGAGCCGCTGCGGGCACGGGTGCGCAGCTCGTCGGCGGACAGCGCGCCGATCACCGTCGCGGCCGTACGGAACGCCTGGACGCGGTAGGTCACCGCCCCCTGCCGCTCCAGCAGGAAGGCGATCCGCTCCAGCGCCTCCACGGGCTCCACGTACGGCTCCTTCCCGGGGCGCGGCCCCGCAGCGTCGTTTCTCACGGTGCCCCACCTGAGGGGCGGCTGCCACCGGGCTGCCGGCGCAGTGGTGCCAATCGCCCATTACCGACGGGTCCGAAGGCGCTCCGTTATGCGGTTATGTCCGTTGTCCGGTCACTCGATCCGCTCCTGATCCGTTTTCGCGGAAATGGCATACGGATAGCGCCGATGAGTCCATTCCATACGTTCAGCACCTTCAATAAGGCCCCTGAACTCCGGGCGAATCGGGCGCACTTAATGGCCTTGCAACATTCGGTGCGGCTCCGTCGGAAGCGTGCGCCGGAGTTGTCGGCCCGTATCGCGCCGAGGTGCCGTAAAAATTGGCGGCCTTCAAGGAATCTGCACACCGAATGTGCAGTCGGCACACGCTCCGACGTGTCACATTCCCACGCTGACCTGCGGCTCAGCGGTTTGGTGACGGAATGTCCAGTTCGCCGAACGGGCGCTTGCCGAGGTCCCGGAAAAGAAACCGGAGGAGATGTGAAGAAGCTGCCACCAAGTCATGGACGGGCGTGCACGTCAGGTATTTCGAGGGGGCGATCTCGCCCGGATCGGCGGCTACCCGATTAGCAGGGCAACGCACCTGCATGCTTTGATCCTTCGCACTGCGGGAGTCACCCCCCGGTTCCCGATTTCGGGAGCCCGACTGCCGCTGCCGCGACCGGGCCGACCCACCGGACGGTGCGGGCGCGGGTTTTTCGAGATATTCATCCGAAGGGAATCATCATGAACTCCACCCCCCAGGTTCAGACGCAGGAAATCTCCGACAGCGACCTGGACAACGTGTCCGGTGGCCTCGTGGGCGGCGTGCTCGGCGCTGCTGACTCCGTCGCCCCGATCTCGGGCACCGTGGGCACCGCCACCGGCCTGGTCGACGGTGTCGCCGGCACCGACACCGCGGGCGTCGTCGGCACCGTCGCGGGCCTGACCGCCGGTCTCTGAGCCCCTTCTGTGCCGCTGAGCGGCACAGCCGGCTTTGAACGGTGACAACGGCAGGTCGGCGCCCCCTCCTTGCCGATATGCCGGGCCGGCTGCCCCGGTCGTCCGGACTCCATCCGGGCCCCGGGGCACCGGCCACCACCCGTCCGAACCAGAACGTTGCAGTTGAGGGAAGAGTGTCGTGCAGTTCCGCCAACAGGCCCTTTCCAAACTGCAATCGCCCGAGGAAATCGATCTTCCGGTGCGGTTCGCCCGCCCCCAGGGCTGGCTCGTGCTGACCGTCACGGTCCTCTTCGTGATCGCCGCCTCCGTATGGGCGGTGACCGGCACCGTGTCGTCCACCCTGAACGCACCCGGCATCCTCACCCACGGCCAGGGCAGCTACGTCCTCCAGAGCCCCGTCGCGGGCCAGGTCACCGCCGTACTGGCGGAAGAGGGCAAGCGAGTGGCCGCCCACACCCCCGTCCTGAGGGTCCGTACCGCCCAGGGCACCACCGTCGTCCGTACGCTCGCCGCCGGCCGGCTGACCACGATGGTCGCCACCATCGGCTCCGTCGTCACGACCGGAGCGGATGTGGCCTCCGTGGAACGCATCGCCCGGGCCGGCGACCCCCTGACGGCGACCCTGTACGTACCGGCCGAGAGCGGCGCGACCGTCCCCGTCGGCGCGTCCGTCGACCTCACCGTCCAGTCCGTGCCGACCCAGCAGTACGGCGTCCTGCGCGGACGGGTCAAAGCGGTCGGCCGGACCGCCCAGTCCCGCCAGCGGATCAGCACCTTCCTGGGCAGCAGCCAGCTCGGCGAGGAGTTCTCGCAGCACGGCCAGCCCGTCGCGGTCCTGGTCCAGCTCGACGCCGCCCCGCACAGCAAATCCGGCTACGCCTGGTCGACCTCCGACGGCCCGCCGTACGCCGTCGACTCCATGACGCCGGCCAGTGGCGCCGTCCACCTGGCCGCGCAGCACCCGATCGATTGGCTGCTGCCGTGACCGCCCCGCACGACTCCGCCGCCCCGCAGCAGCAGTTGCCGCCGCCGGTCCGCGGCCGCCGCCGCGCGGACACCGCGCCCGGCGCCCGCCGCACCCGCCGGGCCGCGCCCGCCCCGAAGCCCAGGAAGACGAAGACCGTCCGCACCCCCACCGTCCTCCAGATGGAGGCCGTGGAGTGCGGCGCCGCCTCGCTGGCCATGGTGCTGGCCCACTACGGACGGCATGTGCCGCTCGAAGAGCTGCGGATCGCCTGCGGTGTCTCCCGCGACGGCTCGCGCGCCAGCAATCTGCTCAAGGCCGCCCGCAGTTACGGACTCCAGGCCAAGGGCATGCAGATGGAGCCGGCCGCGCTCGCCGAGGTACAGGCGCCCGCGATCCTGTTCTGGGAGTTCAACCACTACGTCGTCTACGACGGCACCGGCCGTCGCATGGGCCGCCGCGGCGTCCACATCAACGACCCCGACAAGGGCCGCCGCTTCGTGGCGACGGAGGACTTCGACACCAGCTTCACCGGTGTCGCCCTGGTCCTCGAACCCGGCGAATCCTTCCACAAGGGCGGCCGCAAGCCCGGCGTCCTCGGCGCCCTGCCCGCCCGGATGCGCGGCACGACCGGCACCCTGCTGGCCGCACTGCTCGCCAGCCTGCTGCTGGTCGCGGTCGGCGCGGCGGTGCCCGCGCTCAGCCGGACCTACATCGACATGTTCCTGATCGGCAACCAGACCTCGCTGCTGGGGCCGCTCTTCGCGTCGATGGCCGCCATGGTCGCGCTGACCGCGATCCTGACCGGTCTGCAACAGGCCAATCTGCTGCGCGGCCGCATCATCTCCTCCACCCTCACCAGCGCCCGCTTCCTGCGCCATCTGCTCAGACTCCCGGTCACCTTCTTCGCCCAGCGCAGCCCGGCCGACCTGGTCCAGCGGCTCCAGTCCAACGACGCGGTCGCCGAGACGCTGGCCCGTGACCTCGCCGCCGCGGGCGTGGACGGCATCGTCGTCATCCTCTACGCCTTCCTGCTGTGGACCTACGACCCCCAACTGACCGTCATCGGCGTGGGAATCGCGCTGCTCAACGTCGTCGCCATGCGGATCGTGATCCGGCTGCGGGCCACCCACACCCAGAAGCTGCGCGCCGACACCGCACGGCTGACCAACACCTCCTACACCGGCCTCCAGCTCATCGAGACGATGAAGGCCACCGGCGGCGAGAACGGCTACTTCCGCCGCTGGGCCGGCCAGCACGCCACCACCCTGGAGGAACAGCAGCGGCTGGGCGTGCCGAGCGCCGCGCTGGCCGTGGTCGCCCCCACCCTGGCCACGCTCAACAGCGCGCTGATCCTGTGGATCGGCGGACTGCGGGCGGTCGAGGGCCATATCTCCATCGGTCTGCTCGTCGCCTTCCAGGCGCTGGTCACCCGCTTCACCGCGCCCATCACCCGGCTCAACGGAGTGGCCGGCCGGATCCAGGACTTCGCCGCCGACGTGGCCCGCCTCAAGGACGTCGAGAGCTTCCCCGTCGACACCCTCTACTCGCGCCCCGAGCCGGAGGCCGACACCCGCCGGCTCAAGGGCCATGTGACGCTGGAGAACATCACCTTCGGCTACAGCCCGCTGGACAAACCGCTGCTGACCGGCTTCTCGCTGGCCGTCGGCCCCGGCCGGCAGGTCGCCCTCGTCGGTGGCTCCGGCAGCGGCAAGTCCACCGTCTCCCGGCTGATCTCCGGCCTCTACAGCCCCTGGGAAGGCACCATCCGCATCGACGGACAGCGGCTGGAGGACCTCTCCCGCAGCGCGCTGGCCGCCTCCGTGTCCTTCGTCGACCAGGACATCTTCCTCTTCGAGGGCACGGTCCGGGACAACGTGGCGCTGTGGGACCCGTCGATCCCGGACGACGCGGTGATCACCGCCCTCCAGGACGCCGCGCTCTACGACGAGGTGATCGCCCCCCGCCCCGACGGCATCCACAGCCGGGTCGAGCAGGACGGCCGCAACTTCTCCGGCGGACAGCGGCAGCGGCTGGAGATCGCCCGCGCACTGGTCCGGCGCCCCAGCATCCTGGTCCTCGACGAGGTCACCAGCGCACTGGACGCCCGGACCGAACAGATCATCATGGACAACCTGCGGCGCCGCGGCTGTGCGTGCGTCGTCATCGCCCACCGGCTGAGCACCGTCCGCGACAGCGACGAGATCGTCGTCCTCGACCACGGGGTGGTCGTCGAACGCGGCCGGCACGAGGACCTGGTCGCCGCCGGGGGCCCGTACGCCGAGCTGGTCAAGGAGCACTGACGTGTCCGTACCCCCGCCCGCGGTCGTGGGACCGGGCGACACCGATGCCGTCACCTATGCGCTGGGCGGCCTCGGCACGCCGGTCGACTGCACCGGGCTGCGCAGCGTTCCCCTGGAGGGCCCGCATGTGCTGTGGCTCGTCACGGGCGGCTCGCTGGATCTCTTCGCGGTCGACGCCGCCCAGGAGGGGCACTGGCACTTCCTCGGCCGCCTCGAAACGGGCACCCTGCTGCTCGGCCCGGTCGCGGGCCCGCAGCACACCCTGCTCGGCCGGCCCTCCCAGGACTGCCTGCTGCGCCGTATCCCGCTGCGCGAACTGCCCCGCTACGACTACGGGGAGTACGGCGACACCGGTTCGTTCCCGCAATACGGCGCGCAGGGCTACGGCAACGACCCCGCCTACGGCGCCCAGGGCGAGGCGCCCTCCGCGCTGGAGCACGCCTTCGCGCTGGGCACCGCCCGCAGCCTGGGTGTGCTGTTCGAGGCGCCGCTCGACGGCCGGCCCGCCGACGAGGCGGTGGCCGACGACGACATCCTGTGGATGCCGGTCCCACCCGGCACGGTGCAGTACGGCGCCTCCTACAGCGCGGAGGCGGCCGGCGATCTGCTGGTGGACCCCGAGCTGTGGCAGCAGATGGTCAATCAGCAGTACCGGCTGCTGTCCGCCGTCGACCGCTGGATCGAGCAGCTGGAGCGCGCCCACGAGGACCGTACGGCGGCCGGCATCAAGGCCGGTGAAACCGTCCGCGAGCGCGCCGACCAGGCGCTGGTGGCATCCATCGGCCGGGCCGGGCGGGGCAGTACCACGACGGACCGGACCAGCGACGACACCACCTTCGCGGTCTGCCGCACGGTCGCGGAGGCGGCCGGCATCACGCTCACCGAGCCACCGAAGGGCGGCGCCGTCAACGACCGGATCACCCCGGTCGAACGGATCGCGGTCAGCTCGCGGATCCGGACCCGCGCGGTCCGGCTCCAGGGACCCTGGTGGCGGACCAACACCGGCCCCCTGGTGGGGCATCGCGCCAAGTCCGGTGCGCCGGTGGCGCTGCTGTGGCGCCGCGGCCGGTACGAGGCGGTCAACCCGGTCTCCGGGCTGCGGATGCGCCTGGGCAAGGACAACGCCGACGAACTCGAACCGCGCGCCGTCATGTTCTACCGCCCGCTGCCGGAGCGGCCCATGAGCCTGTCGCGGCTGATGCTCTTCAGCCTGCGCGGGACCCGTATGGACCTCCGCAATCTGGCCCTCAGCGGCCTGGTGACCGTCGGCCTCGGCGCCCTGGTCCCCATCGCGACCGGCAAGGTGCTCGGGGAGTACGTACCGAACGCCGACAAGAGCCTGATCGTGCAGGTCTCCCTGGCCGTCATGATCACCAGCGTGGTCTCCGCCGCCTTCATGCTGCTTCAGAACCTCACCGTCCTGCGGATGGAGGGCCGTATCGAGAGCACGCTCCAGCCGGCCGTGTGGGACCGGCTGCTGCGGCTGCCGACGAAGTTCTTCACCGAACGCTCCACCGGCGAGCTGGCCAGCGCCGCGATGGGCATCAGTACCATCCGGCGGGTGCTGTCCGGCCTCGGCCCGGTGGCCGTGCAGTCCAGCACGATCGGCGCGATGAACCTGGTGCTGCTGCTCGTCTACAGCGTGCCGCTGGCGCTGGCGGCGATCGCCATGCTGATCGTCATCGGTGCGGTGTTCCTCGCCATGGGCCTGTGGGAGCTGCGCTGGCAGCGCCGGCTGGTCAAGCTCGGCAACAAGCTCAACAACCAGGCGTTCCAGACCCTGCGCGGGCTGCCCAAACTGCGGGTCGCCGCGGCCGAGAGCTTCGCGTACGCGGCCTGGGCCCGGGAGTTCGCCCGCTCCCGGGAGCTCCAGCAGAAGGCCGGCCGGATCAAGAATCTGACCACCGTCCTCAACGCGGTCTATCTGCCGGTCTGCTCGCTCACCCTCTTCATCCTGCTGGCCGGTCCGGCCCGCGGCACCATGTCGGCCGCCTCGTTCCTCACCTTCAACACCTCGGTGACCATGCTGCTGACGGCGGTCACCCAGATCACCGGCGCGTTCGTCTCGGCCGCCGCCGCGCTGCCGATGTTCGAGCAGATCAAGCCGGTGCTGGACGAGAAGCCGGAAGTCCGCGGGGCCAGCGCCCAGCCCGGCACCCTGTCCGGCGGCATCGAGGCCAAGAAGCTCTCGTTCCGCTACACCGACGACGGGCCGCTCGTCCTCGACGATGTCTCGCTGCGGGTCCAGCCGGGTGAGTTCGTGGCCGTCGTCGGCCCGAGCGGCTGCGGCAAGTCCACCCTGCTGCGGCTCCTGATCGGCTTCGACAAGCCGTCCTCGGGCAGTGTGCTCTATGACGGCCAGGACCTGGCCGCCCTGGACCAGGCGGCGGTGCGCCGGCAGTGCGGGGTCGTGCTCCAGAACGCCCAGCCGCTCACCGGATCGATCCTGGACTGCATCTGCGGCGCCGAAGCCTTCACTCAGGAAGAGGCATGGGCGGCCGCCGAGATGGCGGGCCTGGCCGAGGACATCAAGCGGATGCCGATGGGCCTGCACACCATGATCTCCGGCGGGGGCGCGATCTCCGGCGGCCAGCGGCAGCGCCTGATGATCGCCCAGGCGCTGGTCCGCCGCCCGCGGATCCTGTTCTTCGACGAGGCCACCAGCGCGCTGGACAACGAGACCCAGCGCATCGTCAGCGACAGCACCAGCCGGCTCAGCGCCAGCCGGCTGGTGATCGCCCACCGGCTGTCCACGGTCATGGACGCCGACCGTGTGATCGTGATGGCGGAGGGCCGGATCGTCGAGCAGGGCGCCCCGGCCGAACTGCTCGCCGACACCGGTGGCCGGCTGCACGACCTGGTGCGGCGTCAGCTGACCTGACGGATGGACGGGTTCCGGCGTGCCGGTGACCGGCGGGCCGAGCCGTTCCCCCGATCTCCGCAAAGCTCCGCATATCGTGCAGGCAGCGAGCGGAGGAACCTGACCATGATCGAAAATATGCTCGACGAGTTGCCGCCCGACCGGCGCCGACAGCTGACCGATATCGCCGTCGAGGTGTCGCTGCCGCGCGCCACCCGGCTCTTCGAGGAGGGGCGGCGGGCGGACCGGTTCTGGATCATCCGCAGTGGACAGGTGGTGCTCGACCAGCACGTCCCCGGGCGCCGGGCGGCGGTCGTGGAAACCCTCGGCCGTGGCGAACTGCTCGGCTGGTCGTGGCTGTTCCCGCCCTATCTGTGGCACCTGGGAGCGGAGACCGTCGGCCCGGTGGAGGCCGTGGAGTTCGACGCCAGGGCGATCCGCGAGCTGTGCGAATCCGACCCCGTCCTCGGCCGGGCGATGTACCGCTATGTGGCCAAGACGGTGGCCGATCGGCTGCACGGCACCCGCACCCGGCTGCTCGATCTGTACGGCCCCCAGGGCAGCGGCCTCGACGCCTGAGGGCTGTCCCGTGTGACGGCAGTGGTCGGGGCCACGGCTGCCTCCCCGGGGCCGGTGCGCAGGGGCCGGCTCGCCGTGGCGCCGGTCCGTGCGCACCGGGTAACTTTTGGCTTGCGCAGGGCTTCCTCCGCCCTCGTCCCGGGAGGAGGGTTCGCTACCCACCGGGCCCGCGGTCGTCCCGGGTCGCGTAGCGTTCCTTCCTCACCCCGAGCGCGGCAACAGCTGTAGGAGTAACCGTTCATGTGGTGGCCCCGTCGTCATGGTCCAGCGCGGCAGGCGAAAGCGCCGCAGCCCACCCGCCACCGGCCGCCCAGCTCCCCGTGGGCCTCGCTCCGGGAGCAGTTGGCGGTCTTCTTCGCGACCTGGTCCGTCACCCGGCTCGTCCATCGCGACCTCGGGCTGTCCGGTGTACGGGACATGCAGGGACTGGTCGACGCGGTGGCCGTGCGGCGCAACAAGCCGATCACCATCACCGAAGTGCCGCTCCCGCAGCAGGTGTCCGGGTTCTGCGCCCGGGGCAAGGACCGTGACTTCATCGTGGTGGACGCCACCGCGAACGAACTGACCCGCCTGCACGTCAGCCTGCACGAGCTGTTCCACCTGTGGGAGGAGCACCCGGCCGAGGACGGCTCGGCCGGCCAGCTCATGACCGAGGAGACCGTGCGGCAGCTCCTTCCCGGACTGAAGACGGGCCCGGTGCTCCAGGTCCTCAACCGTTCGCACTACGACAGCGCTCATGAACGGCGGGCCGAGGCGTTCGCCACCGTGATGCTCCAGCGCCACCTGGAACTGCGGCGCGATCAGCGCACGAACGGGTTCCTCTCCTCGGCGCTCTCCCACAGGAGGTCCGGTGTCTGAGAGCGCCTCGAACGTCGTCTATCTGAGCATCGCGATCATCGACTTCGTGATCGCCGGGTGGAAGTGCCTGGCCCTGCTGCGCGATCCCACCCCGACGCTGTCCCTGATCACGGTGAACTTCGTGGCGTCCGGCCTGGTGTTCGCGATGGCCGCCCCCGCGGGGTACCGGATGCTGGGGGAACTCACCGGCGTCCCCAGCTTCGCCACCCTCCCCGTCTACATCGGCATCCTGTGCTGCTTCTCCCTCCTCCACCTGCTCACCATGCTGTGGGATCCCCGGTTGCGGCAGAGCCCGGCGGTGCTGCGCCGCCGGGTCACGGTGTGGTCCGCGGTGTATCTCGCGGCACCGGCCGTCATGGTCGTCGCGTTCTGCTCCGCCGATCTGTCCGGCCCGATGGACCCGCTCAAGTTCAACACCAACTTCGCGGGCGACCCGCTGATCCAGGTGTTCCTGGCGGTCTTCCTCGCCACCCTGGCCTGCGGAACCCTGAACACCTACCGGCGGTGCCGCAAGCTCAACCCGGCGGCCCCCCGATTCCGGCGCGCGCTGCGCTCCTTCGGCACCGCCATGCTGTTCGTCTTCGGCTATGTGGTCTGCTCCGTCCCGGCCATCGTGCTGGCCGCCCTCGGCAACCACGCCCTGGACACCGTGGGGGTGCTCGGCTCCACCTTCGGCTCGATCGGCGCCCTGATCACCAGCTACGGCCTCTCCGGAGCCGCGGTGGGCGCATGGCTGCGCGAACGCCGGGACATCAAGGCGCTCCAGCCGCTGTGGGACCTCGTCGTCGAAGGGGTCGACGAGGACCTCGCCTTCAGCGTGGACAGCGCGCGGAGTCATCGCCTGGCATGGAACGTGGGATTCAACCTGCACCGCCGGGTGATCGAGATCCTCGACGGGATGCGTGCGCTGCGTCCCTGGGTGTCGCCGCTGCCCGCGGCCGCCGTCTACGCCGCGCAGGAACATGCGGTGTCCCGGGGCACCCCCGGCGTCCGGCCGCTCTCGGAGCAGGAGTTGCAGGCGGCGGCCACCGCCGCCGCCCTGCGGGACGCGGCGCACCGCCTTCAGGCCGCCCGGATCGAGGCGGCGGCACAGGGGCATTCCGGCCATCCTCAGCCGCCTGAGGGACCGCAGGTGGCGCTGCCCGGCGAGGACACCGCGGCCTCCGACGAACGCCAACGGCTGCTGCGCGTCGCCCAGGCGCTCACCGCCCCGCTGGTCACCACGGCGCTCCAGGTCGTGCGCGTACAGCGGTCCGCCACCGAGGTGGCCGAAGGGCAGTAGCCGGCCACGGCGGACGTGGCACGCTCCCGTACCGGCCCGGGCGTCCTGACCATGCCTCCCGGGACGGATCGGCCCCGTCGGCCCCGATCACCTAAGGTGAATCCGCACTCTAGGAAAGGGGCGCCGACGATGGCCACGTGGCCGAAGACGCTCGACCAGGCAGGGATCACCGATCCCGCACTGCGTCGTGATTACAGCGAACAGCGTGAGCTGGTGGCGCACTACGCCCGCGCCGAGTACACGGCCGTGCGTCTGCTCCTGCCCGCGCCGCTGGTGCCCGACGTCCTCGCCGCGACCGCGTTCATGCACCACAGCGACAACCTCATCGACCAGGGACCGGCCGAGGAGCGCATCGCCGCGCTCGCCGACTGGGAGAGCCGGGTGCACGCCGCCCTCAAGAGCGGCGAAGCCGACGAGCCCGTGCTGCGGACGCTCCTCGACACCCTCACCCGGCAGCCGCAACTCCGGCAGTACGTCGAGGACTTCCTCGCCGGGGCGCCGCTGGAGGTGCGGACCGCGGGATTCGTCACGGAGCACGACTTCCAGCACTACATCGACGGCTATTCGCTGCCCGCCTTCCTGCTCATCGCCTGCCTGCTGGGCGACGGAGCGCCCTCGGCGCCGTACGTCGCCGGCTGCCGGACCTTCATCGAGGCGAGCCAGCGGCTGGACTTCCTGAACGACCTCGCCGAAGACCTGGCGGGCGGCCGCCTCGGCATCCCCGAGGAGCTCCTCACCCGCCACGGCCTGACCCGCGCCGGCCTGACCCGCACCGGCCCGAACGGCAAGGACGGCGCCGCCGTTGACGGCCTGCGCCCGCTGCTCGCCGACCAGGTCCGGCGGATCCGCTCGGGTCTGTCGGCGTCGTACGGGCTGGTGGATCTGGTGCCCGCCCGCAACCGGCCGTTCGTCCGCGCGCTCGTCAGCATCCAGGGCCTCACCCTGCGCGCGGCGGCACGGAAGGGGACCACGCTGCTCGACGGGTCCGCCCGGCCGCAGGTGGCGGCGGCCCTGCGGGTGCTCGCCCGGGAATACGCGGCGGCGCGTCGCGGTCGTGACACGGAGTCAGCCGTCAACGGGAGCCCGACGGCAGGCAGGACGGCCTGATCCCGGAGGCGGACCGGGCGGACCGGCGGCGTCCGGTGCCGTTCAGCCGCCGTGCCGGCCGGGGGACGGACGATCCTCGTTCTCCGGCCGGGCCAGGCCCAACAGCCCCTGGATCAGGGGGAAGACCCGCGTTCTGCTCTTGGAGGGCAGCGAGCGCATCCGGTCCGTGAGCTCCCGTACCTCGGGATCCTCGCCCTCGGGGCGGCTCAGCACCTCGGACAGCGCGTCCCGGAGTTCCCGGTCGATCCGGCTGTCGCCGCTGGTGCCGCTGCGCATCGCCAGCCGGTTGATGCCCTTGCCCCTGAGCAGCGCGAGATGGGTCAGCTGCTCATGCGTGGACTGTAGTGCCCGGTACAGCGCCTGACGCTCGGTGGCGGTGAAGAAGCCCGGCTCGACCTCGAAGAACTTCTCCAGTTTCCGGGTGACATCCAGCCCGGGGCTCTTCCGCTTCCCGTTCAGGAGGTAGCCGACCTGGCCGTGGGAGATGCCGGCTCCGGCACCGATCTCGTCGAGGGTGTACATCTTCCCGTCCGGCTTGCGGCGGGTCTCCCGCAGGAAGACGAGGCGGTCCTGGAAGGAGTCCTGCTCGTTCTCGGATTCCTCGCCGGAGTGGTCGAGCAGCGCCTGTACGCGGGAGACCGTGAGGCCGGTCCGGTGCGAGAGGTGATCGATGTCGATGACGTCGCGCCCGAGGTCCAGGTCCCGGAGAAGCTCGTCGATCGCTGCGACGACGGCTTGAAGACCATCCGCCGGGTGCAAGTCTGAGGCATCCATGGCGATGGGCGGTCTCCTGGTCGGTGGACAGACGGGACGGCAGCACGCTCGCAGCCGCTCCGAGGTTAACGGTAGCCAGCACCGTACGCCATGAACGGCACAACAATTGTGTCGAGGTGCATCGTTCGATGGTCCGCGAAGTCGTCACCAGCACTCTTGAGTTAAACGATTGTTGACAACGTGGCTTGGATTGAAGGATCCTCACCAGGGCGATGCCGCTGAACGCTTGGCGGGCACGTTGCGCAGGGGGCCGCTCACATCGTTTCCCGCACCTCGCAACTGCCGCCCTTCCCGGCGGTGGGGGGGGGGGGGCGGGGGGGCCCGCCCCCCCCCCCCCGGGCCGGGGCGCGCCCCCCGGCCGGGTCAACCTGATCGGTGAACACACCGATTACAACGACGGTTTCGTGATGCCGCTGGCCCTCCCGCACAC